>NZ_DASRSY010000177.1:0-4163 GCF_035656215.1 Paraburkholderia sp.
GACGTAAGCAGGAGCAGATCAATATCGCCTCGGGTGGGCGCGAAGCGTCGATCCAGAAGTCCGAAGGCGAACGGCAGGCGGCGATCAATCAGGCGCAGGGGCAAGCAGCGGCGATTCTGGCGGTGGCGGAGGCTAACTCACAGGCGATTCAGAAGATTGCTGCTGCCATCCAGTCGAACGGCGGCATGGAAGCGGTGAACCTGAAGGTGGCCGAGCAGTATGTGAACGCATTCGGTAACCTGGCGAAGCAGGGCACCACGCTGATCGTGCCGGGTAATCTGGCGGATATGAGTTCGATGATCGCGTCGGCGCTGACTATCGTGAACAAGGGGAAGGGCGCGACGGACGTGCGCTGATTGACGTTTTTCCTTGCCGAAAAAAAATGGCCCGCAAAATAAGCGGGCCATTTTTCGTTGAGTTCTGGCTGAATCGCAGCTTTTGCCAGCGAGCCGGCCGGGCAGCAAAGCGCGGCAAATCCGCGCATCACGCGCCGCTAATCAGGCCAGGCCGCAGTTCAACTCCCAGCCCAAGCCCTCAGACCACCATTACGACGGTGAGCGCATCAGGCGCGCCTTTTCGCGTTCCCAGTCGCGCTTCTTTTCAGTCTCACGCTTGTCGTGCTGCTTCTTACCCTTGGCGAGGCCGATCTCGCATTTGACGCGGCCGCCTTTGTAATGGAAGTTCAACGGCACGAGCGTGTAACCGCGCTGCTCGACTTTGCCGATCAGTTTGCTGATTTCCTCGCTATGCAGCAGCAGCTTGCGCGTGCGCACCGGGTCCGGGTTGATGTGGGTCGAGGCTTCGGGCAGCGGGCTGATATGCGTGCCGATCAGGAACAGTTCGTTATTCTTGATGACAACGTAACCTTCCTTGATCTGGCCGCGCCCGGCGCGCAGCGCCTTGACCTCCCATCCTTCGAGCACGAGCCCTGCTTCATAGCGTTCTTCGACCGAGTAGTCGTAGAAGGCTTTTCTGTTGTCGATGATGCTCATGAATGGAAAGTGCCCAACTCGTTTAAAATCACGATTTTAGCAAAGCGGGGCAAGGAAAGCCCGCGGCGCTTGTCCACCCTTGCCACGCGCTGTTCAATTTATGGCAGATGTCCAGAAAACCGTGTTGATCCGCCATTCGGCGGAACAGATGTTCGACCTCGTCACCGACGTCGCCGATTACCCCAACTTCCTGCCTTGGTGCGGGGGAGTCGAAATCCGTCGCCAGGACGAAACCGGCATGGAGGCGAAGATCGATATCAACTTCAAGGGCATCAAGCAGCATTTCGCCACGCGTAACAGCATGGAGCGGCCCACGCGCATCGATATGGAGTTCGCGGACGGCCCATTTCGCAAATTCACCGGTTTCTGGCGCTTTACGCCGTTGCGCGCGGATGCCTGCAAGATCGAATTCGCGCTGCACTACGAATTCACCAACATTATTCTCGAGAAGATCATTGGGCCGGTGTTCAGCCACATTGCCAACACCTTCGTCGAATCGTTCGTGAAGCGCGCCGATCAGCGCTACGGTAAGGCATGAGCGCGCGCTTGTCGATTGAAGTCTGCTACGCGCTCGCCAATGAGCAGACGCTGATCGCCGTGGAATTGCCGGAAGGCGCCACGCTGCAGCAGGCGCTCGACGCGAGCGGCATCTTGCGGCGTTATCCGCAGATCGATCTGGGCACGCAGAAGGTCGGCGTGTTCGGCAAGCTCAAGCCGCTCGATACGGTGCTCGCCGACCGCGATCGCGTCGAGATTTACCGGCCCTTGCTGGTGGATCCGAAGCTGTCGCGTCAGCGGCGCGTCGAGAAAACCCGTAAGGCGGGCTCGATTGAAGGGCGCCGCTGGCAGAACAAGGATTCGCGCTAGGCGTGTTCTGGAGAAGGGCGGCGCGGCTGGTGGGCGCGGCCTGGCCGTTGCCGTTGCGTGGCGCCGTGCGTGCCCGGAGTCACTGCCCCGGATCACTGCCCCGGATCACTGCGCCGAGTCAATGCGCCGAAACTCGGGCTTTTTCCTCGATCGGTGCCCCGCCGGACGAATCGTCGGCCGCATGCTGGCGCACCGACCAGCACACCCCCGCGACCAGCAGCAGGATCGCCGCCGTTTCAAGCGGGCGCGGCAGGCGCTGGTCGTAGATGAACGCGTAGAGCAGCGCGAATAGCGTCTCGAACACGATCATCTGACCGGACAGAGTGAGCGGCAGCCGCTTCGACGCGGCGTTCCACAGCCCGTTGCCGAGCCATGACGCGCCCACTGCGAGCCCCAGATTCAGCATCCAGAAGGTGTGCCAGCGCTCGTCGCCGAGCGGCGCCTGCAGGCCGCCAGAGGGCATGACGGCGACCACCAGCCACAATGCCGCGCCGAGCGCGCCCGTCACCACGCCCCAGAGCACCGACCATTCGTTGCCGCTGAAATGCGTCTGTCGCTGCAGATAACGGGCGTTTTCGACCGCGAACCAGGTCCAGCAGGCGAGCGCGCCGACCGCGCAGGCGAGGCCGAGGAGCTTCGTCGCGATACTGACGGGTGTGCTGTCCGCGACCGTGAACACGTCGATGTTGATGCAGGCGATGCCGGCCACCACCAGCGCGAGCGGCCATGCGAGGCGGGCGAGCGGCACGGCGCCGTGATCGCGCCGGCCGAGCAGCGTCACCGTGACCGGCAGCACGCCGACGATCAGCGATGCCGGTGCGATGCCGATCATATGGACTGCCGCGGTCAGCAGCAGGTAGTAGAGCAGGTTGCCGGCCAACGCCAGTTTGACCAGCGCGCCGAGATCCTCGCGGGTCAGGCGTTTGACGAGCGAACGGGCCATTGGCAGCGCGGCGGCCAGCGAGACGATGCCGTACATCGTGTAACGGCCGGCGCTCAGCAGCAGCGGCGAAAAATCGGGCAGCACGCGCGGCACCAGAAACACCATGCCCCATAGGGCCCCGGCCATTACTCCATATGCCACACCGCGCTGCATCGACTGCCCCTGCAAGAAAAACTGGAATGGTCGGCAGAATAGCCGCCTGGCAGGCGGGGTGTCTTGTTTGATTCTGCATTCCGGCGGTTTTATCCGGCGTTTTCAGGCGCCTTTTAACTTCCGCGCGACGGCTCGACGGCGCGCAAGCCGCCCGAATTGTCCGCGCTCGACCCGGGCGGCGCCTCCATGCACCCGAACGCGCAAACGAAACCGGATCGAACCTGAGGCGAACGCAGAAGCGAAATCGAAGGGTTCAAAGTCGCGAAAAAAATCGCCCGAAATTCGCTAAGCTGCTGTTAGTGCAGTGAAAACCGGGGAGGTATCGCGTATAATTCGCTTTTGCGCCTATAGGATTTGCCATGCGTCTGATCCAAACAGCACTCACGTTCGATGACGTGCTCCTCGTCCCGGCCTTTTCTGATGTTCTGCCGCGCGACACCAGCCTCAAGACCCGGCTGACCCGCAACATCTCCCTGAATATGCCGCTCGTGTCCGCCGCCATGGACACCGTCACCGAAGCCCGTCTCGCGATCGCGATGGCGCAAATGGGTGGCGTGGGCATCATCCACAAGAATCTCACGCCGGCCGAGCAGGCGCGTGAAGTTGCCAAGGTCAAGCGCTTCGAATCGGGCGTCGTGCGCGATCCGATCACGGTGCCGCCGCAAATGAAGGTGCGCGACGTCATCGCACTATCGCGCCAGCATGGCATTTCGGGTTTTCCGGTCGTCGAAGGCGCGCAGCTGATCGGGATCGTCACGAACCGCGACTTGCGTTTCGAAGAGCGTCTGGACGAGCCGGTGCGCAACATCATGACGCCGCGCGAGCGCCTCGTCACCGTCAAGGAAGGCACGCCGCTCGCCGAAGCCAAGGCGCTGATGCATAGCCACCGCCTCGAGCGCGTGCTGGTCATTAACGACGCATTCGAACTGCGCGGCCTGATGACCGTCAAGGACATCACCAAGCAAACCGAACACCCGGACGCGTGTAAAGACGAACACGGCAAGCTGCGCGCAGGCGCTGCGGTCGGCGTGGGCGAAGACAACGAAGAACGCGTTGAACTGCTGGTGCAGGCGGGTGTGGACGTGATCGTTGTCGACACGGCGCACGGCCACAGCAAGGGCGTGCTCGAGCGCGTCAAGTGGGTCAAACAGAAATTCCCGCACGTCGAAGTGATCGGCGGCAACATCGCCACCGCTGCGGCGGCCAAA
>NZ_DASRSY010000178.1:0-3720 GCF_035656215.1 Paraburkholderia sp.
GGCGGCGGCAAGGTTAACTATCAAGGTATCGGTTCGTCGGGCGGTATCAAGCAGATCGAAGCGAAGACTGTCGATTTCGCAGGCTCGGACGCTCCGCTGAAGGACGACGAACTCGCGAAGGCAGGGCTGTTCCAGTTCCCGACGGTTGTCGGCGGCGTGGTTCCGGTTGTCAACGTGCCGGGCGTGAAGGCCGGTGAAGTGACGCTGTCGGGCGAAGTGCTCGGCGACATCTACCTGGGCAAGATCAAGAAGTGGAACGATCCGGCGATCGCTGCACTGAACCCGAAGGTCAAGCTGCCGGATACCGACATCGCCGTGGTTCGCCGCGCTGACGGTTCGGGCACGAGCTTCATCTGGACGAACTACCTGTCGAAGGTGAACGCGGACTGGAAGTCGAAGGTCGGTGAAGGCGCAACGGTCAGCTGGCCGACGGGTACGGGTGGCAAGGGCAACGACGGCGTCGCCGCTTTCGTGCAACGTCTGCCGGGCGCAATCGGCTACGTGGAGTGGGCGTATGCGAAGCAGAACCACATGACGTACGTCAGCCTGAAGAACTCGACGGGCGCTGTGGTCGAGCCGAAGACGGAAACGTTCAAGGCAGCGGCTGCGGGTGCTGACTGGTCGAAGTCGTTCTACCAGATCCTGACAAATGAGCCGGGCAAGGACGCATGGCCGATCGTCGGCGCAACCTTCGTGCTGCTGCACACGGCACAGGACAAGCCGGCGCAAGGCACGGAAACGCTGAAGTTCTTCGACTGGGCGTTCAAGAACGGCACCCAGGCTGCAAACGATCTGGACTACATCTCGTTGCCGGAGTCGGTCACGGCGGAAATTCGTACGAAGTGGAAGTTGCAGGTGAAGGACGCTGCCGGCAAGCCGATTGCTGACTAAGCGTTGCAGTAAAGCATCCAGCAATACATTGGCCGTCCTCAGTCGGGGACGGCCAATGGCATTACCCCGGCGGCATTAGCCCAGCATCGTCCGCCGCACGACAAGTGTCGTACGGCAACTGGAAACAGGTCCATCAGGCTCTCATGTCCGATATCCATTTAGCGCCTGGCGCGGCGAGGTCGACACCGCCCGGCAGCGCGTCGCAGCAGAAAGCGCCCAGCCGCGCCGGCGACGTCATTTTCGGCGGCCTTGCCCGTCTCGCCGCTATCATCACCCTGTTGCTACTCGGCGGCATCATCGTTTCACTGGTCGTCGCCTCCTTGCCGTCGATCAAACATTTCGGTCTCGCGTTTCTGTGGACCGCCGACTGGGATCCACCTAGCAAGCAATTCGGCGCATTGGTGCCCATTTACGGCACGATCGCGACCTCACTCATTGCGCTCATCATCGCGGTGCCCGTCAGCTTCGGCATCGCGCTCTTCCTGACCGAACTCGCGCCCGCGTGGCTGCGCCGTCCGCTCGGCATCGCCATCGAACTGCTTGCCGCGATCCCGTCGATCGTCTACGGCATGTGGGGTCTGCTGGTGTTCGCACCGATTTTCGCTGTGTGGTTCGAGAAGCCGCTCGGCACCGTGTTGGGCGGTATCCCGTTCGTTGGCGCGCTGTTTCAGGGTGCGCCGATCGGCATCGGCATTCTCTGCGCGGGCGTGATTCTCGCGATCATGATCATTCCGTACATCGCCTCGGTGATGCGCGACGTGTTCGAAGTCACACCGGTCCTGCTGAAGGAATCGGCGTATGGCATCGGCTGCACGACGTGGGAAGTGATGTGGAAGATCGTGCTGCCCTTCACCAGGAGCGGCGTGATCGGCGGCGTGATGCTCGGCCTCGGCCGCGCGCTCGGCGAGACGATGGCGGTTACTTTCGTGATCGGTAACACCAATCTGCTCGATAACGTCTCGCTGTTTTCGCCGGGCAACAGCATTACCTCGGCGCTCGCCAACGAATTCGCGGAAGCGGATCCGGGCCTGCATACGTCGGCGCTGATGGAACTCGGCTTGATCCTGTTTGTGATTACTTTCGTCGTACTGGCGATTTCGAAGATCATGCTGCTCCGCCTCGAAAAAGGGGAGGGCGCGAAATGAGCCAACCCACCTTGAATATGCCGGGTTCGAACGACGCCGATGCGCTCGAGGCAATGCGCGTGCGTCTGCAAGGCCGCCGCCGCGCGAAGAATGCGCTTGCGCTGACCATGTCGCTCGCGGCCATGGCGTTCGGCCTGCTGTGGCTGGTGTGGATTCTCTACACGACGCTGCGCCTTGGCATCGGCGGCCTGTCGATCGAATTGTTCACGCAATCCACGCCGCCGCCGAACACCGATGGCGGCGGTCTTGCCAACGCGATTGTCGGCAGCGTGATGCTGGTTGCGCTCGCAACCTTCGTCGGCACGCCGATTGGCATTCTGGCGGGCGTCTATCTCGCCGAGTACGGCCAGAAGGGCTGGCTTGCGAGTCTCACGCGCTTTATCAACGACATCCTGTTGTCGGCGCCGTCGATCGTGGTGGGCCTGTTCGTCTACGCGCTGGTTGTCGCGAAGATGGGCCACTTCAGCGGTTGGGCGGGTGTGTTCGCGCTCGCGCTGCTGCAGATTCCGATCGTGATCCGTACCACTGAGAACATGCTGAAGCTGGTGCCGAATGCACTGCGTGAAGCCGCTTTCGCACTCGGCACACCGAAGTGGAAGATGGTGATGTCGATCACGCTGAAGGCGTCGATCGCGGGCATTATCACGGGCGTCCTGCTCGGCGTCGCGCGGATTGCCGGCGAAACCGCGCCGCTCCTGTTCACGGCCTTGTCGAATCAATTCTTCTCGATGGACATGAACCAGCCGGTCGCGAACCTGCCGGTCACGATCTACAAGTTCGCGATGAGCCCGTTTGCGCAATGGCAATCGCTCGCGTGGGCCGGCGTCTTCCTGATCACGCTCGCGGTGCTGGGATTAAACATCCTCGCGCGCACGATCTTTTCGAATAAGTAAGGGCGGAGTGTAATCCGATGAATATGGCAGAAACTCAACTCAATCCGGCCGCGCGTTCGACGGCGCCCGCCGGTTTCGATCCCGCCCAAAGCGGCCAGGCGCAAGCGCCGTCGCGCCCGAAGATTGAGATCAACGACCTGAATTTCTTCTACGGCAAGTATCACGCGTTGAAGAACATCAATCTGCGGATTCCCGAAGGCAAGGTGACCGCGTTCATCGGCCCGTCGGGTTGCGGCAAGTCGACCTTGCTGCGCACGCTCAACAAGATGTACGCGCTCTATCCGGAGCAACGCGCCGAAGGCGAGATCCTGATGGAC
Organism: Paraburkholderia sp.; assembly: GCF_035656215.1. GTDB lineage: Bacteria > Pseudomonadota > Gammaproteobacteria > Burkholderiales > Burkholderiaceae > Paraburkholderia. The sequence goes on from NZ_DASRSY010000178.1 coordinate 3,247, forward strand.
GGCGAAAACCTGCTGACCTCCAAGCGCGATATTTCGCTGCTGCGCGCGCGGATCGGCATGGTGTTCCAGAAGCCGACGCCGTTTCCGATGTCGATTTACGACAACATCGCGTTCGGCGTGAAGATGTTCGAAACGCTGCCGCGCTCGGAAATGGACGATCGCGTGGAATGGGCGCTGACCAAGGCCGCGCTGTGGAATGAAGTGAAGGACAAATTGGGCCAGAGCGGCTATGGCTTGTCAGGTGGCCAGCAGCAGCGTTTGTGCATCGCGCGCGGTATCGCGATCCGTCCCGAAGTGCTGCTGCTCGACGAACCGTGTTCCGCGCTCGACCCGATTTCCACGGGCCGCATTGAAGAGTTGATCGCCGAATTGAAGAGCGATTACACGGTAGTGATCGTCACACACAACATGCAACAGGCCGCGCGCTGTTCGGACTACACTGCATATATGTACCTCGGTGAATTGATCGAGTTC
>NZ_DASRSY010000179.1:0-3027 GCF_035656215.1 Paraburkholderia sp.
CGGGTTAATTTCCAGCAAGGAGTCATGCCGTGCGATTTCCCATGCGCTCGTTGATTGCGCGTTTCGCTGTTGCCGTTGCACTGCCGCTCGCCGCGATGTCGTTCGCCGCGACCACCGCTGCCCCCGCTCATGCGCAAGACATGCCGGCCGGCGCGAAGCAGCCCGGCGACTTTCCGCGCGCGAAGCTGACCGCGGGCATGTTCGTGATCGACGCGGCCGTCGCCGCCAACGACGCGGACCGCGAACAAGGTCTGATGTATCGCACGACCCTCGCGCCGAATGAAGGCATGCTGTTCGTCTTCAATGAAACCGCGGTGCATTGCTTCTGGATGAAGAACACGTTGATCCCGCTGTCGATCGCTTTCATGCGCGCCGACGGCACGGTCACCGACATCGACGAAATGCAGGCCGAGACCACCAACAATCACTGCCCGAAGAACAACGGTGTGTATGCGTTGGAAATGAGCAAGGGCTGGTTCTCGTCGAAAGGCATCAAACCGGGGATGAAAATCCAGGGCTTGCCGGCCGCGCAATAACAGCGCGCCAACCACGGCGATACCCTGCCGCTTCATCAGCGGCCGCTTTTCAGAAAAAGCCGGTGCCTTATGCGAGGCACCGGCTTTTTTGCGTTCAGAGCGAGGCCCGCACTGCACGGCGGAGCCTCGCGCCGGCCCGTAAGCCCATGTCAGCAGGCCTTCACGCGTGGCTGGCAAGATTCCTGCAAAAGCCGGGCCGACGCGCTATCCTAGTATTCTTAGCAAAGCAGCAAAAAAGGCTCCCCGGGCAGCACAGACTGCCGCCCGGCAAGCGTTTCAGGCGCGCCATTCCAAGGAGGTTCACGTGCCCCGCAAGACTCCCATCGAGCGCTACCGGAATATCGGCATTAGCGCTCACATCGACGCCGGCAAAACCACCACCACCGAACGCATCCTGTTCTACACAGGCGTGACCCACAAGATCGGCGAGGTTCACGACGGTGCTGCGACGATGGACTGGATGGAACAGGAGCAGGAGCGCGGCATCACCATCACGTCGGCGGCCACCACCGCCTTCTGGAAGGGCATGGCCGGCAACTATCCCGAACACCGGATCAACATCATCGACACCCCGGGTCACGTCGACTTCACGATTGAAGTGGAGCGCTCGATGCGCGTGCTCGACGGCGCGTGCATGGTGTACGACTCGGTCGGCGGCGTGCAGCCGCAGTCCGAAACCGTGTGGCGTCAGGCGAACAAGTACAAGGTGCCGCGCATTGCGTTCGTCAACAAGATGGACCGTGTGGGCGCGGATTTCTTCCGCGTGCAGCGGCAGATCGCCGATCGTCTGAAGGGCGTCGCCGTGCCGATCCAGATTCCGGTCGGTGCGGAAGATCATTTCCAGGGCGTGGTCGATCTCGTCAAGATGAAGGCGATCTATTGGGACGAAGAGAACCAGGGGATCAAATTCGAGTACAGGGATATTCCGCCGGAACTCGCAGCTACCGCGAAGGAATGGCACGACAAGATGGTCGAAGCCGCCGCTGAAGCGAGCGAGGAACTGCTCGACAAATACCTGGGCGGCGAGACGCTGACCGAAGAGGAAATCAAGCACGGCATCCGCGTGCGCACGATCAAGAACGAGATCGTGCCGATGCTGTGCGGCAGCGCGTTCAAGAACAAGGGCGTGCAGGCCATGCTCGACGCCGTCATCGACTATCTGCCGTCACCGCTCGACATTCCCGCGATCAGCGGTCACGACGAGTACGACCGCGAAATCGAGCGTCATCCGAAAGATGACGATCCGTTCTCCGCGCTCGCCTTCAAGATCATGACCGACCCGTTCGTGGGCCAGTTGATTTTCTTCCGCGTGTATTCGGGCGTGGTGAATTCGGGCGATACCGTCTACAACGCGACCAAGGAAAAGAAGGAACGCCTTGGCCGGATCCTGCAGATGCATGCAAACGAGCGCAAGGAAATCAAGGAAGTCTACTGCGGGGACATTGCCGCGGCAGTGGGCCTGAAAGAAGCGACCACGGGCGACACGCTGTGCGACCCGCAGCATGTGATCATTCTTGAAAAGATGATCTTCCCGGAGCCGGTGATTTCGCAGGCCGTCGAGCCGAAGACCAAGGTCGACCAGGAGAAGATGGGCATCGCGCTCAATCGTCTGGCGCAGGAAGACCCGTCGTTCCGCGTGCAGACGGATGAGGAATCCGGCCAGACCATCATCTCCGGGATGGGCGAGTTGCACCTGGAAATTCTGGTCGACCGGATGAGGCGCGAGTTCGGCGTCGAGGCGACCGTCGGCAAGCCGCAGGTGGCTTACCGCGAAACGGTGCGCAACAAGATCGAAGACGTCGAAGGCAAGTTCGTCAAACAGTCGGGCGGCCGCGGCCAGTACGGCCACGCGGTGATCACGCTCGAACCGGCGGCGCAAGGCAAGGGCTACGAATTCGTCGACGCGATCAAGGGCGGTGTGATTCCACGTGAGTACATTCCGGCCGTCGACAAGGGCATTCAGGAAACGCTGAAGGCCGGCGTGCTGGCGGGCTATCCGGTGGTCGACGTGAAGGTGACGCTGACCTTCGGTTCGTACCACGATGTCGACTCGAACGAAAACGCGTTCCGCATGGCCGGTTCGATGGCCTTCAAGGACGCCATGCGCAAAGCGAAACCGGTGCTGCTCGAACCGATGATGGCCGTCGAAGTGGAAACGCCGGAAGACTTCATGGGCAACGTGATGGGCGACCTGTCGAGCCGGCGCGGCATGGTGCAAGGCATGGAAGACATCGCCGGTGGCGGCGGCAAGCTGGTGCGCGCCGAAGTGCCGCTCGCCGAGATGTTCGGCTACTCGACATCGCTGCGTTCTGCGACGCAAGGCCGCGCGACGTACACGATGGAGTTCAAGCACTACGCCGAAACGCCGAACAACGTCGCGGAAGCCGTGATCAACGCGAAGCACAAGTAAGCGCTGAGGGTTGCAACACGCCGTGTGTTGCAACGCAGGCCAAACAAAAAGCCCGTCCTTTGTGGACGGGCTCAGACTGCT
>NZ_DASRSY010000180.1:0-31479 GCF_035656215.1 Paraburkholderia sp.
CTGCCGGCGCCGGGCACCACCATGTCCGACTATGGCGTGACGGTTCTGACGCATGAAGCCGCGCACCAATGGTTCGGCGATCTGGTTACGCTCGACTGGTGGGACGACGTGTGGCTGAACGAATCGTTCGCGACGTTCTTCGAAAACAAGACCAAGGTGCGCTTCTTCCCGGATCGCTTCAGTTGGGTCGACGACGTGAAGAACAAGTACGCGGTGATCAACGCTGATCTGAAATCCACTGCGTTCCCGGTGCAGCCGAACTTCAACGGCTGGGCGTCGAACGACTTCGTGCTGAGCGCAAGCGCCTTTACGTACGACAAAGGCGGCCATGTACTGAAGATGCTGGAGAACTATCTGGGCGAGGACGTGTTGCGCAAGGGGCTGCAGTCGTATCTGGCCGACTATTCGCTCGGCAACGGCACGCCGAAGCGTTTGTGGGACGAACTGGCCAAAGCAAGCGGTGAGCCGATGGTCGCGATTGGCGACAGTTTCGTGCGGCAAACCGGCGTACCTTTGATTTCGCTCGACACCCAGTGCGATCTGACGACCAATCAGACGGTGGTCACGCTGAAGCAGTCGCCATTCCCGAACCAGAACCAGTATCCCGGCACGCAATGGACCATTCCGTTGACGCTGGCCTATGGCGACGGACTGACATCGCGCAAGACGATTGCGATGAAGGACGTGCAAACGCAGGTTCGCCTGAACGGCTGTTCCGCTGTGCTCGCGGATCCGAGCGGTCTCGACTACTACGTGACGAACTACAGCAACAACGCGTGGAGTCAGTTGCTGGCGCAGGGTAACGCGCTGAAGGATCCGGTTTTGCTGACCAGTCTGCAACTCGAGGCCAAGCTGCTGGTGAAGAACGGTCTGGCGGATCCGTCGCGGGCAACCAGCATCGGCTCGCTGAGCCCAACTGCCGCGCCGCTTGCACGTCAGATGTTGATGACCGCGCCGACGACACAGTCACTGCGTCCGACGATCCGGTATCAAGGCAAGTTCAAGCTGAAGCCGCAAGCGCAGCAGGCGCAATAAGTCCGGTAAGCCCGGTAAGCCAGATAGACGGTATCTAGCCGTCGTAAAGGGCAGGGCCGTGGCCCGCATCCTCCGCGATGCGGGCCACGGCACGACTACATTCATTGGCTGCACGCGTCGCAACCGCTGATCATCCAGCAAGCTCCAAACTGGATCGATGAGATTGGCGCAGTTGCTGGATCATGCCGAACGCGGTCGTCGCTCCAGCCAATTCCGCACCAGACCCGCCAGAAGCGCGCTAACGAGCACGGCAAGGTAAAGCGTGACGAGACTGTGACGCCACGTATCGAGCACAAGCCGGTGTGCCAGCAGTTTCGAATCAGGCGCAGGGAGGACAGCATGCATTGCTACGACAGCTTGCTTCATCCGCAGAAAACCCACGGCGGACAGCAATGGCAAAACAATGAGCAGGGCAAGCAGTGCGGGCCTCGCGCGTTGCATCGCCGGATAGTGACGCAATCGAAACCACACGCCGAGGCAGCCATGGATCCAGCCCGGCGCAAGCAGTGCTAGCTGCAGACCCTGCGTGCCGCTCGCGATCAGCGCGATCACGATCCGCTCGTAGTTCGGCTCGAAACCATACAGCGATGCCGCGAGGCGCGTCGCGACCGCATGCCGGATCAGCAGCAGAGGCAGGCTGAGTCCGGCCCACAACCGGATCCATTCGGCGGGTGGGAGCGCCCAGTGACGACGCCCGTAAATCGTGTGCACAGCCAGCGCGAAATGCAGAAGGGCCGAACCGTACAGCAGGATCGTGCCAGGCACGCTATGCCAGATCAACAGAGCGAACGTGAGTCCGCGTCCGGCAAGATCGAGCGACCAGATGCCGAGCGCATGATTGACCAGGTGCAAAAATAGATAAATGAGCAGCACCACGCCCGATCCGAGTTGCAGGCGGCGCAGAATGAGCTGAAATTCCGGTGGCACATTACCCTCCCGTCAATTCGTATGCTCCGGAAAACGGCTTGGGAGACCGCAGGCGAGCCGCGTCGTACGCGCAGCCACGCCGGGCCGGCCTTGTCTCACGCTCTGCGCACGGGCGTGGTGGTGCGCTTCTGATATCCGCTCCTCTGTTGTACCGCACCCTGCACCGCTTCCGCAAATCGCTGTAACGCGGATAGCGAACCGCACACGCTCTGATACTCCTCGCGACCAATCCTGCCGTCCAGGATGACCGCCATGCCCGAGGCACGGGCCATGCCGATGATGTCCATGTTAGCTACTCCTTTCAGGTTCTCTCATCTGCAAGACCGCCGCCGCGGCGCGGCTATTCCCATTTGTTCTGGCGTCAGACATATAGGTCCATGCGGCTGGATTCGCTAACCAGCGCGCCAAATTTTCTGTTCCGGGAATAAAACCGGCGGCACCGCAGTCTTCCTGATGAACCGAGTCGTGAGGCCCGCGGGATGATCCCGCGGTTTGCCTGCGAATCCTTATCGTGAGGTCAACATGTCGTCACACCATTCATCCGATCCTGCATTCAACCCTGCATTTAACCCCTCACGCCGCGGCGCGCTGAGATGTCTCGCCTTCGGTGGAGTCGGCACGGTCTTCGTTCTTGCCGGCGGCATTCTCACGCCGGTGGAACTGGCGCTCGCGGCCGACGCGAAATCATCCTCGACGTCCGTGGGGCTGCCGCTTTTTCTGCAGATCAGCGATTCGCATATCGGCTTCAATAAGGAAGCCAACCCGGACGTTGCAGGCACGCTCAAACAGACGATCGACTACGTCAACGCCATGCCGGTCAAGCCTGCACTGACCATCCATACGGGCGACATCACGCATCTCTCCAAGCCGGCAGAGTTCGATCTGGCGGCGCAGTTGATGTCGGGCCTGAATATCACGGAACTCCACACCGTGCCGGGCGAGCACGACGTGACAGACGGCCCCGGAACCGAATACTTCAACCGCTTCGGCAAGGCGTCGGACAATAAAGGCTATTACAGCTTCGACCACAACGGCGTGCACTTCGTCGCGCTCGTCAACGTGATGCATTTCAAGCCTAACGGCCTGGGTGGACTCGGCGACGATCAACTCGCCTGGCTGGAAAACGACCTGAAGGGCCGCTCGTCCAGCACGCCGATTGTCGTCTTTGCACATATGCCGATGTGGACGATCTACGAGCCGTGGGGGTGGGGCACGGGCGACGCCGGTCAGGCAATGAGCTATCTGAAGCGCTTTGGCTCGGTAACCGTGCTGAACGGCCATATTCACCAGATCGTGTCGAAGGTCGAAGGCAATATCACCTTCCATACCGCGCGCTCAACAGCCTATCCGCAGCCGACCGCTGGCAATGGTCCCGGCCCTGGGCCTCTTACGGTCGCGAGCGACCAGCTCCCGAAGATGCTCGGTGTGACCAGCATAAAAATCGCGCGTCATCCGCTCAAAGCGACGCTTGCCGATACGACGCTCGTTTGATTTCAGGATTTTTTTCTCGCAGGAGATCAGTTATGCAAACTAATACTATTCGCCGCACGTTCTTTGTGCTGCTCGGGAGTTCGACGTTTATCGCGGCGTCGGCGGGACTTTCCGTTGCGCGGGCAGAGACGCCCAACGCCGTGGTCATCAAGAACTTCATGTTTTCGCCGATGGCGCTAACGGTCAAAGCCGGCTCCACAGTGACATGGAAAAATCTCGACGGCGAGCCGCATACGGTTGTGAACGACGCGGGCATGTTCCGTTCCGCCGCGCTCGATCAGAACGACACGTACCAGTTCAAGTTCGACAAACCGGGCGTGTACAAGGTGTTTTGCGGCATCCACCCGAATATGAAAGAAACGATCACCGTGCAATAGGCGCCGGCTTCAGTATGGGGCCCCATGCGTCCCCATGAGCCTGCGTAGCGTTTTAAGCGGTGGCCGCAAATCAGCGTTTCATATTGGCGTGTTTATTGCATGGCAGAGAGCCGCGGCGCATGGTCAAATCGCCGGCCTCCAGCGCAGCGTAGGCGCGGCCTGCACCGGCTCGCTGCGCTACCCGTAGATACACACGGTGTTGAATCTTTTACCTGTTTTATCGATGCACAGCAGGCTCGCAAAACTGGCGTTTAAAGCGCAGCATCACCGTATGGCCGCTACCCGGCGTAGCGGAACACATTCCTCTAACAATTCCAGATCGACCGCCGTTGAATCGTGCGAACAATGTCTGCCTAAACGTCAGACATAAGGATTTCCGAGTATTGCGATGCTCAACGATACCGATTTGCCAAATTCTGCCGGAGAGAATCCGGATACTGGTTTCGACGCCGGCGCTGAGCCGGTGGCTGCGGCACCGCCCGTGCGATTCGGACGTCTTGCACTATGTGTCGCGACGGCAAGCGCGCTAGCTTTTGGCGTGGTGGGTACGGTGGCGTACGGCGTCTGGTTCAACCACGATCAGCAAGCGTATGCCGAGGCCATGAAGGGCGCGCGGCAGGCGCTCGGCACCGCTGCGTCGGCGGCTGTAGGCCCGGCGTCGGCGAAATCGATGGCACCGCCAGGGGCGGCAATTTTCGCGGCAGCGCCGCAATCGGCGACGACGGCCGCAGCGAAGCGGACGGCGTCCGGCATGCACGCAACTGTCGCCACGCCAGTGACAAAGGCAACGCAGACAACGGCAGGTACACCGGCAACAGCGCACATGCAGGCGACAGCGGCAGCATCGGACGGAGAAGAAGGAAGCAAACAGGCCTCCTGGTCCGGTCCAGTCACGCGAATCCCGACGCCTAGGGCCAGTCAACCCAGCATGGCCGACGCAACACGTGGTGCCGCCGCGTCTTCTGTCCCTGCCGCTCAGCGCCCGGCGCGCCCATCCCAGCAGTTGGCGTCGAACCGTTCTGGCAAAGACGCGCGTCTCGCCCAGCAGGATCGCCGGTCTCGTTCGACGGCGAATGCCAGACACAAGGAGAGTCTGTTCGCCCGGATGAGTTCGTTCTTTCGGCGCGTAAGCTATCGCCAGCATGGCACCGGAAGCCAGCAAGACACCTATTCCCATCCCTGATGGGATTCGCATCCAGCGCGCCGCTCGTGGGCGTGCCTTTGCGATCCGCTTCAGGCCGGGCCCGGCTGCGATCGCCGCCGCCTCGCTGGTTTGTCTGCTGATTGGCCTTTTGTATCTTGCGCTGCAAATCAGGACGATCTTTTCCGATCAATTGAAGCAGGAATATGCGGGACTGGTTCTCGACGCGGTTGAACGGACGGAAAGCGCCCGGAGTCTGGTCGGCATCTGGGCGCAACTGCCCGACGCCACGGCGACCAAAACCGCCGGGTATCTGCACGCTCGAACCGAACTCACCCATCGCCTTACCTCACTCGCGGCGCTGGTAAATGCGAGTCCGTCGGCGGCGCCGCATCTGCCCCCATCTTCGCTCACACCCGACGCCGATCTGCGCGGCACGGATGCCTTGTTGAGTGACGTGTCGACGTACTGGCGAGCGCAGCGCGACACCGACAGCGCCGACGTACGCATGCGGATTGCCCACGTCGCGCGCACGCTCATCGCGTTGGCGGCGTTGCTGTTCTGCATGCTGATCACCGCGCTGGGAATGTATGCCAAACGGAATCGTCAACTGGCAGGCCAGTCGCACGAATTCGAGCACGCGGCGCTGCACGACGCGATGACCGGCTTGCCGAACCGGCGCAAGCTGTTCGCCACGCTCGAAGCGGCTGCGACGAAATCGCCCGCAGTGGCGGCGTCTTGCAAACTTGCCGTGCTGTATGTCGATCTGGATGGATTCAAGCAGGTCAATGATTCGCTCGGCCACCGCGTCGGTGATGAGTTTCTGATTGCGGTTTCGAAACGCTTTCGTGAGTCGGTGCGTAAAGTCGATGTCGTCGCCCGGATCGGCGGTGACGAATTCGCTGTCCTGGTTCGAGAATTTTCGACAGATGCGGAGCTCAGTGAAATTGCCCGGCGGCTCATTGCCTGCGTGGTTCAAACAGACAAGGAGATGGGCGTCGGACTGGTTCGCGCCAGCATCGGCATCGCCAGTTTTCCGGATCCCATCGACGATTACCATCGCCTCGTGGCCGCGGCAGATGAAGCGATGTACCGGGTCAAGCGCAGCGGCAAGAACAGTTATGCGTTCGTCGACCGGGCGAACTGACTGGCGCCGTTACGGGGTTTGCGTCTCCCGGGTCCGCAGGCATCCAATGCAGAAGCCCGTTTTGCCGTCGATTTTGCAGATGTCGATGCAGGGGGATTCAATTGCCATGTTCAGGCCATCAGTTCCGTTGGATCGACTTCGGCGGTGACGTGCGACAGGTCGAATGAGCAGCGCTTCAGTTCACAAGTATCCGGCGGTGTGGGTGCCGGTCACGCAACTGTATGCAGGGGCCCAGGCGGTCGATAACGTGAGCGGACTGTCACGCGGCATTGTGATCGTCGGCACGCGAGCGAACTAACTGGCGAGTGGCTTTCACGCGGTTTCCACGGCCGGTCGGTCCTGCCGACCACCACCGGCCGCCAATTGGTTGAGCGCGCATCAATCGTCCTGGTTGCGCCATTCGGTGAGCCCTTCCCGCGCATTCAATTCGATGAACGAGGGGAGGGCGCGCAGCCCGCGAATATAGCGCGCGAGATGCGGCCAGCCAAGTGCGGGGCGCGGCATATTGCGTGTCCAGCGCATTATCACGACCGCGAGGAAATCGGCGGTGCTGAACTCGCCACCGACCAGATAGTCACGTCCGTCGGCGAGATCTGCGTCGAGCCGGTCACAGGCTTCCTCGATGCGCCGCTGCGCGAGCGCCCGGACTGCTTCGGCGCCGGCAGGATCGCCGTCGACATCCGCGTAAAACCAGTCGCGCATGGCGGGCAAGAGCGTGTTGGCCAGATAGACCATGAGCTCCAGCCATGCAGCACGATCAGCGGAGCCGGGCGCAGGTGCCAGGGCGGCGTCAGGATGCCGCTCGGCCAGCAGGATGAGCAACGCGGCCGACTCGTGGCGCGGCGTTCCGTCGACCACCAGCGTAGGAACGCGGCCTGAGGGATTCAGCCGCAGGTATTCAGGGTTCCGTTGATTGCCGGCGTCGATGTCGACGAGACGGGCGTCGAACGGGATGCCCATTTCTATCATCATCCAGTGAACTGCCATGCTTGCCGCGCCCGGCGAGTAGTAAAGAAGATAGTTCATTCATTCGCTCCTCATGTTTTTTATCCCCACGCCGCCCAAGCACGATGCCGTCGAAACCCTCGTGATTTTCGAAGCGGGCGAGAACCTCGAAGTCTAACCCTCTGGTATAGAAATCGGCGAGCTTGCGCAGATCATTGGTTGGACGAGCGACTCGGAGAACGGGCGACTGCATCGGTAGCTCCACGGACGATAGGCGTGCCGCAGCGCATAGCGTGAAAGCACAAAAAAGGCTGGCGCCCAAGGCGACCAGCCCCTTCAACCGCAATACAGGAAGAGCCGCAGGAAACCTTAGTGCACCGGCGCGTGAGTCTGCTCGACCGGCCGCGGCTGCGTCATAGCGCTCACCGCAGCAAAAACAATGATGTTCACGGCCAACGCCAGGAAGCCGATATTGACGTCCTTCAGTGCGTCAGGCAAAAACGGCATCAACTGCGCAACACTCAGATGCATGGTGGTCGTCAGGGCGACCACCGCGACGCCCGCCAGAATCCCGCAAAACGCGCCATACTTGGTCGCCCGGTTACGCCGCAGCAAACTGCAGATCACCGCCGGAAACAGCTGGGTCACGAAGCTGTAGCCCATCAGCAGCAACGCCACGATGGTCTCGCCGCCGTGCAGCGTAAAACCCACCGCCACCAGTGCCACCACCGGCACCAGGAAGCGCGCGAGCTTGGTCACCGTCGCATCCGACGCATTGCGGTTCACCATGCCGCGATACACGTCGTTGGCGAGCAGCGTGGAGGCCGACGTCAAAATCATCGATCCCGGCACCAGCGCCGTCAGAATCCCCGCCGCGCCGATCACGCCGACGAACCACGGGTCGAAAGTCTGCAACGACAGGCGGAACAGCGACAGGTCGATGTCGCCACCCTTCAGGCCCGGCACCTTCAGCGTCGCCGCAAAGCCCACGAAGAACACGAACAGCAGAATGAGCTGGTACAGCGGCAGTACCATCGCGTTGCGCCGGAAAATACGCTCGTCCTTCGCTGTGTAAATCGAACCGAACGTGTGCGGCCACATGAAGAAGCCCAGCGCGGTCAGGAGCACGGTCGACTGGAACCAGGTCACGCTCGACCCCTTGGCCGGGAAGGTCAGGAAACCCGGGCGCGCGGCATCGATTGCGTGGAACATCGCGCCGAAGCCGCCGTAATAGTGCAACGGCAAATAGATGCCGAGAAACAGCACGATCGCCAGAATCAGCAGATCTTTCACGACCGAATTCCACGCCGAGCCGCGCACGCCGGAGACAATCACGTAAGCCGTCACCACCGCCGCGCCGATCCATATGGCGGCCGTCGAAGAAATCGCGCCATACGAGGCTGTTGCGACGATGATGCCAAGGCCCTTGAGTTGCAGCACGAGGTACGGAATCAACGCGGCCACGCCGACCAGCGCGACGAGCGTGCCGAGCGCCGGGCTGTCGTACTTGCGCGCGAAGAAGTGGGGCTGCGAGACGAGCCGGTGATTTTTGGCGTAACGCCAGATGGGCGGCAGCATCCAGTACGAGAGGATGTAAGCGAGCGTGCCGTAGGCAAGAATGTAGTAGACCGGTGCGCCCTTGCCATAAGCAAAGCCGCTGCCGCCGAGGAAGGTGAAAGTGGTGTAGATCTCGCCCGCCATGAGCAGGAACACGAACGCGGTGCCGAAACTGCGGCCGCCCACGGTCCACTGTTCGAGACTCATGTCGTGACCGCGCCGCGCGCGCACGCCCAGGTACAGCGCAAACAGGGTAATCGCCGCAATGATGACGAGTGCGCTCATGATCGGACCTCCTCGCCGTCCGCCGCGAGCTGACGGTTGCTCGGGTCCAGACGGTAAATGATCGCCATGATGATCGAACTCAGCACCACCCACATGACGATCCAGGCCAGCACGAACGGCATGCCGAGCACCAGCGGCTCGACACGATTCACAAACGGGATGCCGAGCAGAATGCCGACGAACGGCAGCGCAGCAAGTACACGAAGCAACATGGGGGCAACTCCTCGAACCGGTGAGTACGTCTCGTTGAAAGCGCAGCTTCGCTGAAGACTTTATGCCTGATGCTTTGACTACGTAAAGTAAGTCAAAAAAGTGTAGGCTTTCCGAAAGTTGCGTGCGCATCTTTCTTTGCCCGTTTGCTGCAGTGCAACGCCGCGCGCTGCTTGCATCGCCCCCTTTTTTCCCAATTTGCGTGCCGCGCCGCGATATCATCTGAGCCTCGCAACGCGAGCATTAATCTGGACAGGCCGAAGGCGTCCAGCACTTCAACTTAGCGCGGCGCATCGGTGGGCAGCCAGTCGACAACCAGCCCGTTCGAGCCGCCGCCCGAAACGGATCGCATATGGTCGAAAGTCTGATCTCGGATATCCTCTTTGGCTTTACCGGGCTGATCAGCATCATCAACCCAATCGGCATGGCGTTCGTCTTTCTCGACCGGACGGCATCGCTCACCACGGAAGACCGCACCGCGCTCGCCAAAAAAATCGCCTTCAACGTCATGTGCGTGATGCTCGTCGCCTTCTTTGTCGGCACCCCGATTCTGCATTTCTTCGGCATCTCCATGGAGGCATTGCGTATCGGCGGCGGGCTCGCGGTTGCCGTCGGCGGCTGGCAAATGCTCAATGCACCCGACACGCAACCGGCCGAGCAGCCGGCCGTCAAACGCGTGGATTCGGATAACGCCATGTCGAAGGCGTTCTTCCCCCTCACTATCCCCCTCACCACCGGGCCGGGTTCGATCGCCACCGCGATCGCGCTGACCGCGAACCGCACGCATAAGCTGTCCGCGTTCGTGCTGTCGAGCATCGCGTCGGTGGTGATCTCAATCCTGGTGGCCGCAACCGTCTACCTGATCTACAGCCGTGCAGTGGTTTTCGCCAAGTATCTCGGCGCCGACGGCACCAAGGTCGCGATGCGCGTTTCGTCGTTTCTGCTGCTGTGCATCGGCGTGCAAATTATCCTGACCGGTTTTTCAGAGTTCCTGATACCGATCGCGCAGATGCAACCCGTGGTCAAATAGCGAACGGCGGCGCGCGGGCCTATTCGAGGCTGGGCGAGGTTCGTCAGACATCGCGTCGCGACAGGAGGAAAGCTCATGTGCCGTTGGCTCGCTTATACCGGCAACCCGCTTCAAGTCGAAACGGTGCTGTTCAACGCCAAACACTCCTTGATCGATCAGAGCCTGCATTCGCGGCTCGGCCAGACCACCACGAACGGCGACGGCTTTGGCATCGGCTGGTACGGGCATCCCACCGACATCCCGTTTCGCTACCGCAGCATCCAGCCCGCCTGGAGTGACCGCAACCTGCGCGAGGCCGCGCGGGCCATCCGCGCGCCGCTCTTCGTCGCGCACGTGCGCGCGGCCACCGACACACCGTCGCAGGAAACCAACTGTCATCCGTTCCGCTATGGCCGCTGGCTCTTTATGCATAACGGGCTGGTGCGCAACTATCCGGCGGTACGCCGCGATCTGATGCTGGCGATCAATCCGGCGTTGTTTCCGTCGGTCGAGGGCTCGACGGATTCCGAGGTGCTGTTTTTTCTGGCGCTGACCTTCGGTCTCGAACTGGCGCCGGTTACCGCGATCGAGCGAATGGTGGGTTTCGTCGAGGACGTCGGGCGCAAACACGGTGTCGATGAACCACTGAACATGGCGGTCTGCGCAACCGACGGCGAGCAGGTCATCGCAGTTCGCTATTCGAGCGAAGGGCAATCGCGTTCGCTCTTCCACAGCACCTCATTCCGGCATCTGCACGAGCTGTATCCGGACGACCCGCGCATCACGGCGGTCGGTGAGGACGCGTTTCTCGTGTTGTCGGAGCCGCTTGCGGATTTGCCGGGCTGGTGGCAAGAGATTCCGGAGAGTACGGCCGTGGTCGCGCGGGGCGGTGGGATCGAGCAGTATTCGTTCACGCCCAAATTGGTGTAGCACGCCATGACACCACAGATAGAAGCCTTTTACGATCCGGTGACCGGCACGTTTACCTATGTGGTGTACGCGTCTGAAGGTTCGGCGTGCGCCGTGATCGATCCGGTGCTCGACTACGATCCGAAATCCGGACACACGTCGACCGAATCTGCCGAGCGCGTTGTTGCTTTCGTCAGACAGCATGGGTTGCGGGTCGAATGGTTGCTGGAGACGCATGCCCATGCCGATCATGTATCGGCGGCGCCTTATCTGAAAGAGGTGTTGGGCGGCAAGATTGCGATTGGCGAAAGCATTTGCATTGTCCAGGCCGCATTCAAGCGCATCTTCAATCTTGGCGACGACATGCATACCGACGGCCGCCAGTTCGATCATCTGTTCGCGTCCGGCGAGCGTTTCAGCATCGGCGAACTGAGTGGCGAGGCGCTGCACGTGCCCGGCCATACGCCGGCGGATATGGCCTATCGGATTGGCGACGCCGTGTTTGTCGGCGATACGCTGTTTATGCCGGATGTCGGCTCGGCGCGCTGTGATTTTCCGGGCGGCGATGCGAATACCTTATATGCCTCGGTTCACACACTGCTCACGTTGCCGCCGGAAACACGGTTGTGCATGTGTCACGACTACCCGCCGCCGTCACGCGAGCCGAACTGGCAGACCACCGTTGCTGAACAGCGCCACAGCAATATTCATCTGCACGACGGTGTGACGCAGGAGGCTTTTGTCGCCATGCGCACCGCGCGTGATCGCACGCTCGGCATGCCGACGCTGATCCTGCCGGCGA
The DNA here is from genome assembly GCF_035656215.1 of Paraburkholderia sp. GTDB lineage: Bacteria > Pseudomonadota > Gammaproteobacteria > Burkholderiales > Burkholderiaceae > Paraburkholderia. The sequence continues at coordinate 11,836 of NZ_DASRSY010000180.1, forward strand.
TCCAGCTCAATATTCGCGCGGGTATGCCGCCAGAGCCGGAAGCGAATGGTGTGCGCTATCTGAAGATTCCGTTGAATGCATTTTGATGCGCTAGCGCGTGAGCAGCATCGAACTCAACACCGAGAACACCGTCGACGGCAATTCGGCAAGGCGGCTCACCACCACGTTGTGCGGATAGAAGTCCTCGACCGCATCGGTCAGCACGCCGATCCCCACCAGTTCGATGCCGCGTTTCTGAATCGCCGCGACACGTTCGCGCAGATCGTGGCGCAGCACGTGCGGATCGCCGTCGCCGGTTGACGGATAGCCGTCTGAGAACACGATCAGGATGCGCCGCTCGGCTTGATGATCGGCGAGCCGCGTCGCCGCCCAGGCCAGCGCCTCGCCGTCCGGATTCTCGTGGCCGCAATCGATTCTGGCGATGCCGCTCAGATCCGTGGCGCCAAAGCGTTTGTAGACTTTCAGATCGAGCCGTTCGACAAAGCGGTTGAAGCGCCGCAAATCCGCGCCGGCCGCCAGTTGCCGTTCGTAGAGTTGCTTCATCGGCTCGGACTCGAGCGAGCAATAGCCGAGCACTTCGCAGTCGAACGACAACTGCGTCAGCGCATCGCACAACGCCGTCGCGCACAGGCGCGCGAGTTCAATCTTGCGTCCGGCCATCGAACCGCTGCGATCGATCAGCAAGGTCACGGCGACGTCACGCCCTTTGGCCGCCCGCTGCGTGCGAAACGGCGTGCGGTAACCGGGCGAGGTGGCGAGTTTCGCCAGCGCGGTGCGGTCGATCTCACCGCGTTCCTGTTCGCGGCGCCAGCGGGTGCGTTCGTCGGCGTCGACCACCAGATCGATATCGACCGATCCGGTGCCGTTGCCTTGATCCACCCCATGCTCCAGCCGATAGTTTTCCGGCCGGTCCGCCACGCTGACGCGCCACCATTCCGCGCCGGTTTCGGTCGCGCGTTGGTAGAGGCCGAGGATTTCGTCTTCGGTGAGTTCAGGCGCGTTCATGGCAAGTGGCAAATGATGAATGGTCAAATAACAATAATGCGTTTCGATTTGGCTGAGGCCGAATGACCGACTATCTTATCGTGAGTACCTTGCGATCTCCCCGACAGGGATTTCTTTTGGCGCGTGCCGATTGGATTGCGGATTTCAATGTCGAGCGCGTTGATAGCAAAAGTTTATTGCGTCAAACGGATAGGCTATGAAGCGTCGATCACCTATAGTTGCGTGCGCAAAGCGTGTAGTTTTATAACATCCCATCGGCAAACTGATTCAATCCGGCGTAATGTCGGCACAACCCGGTATGAGCAACAGGTCATTGCCCATACCGTTCAACTGTCTGCGCGAGACCCACTGACGGGCCTCGCACTGCTGGTCCGCAGCCCGCGTCAGGTTGGGGCGCGATGTGACAAAGCGAGTAGTTTTTGTTCATCGGCTTTGGCTTTGCCCACCATTTCGACAGAAAAAACTCACGGCAAAACAATGAGACTACATACCAAATTAATGGCGGCCCTGGCGGTGGCAAGTCCGCTGGCATACGGTCAAACCAGTGTGGAGTTATATGGCCGTCTCGACGGCGGCGTGGAATATCTGAATCACATCAACAATGGCGCGGGCGGCAGTTCGAGCCGATGGAGTGCTGAAGGCGGCGATTGGGGCACCAGTATGCTGGGCCTCAAAGGCAATGAAGATCTGGGCGGCGGCCTGAATGCGATCTTCAACCTGGAAACCGGTCTGCAAATCATGAACGGCACGAGCAGTGGCGGACGGTTGTGGTCGCGGCGTGCCTTCGTGGGTTTGAAGAGCGACCAGTGGGGTACGCTGCAAGCCGGGCGCAATCTGTTCATCGACAGCGACGGGGTGTGGGAATTCGACCCGTTCGTGCAGCAGGCATTTTCGTCGGCATCGCTCGTGCGTGGGCGCAACTGGCAGCAGACCAGTAATAACGTCGAGTATCACAGCCCGGTATTGTGGGGCTTCGACGTGCAGGGGCAATACTCTTTCGGCAATCAGCCGGGTGCGTTCAACAGCGGTGCGGCGGGTGAGTCTGGCCGCTCCGACGGCATCATGCTGACGTATCACTCGCCGCTTTTCGACGTGCGCGGCATCTACGACGAACTGCGCGACAGCAACGGCCGCTTCAGCAATATCTTCCAGGCCTCGCGTGAATATTTCGTCGGTGCCAATGTGCATTTCGACGCAGTGAAGATCCAGGGCGCGTATACGCATTACGCGGCGCCGGATTCGCCGGTGGGTGTGGCCGACAGCGCCGATCACTACTGGCTCGGGCTCACGTACAACGTCCAGCCGCGCTGGGCCGTGACAGGGGGCGGTTACTACATCAGGGTCGGCGACGGCGGCGGCGATGCCTCGCACGATCCGTCCGGCCACGCCATGATGTATGCGCTCGGCACGACCTATAACCTGTCGAAGCGCACCTTCCTGTACGGCACGGTGGCTTATGTCAGCAACAGCAGCAACGCGAATTTTTCGCTTGAAGCGTCGCCGCGCGATGCCGCCAATAATACGAGTCCGCTCGCGGGCGAATCGCAAACCGGCGTGTATGTCGGGATGATGCATCAGTTCTAACGCGGCTTTGGCGCTACAGCTACATTCAGCGCATCCGGCTGCATCTTCGGCAAGACAGCAGGCAGCATGAAAGCATCACAACGCGCATTACGGCTCGCGCCGTCCTTCGCTTCGCAGTACCTGCATTACGCATAAAACGCCTCACAAGGGAAAAACAACAATTGACTCCACAAGACTCTCACGACGAGTCCCTCAAGGGGACTTCCTTCGGCGCGCATGCCGCGAGCGACGAGCCGTCCACCATGACGCGCCGCCGCTGGCTGCAAGGCGCGCTCGCGTTGACGGCAGCCGGTCTGACCGGTTCACTCGCGCTCAAGGCATTGGCCGACGACTCGGCCGCCGCGCCGATCGACGCCTTCATGACGCTGTCGCGATCGTTGACCGCCAGATCCGATCTCGATCGCAACGTCGCCACGCGCCTGCTGGCCGCGTTGCAGCAGTCCGCGCCCGATCTCGCGCAGCAGTTGCCGAAGCTGGCCGGGGCACTCGCAGGCGGTTCCGCCGATGCCGCGCAACAGGCGCTCGCGCTGAAGATCATGGAAGCCTGGTATCTCGGCACGGTGGACAACCAGGTGATCACGTATGAACAGGCGCTGATGTACGGCGTCGTCTCCGACACGCTGATCATCCGCTCGTACTGTCCCAACAAACCCGGTTTCTGGGCCGCCAAACCCGTCGAAAGGCAAGCTTAAGCAATGGCCGACACACTACAAGCCGATATCGTCGTCGTCGGGTCGGGCGTCGCGGGCGCGATCGTCGCGCATCAAATGGCCCTCGCGGGCAAGTCCGTCATCCTGCTCGAAGCAGGCCCGCGCATGCCGCGCTGGGAGATTGTCGAGCGTTTTCGCAATCAGTTCGACAAGTCGGATAACTCGGCGCCGTATCCGTCGAGCGCATGGGCGCCGCATCCGGAATACGGGCCGCCGAACAACTATCTGATCCTGAAGGGCGAGCACAAATTCAACTCGCAGTACATCCGCGCAGTGGGCGGAACGACCTGGCACTGGGCGGCTTCCGCATGGCGCTTCATGCCGAACGACTTCCGCATGAAGACCACCTATGGCGTGGGCCGCGACTGGCCGATGGGGTACGAGGAACTGGAACCGTATTACCAGCGCGCCGAAGAAGAACTCGGTGTGTGGGGCCCAACAGACGAAGAACTCGGTTCGCCGCGCAGCCAGCCGTACCCGATGGCGCCGCTGCCGCTCTCGTATAACGAGCAGACCATCAAGGGCAAGCTCAACGCGTTCGACTCGCGCTATCACGTCGTGACCGAACCGGTCGCGCGGAACAGCCGTCCGTACGATGGCCGCCCGACCTGCTGCGGCAACAACAATTGCATGCCGATCTGCCCGATTGGTGCGATGTACAACGGCATCGTGCACGTTGAAAAGGCGGAGCAGGCCGGCGCGAAGCTGATCGACAACGCGGTTGTCTACAGGCTCGAAGTCGGTGCGAACAAGCGCATCACTGCCGCTTTGTATAAAGATCCGCAGGGCAATGCGCATCGCGTGGAAGGCAAGTATTTCGTGCTCGCCGCGAACGGGATCGAAACGCCGAAGATCATGCTGATGTCCACCAGCCACGATTTCCCGAATGGCGTGGGCAATAGCTCCGACATGGTGGGCCGCAATCTGATGGACCACCCGGGCACGGGCGTCACGTTCTACGCGGACGAAAAACTCTGGCCGGGCCGCGGTCCGCAGGAAATGACCTCGCTGATCGGCTTTCGCGACGGCGCATTCCGTGCGAACGAGGCCGCCAAAAAGATCCACTTGTCGAACCTGTCGCGCATCGATCAGGAAACGGCGAAGCTTTTCAAGCGGGGCAAGCTGATCAAACCGGCCGAACTGGACGCGCAGATTCGCGACCGTTCGGCACGCTTTGTCGAATTCGACTGCTTCCACGAAATCCTGCCGCAGCCGCAAAACCGCATCGTGCCGAGCAAGTCCGAAGTCGACGCGATCGGCATTCCGCGCCCCGAAATTACCTATGCGATCGACGATTACGTGAAGCGTGGCGCGGTCCATACGAAAGAGGTCTACGCGAACGCAGCCAAAGTGCTGGGCGGCACGGAGATCGAGTATCAGGACGAGTTCGCACCGAACAACCACATCACGGGCGCGACGATCATGGGCAGCGACCCGCGCGATTCGGTGGTCGACAAGTATTGCCGGACTTTCGATCACCCGAATCTGTTCATCTCGAGCAGCGCGACGATGCCGACGGTGGGTACCGTCAACGTGACGCTGACCATTGCCGCACTGGCACTCCGCATGGCCGACCAGTTGAAGAAGGAAGTTTGAACGTGCTGAAAAAGACCTTTTTCTGGCTGCTGGCCGGTGCGTTGATTCTGCCCGCATTGGCGCAGGCCGACGATTCTGCTGGCGCGGTGAGCAGCAATGACACCGCGTTGATCAAACGCGGCGAATATCTCGCAACGGCGGGCGATTGCATGGCCTGCCATAGCACCGTCAAGGGCAAGCCGTTTGCCGGTGGCTTGCCGCTGAAAGTGCCGATGCTCGGCACGATCTATTCGAGCAACATTACGCCGGACCCGCAAACGGGTATCGGCACGTGGTCGCTCGAGGACTTCGATCGTGCGGTTCGCAAAGGCGTTTCAAAGGACGGCCATAACCTGTACCCGGCAATGCCGTACGTGTCCTACGCGAAGCTTGGAGACGATGACGTGAAGGCGTTGTATGCCTACTTCCGCTACGGCGTTGCGCCGGTAAATGAGGCCGCGCGCGCGAGCGACATTCCGTGGCCGCTCAACATGCGCTGGCCGCTGACTGCGTGGAACTGGGTGTTCCTGAAGAACGGCCCGTATGAGGCCAAGCCGAGTCAGAGCGTCGAATGGAATCGCGGTGCGTATCTCGTGCAAGGCCTCGCGCATTGCAGCACCTGCCACACACCGCGCGGTTTCGCGATGCAGGAGAAGGCGCTCGATGAAACCGGCAGCGGCTTCCTCGGCGGCTCGGTGCTGGCGGGTTGGGATGGCTACAACATCACGTCGTCGGCCAATAGCGGCATTGGCAGCTGGAGCCACGCGCAGCTCGTGCAATATCTGCAAACCGGCAGCGTGCCGGGCGTCGCGCAAGCGGCTGGTCCGATGGGCGAAGCAGTCGAGCACAGCTTCTCGAAGATGACTGACGCGGATATCGACGCAATCGCCATCTACGTGCGCACGGTGCCGGCGGTGAACGACAGCAGTTCGCAGCCACGCAACGCATGGGGTAAGCCCTCGACGGACGTCACGCGTTTGCGCGGCGTTGCACTGAGCGACGGTACGCTCGATCCGCCGCGCCTGTACCTCGGCAACTGTGCGACCTGCCACCAGGCGGCAGGTAAGGGCACACCGGATGGGTACTACCCGCCGCTGCTGCATAACTCGACGGTGGGTGCGTCCAATCCGGGCAACCTCGTGCAGGTGATCTTGCACGGCGTACACCGCAAGAGCGCAGGCAACGATGTCGGCATGCCGGCATTCGCCACGCAGTTGAACGACGCGCAGATTGCCGCGCTCACCAACTACGTGACCACGCAGTTCGGTAATCCGGCGGCCACGCGGGTGAGCGACAAGGACGTCGCGAAGCTGCGTTAAGCCGATTCTCGCAAGCGGACTGGAATCGACTTCGTCGGATTTCCGGTCCGCACTGCTTACCTCCCCTCATTCTCGCGCTGAGCCCGTCCCGCTGCGGGTGGAACAGGTATTGCTCGATGTGGGCATGCGCTCGCTGCCGTTACGGTATCTGACGACGCAATACGACACCGGAATCGACGCACTCAAGGTGCAGGGATAAGGAAAACACACATGGCGCGACATAAGGCCGACGTTGCTGACGACGACTTCGAGATTTACGCCAGCTATCACGGAACAGGCGACGGCCGTTACGTAGGTGGGCTGAAGGTCGTCAGAAAAGCTGACAGGAGGATTCTGTTTCCCTTCGACGGCGCACCGGAGATAGGCCCCTACGCGACCGCCGACGAGGCGCGCCGGGCCGCAATCGACTACGGCCGGGAGATCGTCGCCGCCGACCGCGCGGCTCCGGAGAAGTAGCACCGGCCAGATAGCGCCGGGTGCTATCCGGCGCTGTAGTTAATGCCGTTCGGCCGGTCTGCGCACCGCACCACAGCGAGCGCTAAACGTCCTCCTTTTTACAAAAACGGGTCCAGACCTTCAGTGTCGGGGCCGCAACGGCCATGCCTACGCGCGGCTGCGGGGCAGGACTAGCCACACTTGTCGCGGAGAGGGACCGGTTGTTGCTGCATGGATGCTATAGCCGACTTCAAGGAGAGCGCCATGCAGGACAGCAAACCCGCCGAAGACCGCAACGCAGCGCGCGAAGTACCAGAGAAGAAACCACGCAGCAAACCGAGCGGAACGCACTATGTCGAGCCGAGTCCGCTCGGCATCGAGCCGGTCGAACAAACCGAGGCAGCCGCGCAAACCAACCCGCGGCGTTCGAGCGAGCGTCCGGAGCAAACCGCCGAAGTGCCGCTGGGCACCGGTACGCACGCCGAGCCACCGGGCGGCGGCGGACGCGAGTCGCAAGGCGGGAAGTGACGTGACGCGCGGTCGCCTGGCAAGGCTCACCGTGCATGATCTGCAGGGGTGCGGGAAAGTGTTGCAGGGCATCGGCGGCTGATTGAACCGCAGGTGAACCACAAGCGCCGAAGTGCACGCACAGTATTCGACACGGGAATATCGTCATACGTTTGCGAAATTCGTCCACGGCCGAAGCGCTGGACGCCGTGTGCTTCAGCAAAACGCACGCGCACAGGCAGGCGCGTTTTATGCGGCGCAGCACAGATTCCCGCGTCCGGCGCGCGAGTAACCGGAGCCGGCCGTAAGGACGCCACAAGGCGCCTCGGGATGCAACCGCAAAAGGCCCCCATCTGTAGCAGGCGAGCCCGGCGAGCATCGTGAAGCACAGGAGCAAACCATGTACAACGATTCGAAGCACGGATTCGACGCGGCGCAGACCGGGTACGAAGCATCGCAGACCGGGTACGAAGCATTCATTCTGAAGCCGCACGCATGGGTGCCGAACAGCCGCAAGTTGCCGGTGATCATTTACCGCGGGGCACTCGCGCCGGACAGCGGCGACCTCGCCGCCGCGTTCGAGATCCTGTTCGAAGGCAACGAGTGGCCTCCGCAATGGCGCGACGGAATTTTCGATTACCACCATTTCCATGCGACCGCGCACGAAGTACTCGGTATCACCGATGGTTCCGCCGAGGTGATCGTCGGCGGTCCGGGCGGCAGGGTGGTGAACCTGTCCGCGGGCGACGCCTTGCTGCTTCCTGCGGGCACCGGCCATTGCCTGCAATCCTTCGCGCGTCACTTTCAGGTGGTGGCGGGTTATCCGGCTGGCCAGCAATGGGATATCCGCCGCGAAGCGCTGACACCGGACGAGCAGGCGGCGATGGAGGCCTTGCCATTCCCCGCCATGGATCCGATCGACGGCAAGCGCGGACCGCTGATCGAACACTGGCCGCATGCGACCTGATCGCATATGGATGCGATGTTGTTGTTCCCGCCTTTGAGTGCAAGGGGCTCACAGTGCCCGCGCAAAACCGCAAGCCGCTTGAAAGAACAGTCTCCGATCATCAGTACAACACGGTGCCGGATGTAACGCGCCGTGCAGATTTGCGCGCATCGGCGCATCATCGTCGAGTCTGGCTGCGGTTCCTCATGCGTCGTTCCACGCGCTTCCCTACGAACACCGATCGCCGACCACGCCGATACCGTGTGTCCTGGCGATGTCTCCAACCGCCAAACAAGGAGTGTCCTCATGCAAAACGATCCCGCCCGCGATCAGCTGTGCATCAACACGATTCGCACGCTATCGATGGACGCTGTGCAAAAGGCCAATTCCGGTCACCCCGGCACGCCGATGGCACTGGCACCGGTCGCCTATCATCTGTGGCAAAACCACCTTCGCTATGATCCGGACGAGCCGCTGTGGCCGAATCGCGACCGCTTCGTGCTTTCGGTGGGACATGCGTCGATGCTGTTGTACTCGCTGCTGCATTTGGCGAACGTCAAAGCGGTGGACGACGACGGCAAGCCGACCGGCTCGCCCGCCGTCTCGCTCGACGATATCGAACATTTCCGCCAGCTCGGCAGCAAGACACCGGGCCACCCCGAATTCCGCATGACCACCGGTGTGGAAACGACCACCGGGCCGCTCGGCCAGGGGCTGGGCAATAGCGTCGGCATGGCGATGGCGGCACGCTGGTATGAAAGCCGCTTCAACAAACCCGATGCGCCGCTGTTCGATTACCGCGTCTATGCGCTATGCGGCGACGGCGACATGATGGAAGGCATTTCGCACGAAGCGGCGTCGCTCGCAGGGCATCTGCAGTTGTCGAATCTGATCTGGATCTACGACAGTAACCGCGTGACGATCGAAGGCCATACCGACCTCGCGTATAGCGACGACGTGGAGACCCGCTTCCGCGGTTACAACTGGCATACCCTGCATGTGAACGATGCGAACGACGCCGCGGCGCTGGAAGCCGCATTTGTCGAAGCGAAGAGCATCACGGACAGGCCGACGCTGATCGTTGTCCACAGCATCATCGGCTGGGGTGCGCCGCATAAGCAGGACACTTCCGCCGCGCATGGCGAACCGCTCGGCGTCGAAGAAGTGGCGCTCGCCAAGAAAGCCTATGGCTGGCCCGAAGACAAATTCTTCTATGTCCCGGACGGCGTGCATGAACGCTTCGCGCAGGGTATCGGCGCGCGCGGCAAGGCGGCGCGCGAGGAATGGCAGGCCAGGTACGATGCGTACAACAGGAAATACCCGGAACTGTCGCGTGAGTTCGCCCAGATCGAAGCGCACGAATTGCCTGAAGGCTGGGACAGCGACATTCCCACGTTCGATGCCGACCCGAAGGGCGTCGCCTCGCGCGAATCATCGGGCAAGGTGCTCAACGCAATTGCCGCGCGCGTGCCCTGGATGATCGGCGGTGCGGCCGATCTTTCTCCCTCCACCAAGACCAATCTGAAATTCGAAGGCGCGGGCAGCTTCGAACACGATAATTATGGCGGCTGCAACCTGCACTTCGGGATTCGCGAGCACGGCATGGGCGCCGCCGTAAACGGCCTCGCGGTGTCGAATTTGCGGCCATTCGGTTCAACCTTCCTGATTTTCAGCGACTACATGAAGCCGCCGATCCGTCTCTCTGCGATCATGGAAGTGCCATCCATCTATGTGTTCACGCACGATTCTATTGGCGTCGGCGAGGATGGTCCGACGCATCAGCCGATCGAGCAACTGGCCTCGCTGCGGGGCGTGCCAGGGTTGACCGTGCTGCGCCCGGGCGATGCGAACGAAGTCGCCGAGGTCTGGCGTGTGGCGATGTCGGATCCGCGGCGGCCCTCGTGCATCGTCGTGTCGCGTCAGGCGTTGCCGACCCTGGACCGCACGCGCTATGCGTCGGCCAAGGGCGTGCGGAAGGGCGCTTATGTGCTCGCCGATGCGCCTGATGGGCAGACGCCCGAGGTGATTTTGCTCGCCACGGGCAGCGAACTGTCGCTGTGCGTCGACGTCTACGAGAAGCTCAGGAGCGAAGGGATCGCGGCGCGGGTGGTGTCGATCCCGTCGTGGGATCTCTTCGAGCGTCAGGACGAAGCGTATCAGGACTCGGTGCTGCCACCCGACGTGGATGCGCGCGTGGCGGTCGAACAGGCGGCAACGCTGGGTTGGGATCGCTATGTCGGGCGGCTCGGCGCGCAGGTGGTGATGCATACGTTCGGCGCCTCCGCGCCGCTCGCCGACCTGAAGAAGAAGTTCGGCTTCACGCCCGAGCATGTGTATGACGCGGCGAAGCAGCAGATTGCGCGGGTGAAGGCAAAGCACAGCCAGAAGTAGGGCGTACGTGCAGTTAAGACGCCATCAGTACTGACGAAGCCGGCAACGTGAAGTTCGCCGGCTTTTCTATTGGCGTTGGTGATTTACCGTTCAGAAATGCACGCCGCTATCACGGCAGCGTGGCCGTTTGCGTTGCCGTGATTCCAACTCTGTCTGCGGTGCCGTCGTCCGTTAGCGTTAGAACCGGATAACGCTACGAGCGCGGCAATTGCGTCGCGCTGAGTTGCATCGGGAACGATGTCGCGAGCAGCGAGCGCACTGACTACCTGAGCTTCATCGAGCATGGGATGAAGTCTCCGTCGGTGGCGAGAGCATTTCGTGCAGGACGGCGGCGAGGCCTGAAGTCGAGTCGGTGAGCATGTTGGCCGGGGTACTTAATCCTGTTGCCGGCTCAACACGCGCTGCAATTCTCGCGGATCGACCGGCTTGGTGAAATGATGGTTGAAGCCGGCCGCTTCAGCGGTCTGCTTGTCCTGCTGTTGGCCCCAACCGGTAACGGCGATCAGCAGAATGTCGGCATCGTGATGATCCTGGCGAATGCGGCGCGCCACTTCGTAGCCGTTCAGGCGCGGCAAACCGATGTCGAGAATCACCGCCTGCGGCGCGAATTCGCCTATCAGTTCCAGCCCGGCGATACCGTCGCCAGCCGTGCGCACCTCGTGACCTTCGAGTTCGAGCACCATGGCGAGGCTATCGGCGGCGTCCGCATTGTCGTCGACGATCACGACGCGCAAGCCCGCCGTGTGCAGCACCTCTGGCGGCGCGCTATTCGACGGCACCGGCGGCGCTTTCGATAACGGCAGGCGGATCACAAATTCGCTGCCGCTGCCCGGACCGTTGCTGAACGCAGCGACCGTGCCGCCGTGAAGTTCGGCGAGGCCGCGCACCAGGGCGAGACCGATACCGAGGCCGCCTTGCGAGCGCTCCAGTGCCGGCGCGAGTTGCGAAAACATTTCGAACACGCTGTCCAGATGCTCGCGCGGAATACCGATACCCGAATCGTGTACGACGATCACGGCTTCATCGCCTTCGCGCTCCGCAGCGAGCGAAATGCTGCCACCGGGTGGCGTGTACTTGGCCGCGTTGTTCAGCAGGTTCAGGATCATCTGCGACAGGCGTGTGGGATCGGCGTCGAGATAGAGCGGCTCGCGCGGCAACGTCACGCTCAGATGATGCGCCGACGCCTGCATGGTGGGTTGCGCGGCTTCTGTGGCGGACTGCATCGCGCGCGCGAGTTCGAGCCGCTGCTTGCGCAATTCGAGCTTGCCCTGCGTGATGCGCGACACTTCCAGCAGGTCGTCGACCAGATGCGTCATGTGTTGCAATTGCCGGTCGAACACGTCGCGGGACCAGCTCAGTTGCGAATCGGCGAACTCCTTCAGACGCAGGATTTCGAGCACGTTGCGCATGGGTGCGAGCGGATTGCGCAGCTCATGCGCGAGGGTGGCGAGAAATTCGTCCTTGCGGCGGTCGGCCTTCGAGAGTTCCAGATTCAGGCGCTGCAATTGCTGTTCGGCACGCCTGCGCCCGGTGATGTCGCGGCTCACGCAGACCGCGCCGTAGGTGTCGCCACGCGCGTTCGCCAACGGTTTGACTACCGTTTCACAGACCCCGCGTGTGCCGTCGCGCCGCACGAAAGTCAGTTCGCTGCGCCACGTGCCGTCGGCGGCGAGGGCGGCAAGCACTTCGCGGCGCACGCGCAACGCGTCTTCCGGTGGATGGAACATCGCGATCGGCTTGCCGAGAATTTCGCGCATGCGATAACCCAGCATACGCTCGCCACCCGCGTTGAAATCGGTGATGTTGCCTCGCAAGTCGGTGATGACGATGGCGTCGCTCAGGTGCTCGAAAATCGCCGCCTGGCGTAGCAGCACAGTTTGCGCGTCCTTACGCTCGGTGATGTCGATGCCAAGGCCGTAGATCGTCAGCGGCTCGCCGTGGGGAGCGTAGGTGGCGCGGCCGCGGCCTTCCATCCAGCACCAGTCGCCGCTTGCATGCAGGAAGCGGAATTCGGCGACGTAGTCGTCGCTGCTCGCTACTGCGTGGTTGACCGCCTCGTTGAGCGCGATCAGGTCGCCGGGATGAATCAGTTCGAAAAAGCCGCCGGGCATTTTCGCGAAGCGTCCCTCGGCGTAACCCGCGAGCGCTTCCAGCTCGCGGCTCCACCAGAATTTGCCTGACCTGGGTTCGTGCGACCACGCACCCATGCGCGCGCCGCGCATGGCGAGGCTCAGCACGTCGCGGCTTTCCTGCAATTCTCTCTGCGCGAGCTGATGCGCGGCGACCGATGCCTCCGCGTTGCGGCGCGCAAGCAGCAACTCCTGCTCATACTTGTGACGGTCCTCGACAATCAGCACCGCCACTTCGAGGTAGCTGCTTTCGCCGTGCTGCCGGCGCACGGCGTTGAGCAGCATCGGCACCATGCGGCCGTCCCGATGCACCATGTTCAGTTTGATCTCGGCCACCGAATTCTGCATTTGCAGCAACGGTACCCAGTGCGTGTCATAGAACGCTTTGCCGCCTGCGGTCAGCAGATCCTGAATATGCTTCGTCTCGGCGAGATCTGGCGCGCTATAGCCGAGCCAGCCGCAGAAGGTGGCGTTCACGCGCAGGATCCGGCCGTCGGGGGCGGTCACGAGCAGGCCACAGGCGGCATGCTCGAACAAGGCATCGGAGGACGGCAACGGACGGTGCGTGCTTTGCATCGTTTTACTGGCTCATCGGCACGAGGTCGGGCCACATGCGCTGATCGCAGTCAAAGCCCTGCGTCAGCATCATGGTCCGCTTGCCGCTATTGGAATTTTTTACGTTGTTGCCCTTGCTGATGCGCATCGTCGAGTCCTTTTGCCTGCCGGGATCAACGGCAAATACGCCAGGTCCAGCATCACGGGGAATGGTACCGCAGTCTCGCCACCAGGCCAGGTCTGTGCGGTGTGAGAGAGTTGTTAATTGTTCTGCTCGCACGCCGGGTTTCTTCGACGACCTTGGCTCGGCTGAGCTCCATTGGAGGGATCAAGCGGTTGGCGCGAGGCGCTAATCATGCGACATGCATTGGCACGAGACGCTCTGCGAAGCGCGAAGCGTTGGCATTTGGGCCTGTCTTGAGTGAGATGGCAACGAGGTTTTCCTTGTCGTTCAGGGCGAAGGGCTCACGCCGTTTTGATTTCCCGCGGCGATGCCTCAGCCGGATCGAGTCCGAATCGTTCGTATTGCGAAATCACCTGCGCGCCGAACAGGAGCAAGGTAGCGAGCCACTCCAGGCTGAACAGGATCACGATCGCCATAGTGAGCGATCCATACACCACACTCACCTGGGAAAGCGTTGCAAAATACCAGACCAGCACATGCCGCGTAATCTCCCACAGCACGGCGGCAACAATTCCGCCGAACAGCGCGTGTTTGAGGGAAGGTCGCCCAACCGGCATGACCATATAGATCGACGTCAACACGAAAATCTCGCCCGCGAAACCGAGCAGATACAACACGACGCGTGACAATCCCTGTAGTGAAACATGAAGACCGAACAGATCGATACCCTCGGCCCCGACAGTCTCCAGCCCGCTCGATACAAATGTCACGACCAATAATCCAATACCGAGAAAGAGAATGTAGCAATAGGGCAGCAGTGCGGAGAGTAAAAAATGCCGCCGCCGCACCACAACCCGGTGCACGAAGATCAATGACATCGCGTTCTCGAGCACCGTGAATGCGAGCGAGCTAAAAAAGATCATCGTCAGCAACAGAACCCAGCCGATCACCGCGCGATGCGCCAGAAAATTGGCCAGCTCGTGTACCAGCGCGGTGGATTGCCCCGGCACCAGCCACTGCAACAGATGAGCCAGCGCCGCCAGCAGAACGTGTTGCGGCACGAGCCGTGACAACACGATCACGATCAGAATCATCAGCGGCACAATCGACAATAACGCGTAATACGCGACTGCCCCAGCGAGCAGCAAACCCTGGTTTGCGCGGAAAGCTTTCAGCGTCTGCAGGATAAAAGTGCCGGGATGTTTCGCGACATACAGCGCGTGCTTATCGATGATGGTTGGCATGGCTCCTCACGTTGCGCGTCACCGGGTCTGCCGGGAAGGCAGCCGTTTCAGCGCTTACCCTGTATTCCAAGCAAGAACGCAGCCACCTCGTGAGATGACACCGATACGCCTGCCATATTGAAGAGCTTCATCGACGACCGTGCGGGATAACCCGCAGGCAGGATTCCATAGCGCGATGTCGCGTTCCGAAAAATTTCATATTTGCCGTAAGCCGAAGTCTGCGTGTTTTCCCCAACTCGCTGCGACTATATTCGCCCGTATACAGCGGCCGATGATGCCGAGGTGAATACGAAGTTATGCGTAATGCACGCGGCAAGGGCGGCATGCACGACGGAAGTGCGTTTCATCCATACTTCAACGCAACATCCCGTGCTTGCGTACGATGTATTGGGACGAGTCAAGAGAGCATAAATCAGGAAGCGGCGGTCCGCCCGGTGAGTTATGGTGATGAGGTAACGCGTGTGGCGGCGCATCCGGAGCAGCGTGGCGAAAACCGGAGCGAACGCTCGCTGGGCAATCAGCGCTCGCTGCCCGATGGGAGCGAATCTTGCGCGAATGTGCTTCGGTGCCCAGTAGCGGCATCAGGAAGCCAAGGAGAATAGGGTGACGTTCGACGACAGAATGGACGAGAACGACGACGTCGTAGTCTGGCGGACTATCCGGTATGCGATGGCATCAAACCGTCGCGTGCTCGTGGTCGACGATTACCTGGAAGCGGCCGAAGCTTTGCAGATGCTCCTGAATGCAGACGGTTTCGAGTGCCGCGCACTGGAAGATCCGTTCGCCGTCTGCGACATGGCCTGTGAGTGGCAGCCGTTCGCCGTTGTGCTCGACATCAAGATGCCCGGCCTCGATGGCCTTGAGCTGGCTCGCCGCCTGCGGGCCGACCCGCTAACTTCAGACATGCTGCTGGTGGCCTGTACCGCTTTTGCTTCGCGCGAAGACCGGGCGCGTGCCAAGGCGGCCGGGTTCGACGCGCATTGTGCCAAACCCCTGACGCCGGAGCGGCTCTTGCGCTTGCTCGAATCGGCCGCCGCGCTGCATGCTATCGGGCCGCCGTAAAAACGATGTAACGGGTGGTATGCGAGATGCATTGTGTCACGCGCAACACGCGGGTCCAGAATTTGCTGCCCAAGCAAACTTGACCTTTTCAAACACATGCCAATGCCCTCAGCTTCCACAGGAATCCCTATGTCATCCCAGGCCAGCTACTCGACGCGCATCGCGGAAGGCACGCCTTTCCCACTTGGTGCGACGTGGAACGGAAGCGGTGTCAATTTCGCGCTGTTTTCAGCGCACGCAACGAAAGTCGAGCTTTGTCTGTTCGATGAAACCGGTCAGACGGAAATCGAACGCATCGAGCTGCCGGAGTACACCGACGAGGTCTGGCACGTGTTCGTGCCGAATCTCAAACCCGGCGCGGTCTATGGCTATCGAGTCCATGGTCCCTATGAACCCGAAAAAGGACATCGCTTCAATTCAAACAAGCTTCTGCTCGATCCCTACGCCAAAGCCCATATCGGCGAGCTCAAATGGGCGCCGGAAATCTTCGGCTATACGCTCGATTCAGAAGAAGGCGACCTGTCATTCGACGAGCGCGACAGCGCCCCCTTCGTGCCGAAGTGCAAGGTGGTCGACGCCAACTTTTCGTGGAGTCATCCGGAACGCAACGCGCTGCCCTGGGAGCGCGCGATTTTCTACGAGACGCATGTGCGCGGTTTTACTAAACGTCATCCCGACGTACCGGAAAATTTGCGCGGCACCTTCGCAGGGCTCGGCCAGCAAGTCGTGCTCGATTACATCAAAGGTCTCGGTGTTACGTCGGTCGAATTGATGCCGATTCAAACCTTCGTCAACGACAGCCATCTGCTCGACAAAGGTCTCACCAATTACTGGGGCTACAACACGATCGGCTTCTTCGCGGCCGATCCGCGTTTCTTTGCGTCGTCGAGCGACTCAGTCGGCGAATTCAAGGAAATGATGGACCGCTTTCATAACGCCAACCTCGAAGTCATTCTTGACGTGGTCTACAACCACACCGCCGAAGGCAACGAGCGTGGCCCGACGATTTCCTTCAAAGGTATCGACAACGCGTCTTACTATCGCCTGATGCCGGACGAGCCTCGCTATTACATCAACGATACCGGCACCGGCAACACGCTCAATCTGTCCCATCCGCGCGTGCTGCAAATGGTTACCGACAGCCTGCGCTACTGGGTGACGGAGATGAAGGTCGATGGTTTCCGTTTCGACCTCGCCACGATTCTTGGCCGTGAAACGCACGGGTTCGACGAAGGCGGCGGGTTCCTCGACAGTTGCCGGCAGGACCCTGTGCTCTCCGCCGTGCGGCTCGTCGCCGAACCGTGGGACTGCGGCCCAGGCGGCTATCAGGTGGGCGGTTTTCCACCCGGCTGGGCAGAATGGAATGATCGCTTTCGCGATACCGTGCGCGGCTACTGGAAGGGCGACGAAGGCGAGGTCGCCGATCTCGCCAAACGCCTGACCGGTTCGGGCGACAAGTTCAACCATCGCGGGCGCCGTCCGTGGGCGAGCGTGAACTTCGTCGCCGCGCACGACGGCTTCACGCTCAACGATATGGTCTCGTACAACGACAAGCACAACGAGGCCAACGGCGAAGACAACAACGACGGTCATTCGGATAACAAATCATGGAACATGGGCGTCGAAGGCCCAACCGACGATCCGGATATCCGTCAGCAACGCGAACGCCAGAAACGTAATCTGCTGGCTACCTTACTGCTCTCGCAAGGTACGCCGATGATCCTCGCGGGCGACGAATTCGGTCGCACGCAGAAGGGCAATAACAATGCGTATTGCCAGGACAACGCGATCAGCTGGGTCGATTGGGAAGGTATCGACGACGAGGGCCACGCGCTGACCGAGTTCGTCAAGAATCTGACCACGTTGCGCCATCGTCTGCCGGTGCTGCGTCGCGGGCGCTTTCTCGCCGGCGAATACAACGAGGCGCTCGACGTGACCGACGCGCGCTGGCTTTCGCCAGACGGTACCGATCTATCGCAGGAACAGTGGGACGATCCGTCGATGCGCTGCTTCGGGCTCGTGATCGACGGACGCGCTCAGGCGAGCGGCATTCGACGTCCCGCGTCCGATGCGACTTTGCTGCTGGTACTGAATGCGCATCACGACGTGGTCAATTTCACGCTGCCCGATATTCCCGAGGGCGATCAGTGGACCTGTCTGCTGGATACGAACATGCCGGTACGCGCCGAGTTACCGCAATTCAGCGCCGGCGACGCGTATCAGGTAACCGGCCGTTCATTGCTGCTGTTCGCACTTGACGCGCCGAGTCGCGCGACGCAACGCGTATTCGATCGCCTGGAAGAACAACTTACCACTGACGAAAGCGAGCACCCTGCGCAAACGTGACGAGCGGAGGGCCGGGCGCGAGCGCTAACCGC
Source organism: Paraburkholderia sp. (assembly GCF_035656215.1). Lineage (GTDB taxonomy): Bacteria > Pseudomonadota > Gammaproteobacteria > Burkholderiales > Burkholderiaceae > Paraburkholderia. The sequence continues at coordinate 29,800 of NZ_DASRSY010000180.1, forward strand.
CAGGTATAGCGCTTGCTCGAGTGCGGATAGCCACCGTTTGCCGCATCCCGCGACAAGCGCGTCAGGCCGCCGGTGTCGGTCTCTGCCCGGTCCAACTGAGGGTGCTCAAATGGAACAGGAACAATCATCTCAAGAACCTTCTCAAGAAGAACAGATTCGTACACGTGCCTACTACCTCTGGCAACAGGCCGGGGATCCGAAGGGGACGCCTGACGAGTATTGGGAACAGGCGCGAGACGAAATCGAGAAGGAAGCGCCGCCGATAGAAAGTGGGCCAGTGACTGACGCGCCGAAAAAGTGAAGGTGCGAAGGTGCGTCGGTCCGCAGGCCGTCGCAGAAGTAAAAGCAGAGGCAGCAACGAACCCGATGAAGGAATTCCCCGACCCGCGTGGCAAGAGGCCAGCCGCCCGCATTCATGCGCCGCCTGCCGCATTTGGCGTCGACGGCTTGATCTCGCTTGCGGTCGGCGTTACCGTGGTCACCTGCCTGTACTTTGCGCGCGCGGTGCTGATTCCGATCACGCTCGCGATTCTGCTCAGTTTCCTGGTAGCACCACTTGCCAATTCGCTTGGACGTCTGAAGCTCGGACATGTCGCGTCCGTGTTTGCCGCCGTGGTTATTTCGATATCGGTGATCGTGATGCTCGGTGCGGTGATCGCCACGCAGTTGACCGATCTTGCCGCCGGCATGCCGCGATATCAGGCAACCATTGAGCACAAGGTGGACGCCGCGCACAGTCTGACCATTGGCAAGCTGAACCGGCTCGCGGGTGCGGCCGGCCAGGCGTTGCAACGGGCGACTATCGAGCCGCCGCAACCCCAACCGCAACGAGATGCGACATCGACTTCGAGCGTCCATCCACCTGCCGCCATGCCGGTCGAAGTACGCGAACCGGTGCCGACGCCGTTCGAACTTGCGCGGCGTGTGCTGTCGCCGGCGATCAGTCCATTGGAGACGGCGTTTATCGTGTTCGTCGTGATGGTGGTGATCCTGCTGCAACGCGACGATCTGCGTGACCGCGCGATCCGCCTGTTCGGCTCACGCGACCTGCACCGCACGACCACCGTGATGGACGAAGCCGCGCGACGCTTGAGCCGGTACTTCGTTTCACAACTTGGCGTGAATGCGGGCGTTGGCGTGGTGATTGGCGCGGGGCTGTTCTTCATCGGCGTGCCGAGCCCGATTTTGTGGGGCATTCTCGCCGCGTTGCTGCGGCTCGTGCCGTATGTCGGCATCTGGATATCCGCGACGCTTGCCACTGCGCTCGCCGCAGCGGTAAGTCCAGGGTGGGCGATGGCGATCTGGTCGCTTGCGTTGTTCGGTACGGTCGAAATGCTGGTGGGACAAGTGGTGGAACCGCTGCTGTATGGACGCAGCACTGGACTCTCGCCATTTTCGGTGGTGGTCGCGGCGATTTTCTGGAGCTGGATCTGGGGGCCTATAGGCCTGATTCTGTCGACGCCGTTGACATTGTGTCTCCTGGTGCTCGGACGGCACGTGAGACGTCTGGAGTTTCTCGATGTGCTGCTGGGCGATCAGCCTCCGCTCACGCCAATAGAGAACTTTTACCAGCGTGCACTTGCCGGCGATCCCGATGAGGCGTTGGAGCAAGCTGAGGTTTTATTGCGCGAGCGTTCGTTGTGCGCGTATTACGACGAGGTCGCGATCAAGGGTTTGCAG
>NZ_DASRSY010000181.1:0-19492 GCF_035656215.1 Paraburkholderia sp.
CACGCGTCAAATTCTGCACTGAGTGACGATAGCTTTTCCCGGACCATACCGAGCGCATCACTTCCTAGCAGAAGATGCGATGGCGGCGCGTCGCTTTCGATAACGGACAACATGGCACGTGCAGCTTTCACAGGATCACCGAGCTGCCTGCCGCTTTTCTCTTCCCGTCCTTTTCTGATCGGGTCGAACAGAGAGTCGTAGTCCGGGATCGAGCGCGGCGTTCGAACCATCGAACGACCGGCCCACTCAGTGCGAAAAGACCCAGGCGCCACTGCGGTCACGTGGATGCCGAACGGCTTCACTTCTTTACTGAGGACCTCGGAGATTCCCTCCAATGCGAATTTACTGCCGCAGTAGTAGGCGATTCCCGGCATGGTGATAAAGCCGCCCATTGATGTGATGTTGAGAATATGTCCGCGCCGCCGCTCACGCATATACGGCAACACACTCTTCATGACGGCAACAGCACCGAACACGTTAACGTCGAATTGCCGATGCATTTCAGCAAGCGGCGACTCTTCCATGACGCCCTCGTGACCGTAACCGGCGTTGTTCACCAGCACGTCCACTGGTCCCACGTTTGCTTCAATTTCCTTGACGACATGTTCGATTGAATCGAAGTCAGTCACGTCAAGTACTCGACCAAATGCGCTTGCAGAGTCAAGCGATTCGAAGCTCTGTTTTGCCTGCTCGTTTCGTACCGTGCCGACGACCCGATGCCCTGCGGCGAGCGCTTCTCCGGCCAATGCGCGTCCGAAGCCGCTGCTGACGCCCGTGATAAGCATGGTTTTGGTTGATGGCATTGCAAACACTCCTGGGCTGGTTTCGAGAGTTGCATGTTATTCTGGATAATCTCCAAAAATCAGACCTAATTCTGCGTTTTTATTGCCTATTTCTATGAGTAAAACGGCCCGCGAGGAGAGTATTGATCCACGTGTTTACTCTGCCAGTGCACGTGAACAGCGCCGGATGGTGGCCTTGCTGACTGCGCTGGCTCCGCGGGAAGGCTACAACCTGACTGCGTTACGCGATGTGCGTATCCTGCGCTCGGACCGGGCGTTGTCTCGTACGCCGGTGCTCTACGATCCCGGCATCGTGATCGTCTGCCAGGGTAGAAAACGGGGATTTTTTGGTGATCGGGTCTATGTGTATGACGAGCAGCACTATCTCGCTGTTGCGGTGCCGGTCCCCTTCACAATGGAGACCGACGCGACACCCGAATGTCCGCTACTGGCCCTGTACCTGCATCTGGACTTTCAGCTAGCGGCCGAGCTCATGATTCAGATAGATCGACATGGTTTGCCATCGTCGGGCGACGTGCCGCAGACCATGATGTCGAGTCCAATGGATGCGCCGATGCGAGCGTCTGTACTGCGCTTTCTGGAGGCGATGAACCGGCCACTTGACGCCGCAATCCTGGGTCCTGGACTGGTGCGTGAATTGTATTTCCGTGTTCTTACCGGCGAACAGGGCAACGCAATGCGTGCGGCTTTAGCGATGCAAGGGCAATTCGGCAAGATTGGGAAAGCGCTGGAGCGTATCCATGCGACCTATGCGGAGCCGCTCGACCTTCCTGGTTTGGCAAACCAGGCCGGGATGAGCGTTCCTACGTTCCACAGCCACTTCAAGGCCATCACGAGCACGTCGCCGATGCAGTACGTGAAATCCACTCGATTGCATCAGGCTCGCTTGCTCATGGTGCGCCAAAGCATGACTGCCGAGGTGGCATGTCATGCTGTCGGCTATGCGAGCCCTTCTCAATTCAATCGGGAGTTCAAGCGGCTCTTTGGCCGAACGCCTGCCGCAGAGACGAAACGCCTTCGCGAGAGCTTCGCGCTCCCTCCCGCCTTTCCAGAGTCAAAGTTCGTCTCGTCGCATTGAGGGGCAGGTGATTGCGACTCACTGACACGATTCTCAAATGGCGGTTTTGCTTCACCTGGTAGCCGCCCCCGAAGCCTATTGTGATTGACCGCACATGCCTAACCAAACAGCTATGAGACGACTATTCCTCGCTGCGATCGCAGCCACCTCTTTCGCGACTTGCGTTCATGCGCAAAGCAACGCGTCCGGCCCGCTTGTCACACCTTCGGGCACTCTGCAATTCGTGCGCGTTGACCGCGATTTTGTGGGGATGCTTGACAAGGAAGTTTTCGATCGCTTCGGCGCAAACACGCTCACGCATTTCGATGACGTCGGCAACGCAAATGACACCGTCACGCGCATGCTCGTGCAGACTGATTCCGGCCCGGTGCTGTACGACTTCCGCCACCATCCGCCACTTGTCCAGCGCTTGGGTGAGCGCATGACGGTCAAGCGCGTTTTCTGGCAAGGCGATGAAGTCGTCATGCAAAGCTCGCAAGGCTGGTTCCGATTCAAACGCGGCGTGCTGACCAAGCTGCAGTCATCTATGACGACGTACCATTAATTGCGCGTGCACCGCGAACACACGCATCGCCAGCGATGACATGCATTGCCTCGCCGCGCGCACCGTTGCCTTCTCCACGTTGCCTTAGTCTCTTGTGGGGGCGAACTGAGGCCGTCGTCGTGGGACAGGTTTCGGCCATCAAGCGACATCCGCGCATGTAAGTAGAATCGTCAACGATCGGCTCTAGATTCGATGGCCGTTCGAGACCGGTCCACACCTTGGCGCGCGGGCACACCTTCATATCGATGACCTCGTGGTCGATTCGACGGGCCGAGCGTCCACGGGCAAGCGATCTACGTCGACCCCGCTGCGCAAATGGTGATCGCGCGTTTCAGCTCGCATCCGACCGCAAGCAATGCGGCGAATGGTCCGACATCCTTACCCGCCTCCCAGGCGGTGGCAGAATATTTGATGACGCGCCCGTAGAGCGGTCATCGCTCGGCATGGTATCCGGCGTTAAAGCGTGTGTTGGGCTGGATGCAGCACAACTGCGGCGATGGGGTCACTCCGTGTGCGCCGGATTGCGCGTATCTCGCGAAGGTGTCCGGTGACGGTACTCGCGCGGCAAAACGGGGTTCGTATGACCACGCTACAGTGGGCACCGCACTCCGTGTTTGACTATCGCAGCTTACATCCCGCCCAAAGGTTTCTTCACCGTCAGCTTATTGCTCACCGATGTCACTCCGGAAACGCTTCTCGCGATCGCTTCGGCGTTGCCGATCTGGGCAGCGTCCGTGACCGTGCCATTCAGTGTCACCGCGCCGTCTTTCGCGATGACACTGATGTCTCCAGCGCTGATTTCCTTGTCCTTCCCGATGGCGGCATAAACCCTGCGGCGCAGCGCACGGTCAGCTTTCCTGCCCGCGGGAGCCGTAGCGCCCGATGCCGTCCTGGCGGAAGCACCTTGCGCACCGGTAGGGGCATTAACCGCTTCACCGCCTTGGGACCACACCGCCGTGGACGCTACAACGAACCATGCGCCGATCGCCAGTTCGAGTGCCTTGATTGTTCTCATGGATTACTCCGGTTCATGAACGTGACGGAATTAGAAGCTATGGCGAATGCCGACCATCGCCGCAGTGGTGGAGGTACCCGGTGCTACCGGAGTACCGTAGATAATCGTCTGGTTCATCGTCCCTCTGTTGTTGACATATCCGACTTGCGCATACGCCTTGGTCCTCGCGGACAGGTTGTATTCCGCGCCTATTGCGAATTCGCTCGAGTGATTCGCGGAGTTGTTCCTGTCCTTCAGGTAGTAGTAGCCGGACGTGATCTTGAAGCGCGGATTGAACTGGTAGCCGAGGCCGCCCGACACCATTTCGAAGTCAACCGTATTGCTCTTCGCCGGGTTCCTGCCAATAGCGTACGAGGCGGATACCGAAAAACCGCTGATCGTGTACATCGCACCGAAATAGTAGAAGCGGTTGTTGTCCAAGCCGGTTGCCGGTACAGCCGGAGCCGCGGGATAAGTCAGCGGATACGGGTTGGTGTCATGCCCGTTGTAGTACACCGCGGACAGGTTCAGACCGTAATTCGAATACTTGAGCACAGCCGACTCGCGCGTGCCGCCCTGGAACTGTCCCGCGACCCCGCCCGGCGCGAACTCGAGCGCAAGCGATGTCCCATAGAATTTCGGCGAAGTGTAGACCAGCGCGTTGCTGTCATACAGGGCGCCGATCGGTGCGTTCGTGCTGGTGCCGGGCCAGCCGGCCGCCTGATTGACGCCCAGCCACGCAGTCAGGATGCTGCCGAAATACTGTGCGCCGCGTACGTCCGTTTCCGCCATCGCGTAGATCATCGGGATGATCTGCCGGCCGGCGTCGAACGTGCCAAACGGCCCGGTTGCCCCGATCGTCGCGTATTGGTTGAAGAGGGCGGTTGCGCCCGGCGCGTCGGATAGCCCGGACTTGCCGTTCGTGGTGTTGAACGTGCCTTGTAGCTTGAACGTGATCTTGTAGCCGCCGCCGATGTCTTCGCTTCCCTTCAAGCCCCAGTAGCTTGAATAGATGCCACCGTCCTTGAGTTGATAGACATGTCCTTGGTTGCGCGCGGTCGGCTGGAACGTTGCGGCCGAGGTGCTTTGATAAAGGAGTCCAGTGTCGAGCACGCCATAGAGCGTAACCGACGACTGGGCATGGGCCGCTGCGGAAAAAACTATCAGCACTGCCAGGATACTCGGCTTCAATTTCATTGCGTCTCCTCCAGATTGGTGGTGCGCCGGGTGGACCCGGCAGCTTATGGTTTATTGCTCAAATGAAACTGGGTTGTTGCCAGGTTGATGTCTCACGCCGACAGGTAGTAATCGCCGAATTGATCCCGTAACGGGTTCTTGAGTACCTTGCCCGTTGCGCCGAGCGGAACCGAGTCGACGAACACCACGGCGTCCGGCTTCCACCACTTCGCAACCCGGTCGTTAAAGAACGTGAGCAGTTCGGCCGCGGCGAGCGTGCTGCCGGGCTTCTTTACGACGAGCAGCAGTGGTCGCTCGTCCCACTTCGGATGTCGTGCGGCGATGCAGACCGCCGTCGTGACGTCGGGGTGCAGACACGCGACGTTTTCAATATCGCTCGAACTGATCCATTCTCCGCCGGACTTGATGACGTCCTTGCTGCGATCCGTAATCTGCATGAAGCCATTGGGATCGATCTTTGCCACGTCGCCGGTCGGAAACCAGCCGTCGTGCAGCGGCGATCTGCCGTCGTGCCTGAAGTATTCCTGCGTGACCCAATGACCGCGTACGAGAAGGTTGCCAGTTGCGTTGCCATCCCACGGCAGATCGTTGCCTTCCAGGTCGACGATTTTCATGTCGATGCCGAACACCGGGCGCCCTTGTTTCGCCTGGAGCGCGTAGCGCTCTTCCACGGGCAGAGACACCTGACGCGCCTTGAAACTGCAGACGGTGCCGACCGGGCTCAATTCCGTCATGCCCCATGCGTGCAGGACGTCAACGTGATGGCGCGTCTGGAACGCCATGGTCATCGCAGTCGGACAAGGAGCGCCGCCGATGATCGTGCGCTTCATCGACGAAAACGAACCCCTGATCGCGTTGACATGCGCAAGCAGTCCCTGCCAGACTGTCGGCACGCCCGCCGACAGCGTGACCTGTTCGTCTTCGATCAGATCATGGAGCGACTTGCCGTCCAGTGCCGGCCCCGGAAACACCAGCTTCGCACCCACCATGCAGGCGATATACGGCAGTCCCCACGCGTTCACATGGAACATTGGCACGACCGGGAGGATCACGTCGCGCGCCGAACAGTTCAGCGAATCCGGCAGCGCCGCCGCGTAGGTGTGCAGCAGGGTCGAGCGGTGGCTGTATAACACGCCCTTCGGATTGCCGGTCGTCCCGGACGTATAGCACAGCGAAGACGCGCTGTTTTCGTCCAGCAGTGGCCAGTCGAAAGCGTCGCTGTGACCGTCGATGAGATCCTCGTAGCACTGCAGCTTCGTGGACAGGCCATGGTCTTGTGGCATATGTGCGCGGTCGGTCATTGCGACGAAGACCTTCGGGCTCTTGACTCGCGGCGCGACGCTCTCGATCAGCGAGAGAAACGTCAAATCGAAGAACACGACGCGATCTTCCGCATGCTCGATGATGTACGCGAGCTGATCGACATGCAGACGGGGGTTGAGTGTATGCAACACGGACCCGGCCCCCGACACGGCGAAGTACAGTTCCATGTGGCGATAGCCGTTCCACGCCAGCGTCCCGACCCGCTCGTCCGGCTCGATGCCTAGGTCTGCGAGGGCGTTTGCCATGCGGCGCGCGCGTTGCGCAAAATCCCGGTACCGATACCGGTGAATGTCGCCTTCGACCCGTCGTGACACGATTTCCTGTTCGCCGTGGTGGCGTTCAGCGTGCATGAGCAGCGACGCAACCAGTAGCGGTTGCTGCATCATCAAACCTTGCATCCTTGTTCCCCTGAATGACTGCATGTTCCCGCGCGGCCCGGATCACGGTGCCGCATTGCATGCCGATGCCTATGCGGGACTGGCGGCCGGATCTTCGAGACTCACGAACAACTTTCCGTCGATGGCCTGGAGCGGGAAAGTTGTCAGGCTCAGCCCGCCTGCGCCCGGCATGCACCCGGTGCGCAGGTCGAAGCGCAGACCGTGCGCCGGGCAGCTCAGCACGCATCCCTCCAACTGACCGCTTGCGAGCGCGGCCCCGTTGTGGGGACACGTATTGTCGATTGCGTGGATCGTGCCGTCGATGTTGAACAGGACAATGCTGCGGCCGTTGATGAAGGCCAGTTTGCGCTCGCCTAGCCCGAGTTCATCGACCGCCCCAACCGGTATCGGATCAGACGAGTTCATGGATCAGTGCCTCCGCCATCGGCCATTCACCAAACCCTGCAGCGGGATTCAGGTGACCGACTTCGCCAAGGTCGACGAGCCGACTGCCCCAGTCTTTCGCCATCGCCGCGGCACGCTCGAACTGCGCGAGCGGATCGTTGCGGCTCGCACCCACGATGCTCGGAAACGGCAGCGGCTTTCGTGGAATCGGCTGCCAACCGTTCTGAGCGAGCGCATCGAAGGCCGGATAGCCTGCCGGCAGCGGCGTCTCGAGGTCGGCTGGAGCGGCGAGCAGTGCACCGTGAATCCCGCGGCTGTGATGCTGGGCCCAATGCACGGTGATCATCACGCCCGCGCTATGTGCGACGAGGATCACCGGGCCATCGATTTTCGCGAGGGCAGCATCGAGCGCCGCGACGCGTGCCGCGCAACTGAGTTTGTCGTGCTCGAGCGGCGGCACCGAGACCGCCTTAGGCAACTTTTGCTCCAGCAACGTTTGCCAATGCTCCGCGACGTGGTCACGCAAGCCCGGCACCATCAGTATGGTTGGTGTCATATCGAGAGTCATGAAGCGGTTCCTGTCGACCCGATTTAGCGCTTCAGCGCTTACTCGAGTCCCATACATTGTTGCGGTCGATCGGCGTTAGCGCGTTACTCCGATTCCATGCAAGCTGGTTGCCGCCCGATCAGTACGGCTTATCACCGACAATTCCGGCGCGCTCCATCTTGCGGTGACACGGCGGGTAGTCCATCACGGCATAGTGCTGGGTGCTTCGGTTGTCCCAGATCGCGATGCTGTTGGGTTTCCAGCGCCAGCGGACCTGGTACTCGGGGATGTAGGCCTGGCTGATGAGATAACGCAGCAATTCACCCGCGCCCGGATTGGCGTCTTGCCCGAAACGCACGCGCGCCGGCGTGTGGTAATTGGTGAAATGGGTGGTGAAGGCGTTCACGAACAGCACCTTCTCTCCAGTCTCCGGGTGCGTGCGTACAACAGGATGCTCCGCGTCCGGAAATTGCGCCTTGAGAGCGAGGCGTTTTTCGATCGGCATCGCGGCACCGAAGCTCGCCTCGATGCTGTGGCGGGCGTGCAGGTCTGCGACCTGGGTTTTGATGTGGTCTGGCAGGTTCTCGTAGGCGAGCACCATGTTTGCCCACATCGTGTCGCCGCCGACTGGCGGGCACTCCACGCAGCGCAGGACAGCGCCGAACTGCGGCGCGTCGCGCCAGGTGGCATCCGCGTGCCACGCGTTTTCATACCGGTCGTTGGGCTGATCGGGGTTCTTGTAGATGCGCACGAGGCCTGGATGTTCAGGGTCGCTGCCAGCGACGGGATGGTCCTCCAGTTCCCCGAAACGCCGCGCAAACGCAACATGCTCGGCGCGCGAGATGCCCTGGTCGCGCAGGAACAGCACCCGGTGTTTGAGCAACGCCGCACGGATCTCGGCAAACAGGCCGTCATCGTCGATGGCATCGGCGAGATTCACCCCAACCAGTTCGGCGCCGATGGCACACGTCAATTGTTCGACTCGCATGGCGTTCTCCTCAAATGACGAAGACTGACGAGCCGGTCGTCTTGCGCGATTCAAGATCGCGGTGAGCCTGCGCCGCGTCCTCCAGCGCGTAACGCTGGTTGAGTTCGATCTTGATGCGTCCCGCGGCAACGTGCCCGAAGAGTTCGCCGGCGAGTTCGTCCTTCTCGGCGGGATCGGCGATATAGTCCGCCAGCGCGGGGCGCGTTAGGTAGAGCGAGCCCTTCATCGCCAGAATCTGTGGATTGAACGGCGGGATCGGCCCGGACGCCGTGCCGACGCAGACCATCAGGCCACGGCGCCTGAGCGAATCTAGCGACGCTTCGAAGGTATCCTTGCCGACGCTGTCGAACACGACGTCTACGCCGACGCCGTTGGTCAGTTCGCGCACGCGCTTCGCGACGTCCTCCCGGCTGTAGTAGACGATGTGGTCGCAGCCATGCGCGCGGGCTACTTCGCCCTTGGCCTCATTCGAAACGGTGCCGATCACGGTGAGACCCAGCAGCTTCGCCCATTGCGACACAATCAGGCCGACACCGCCAGCGGCGGCATGCAGCAGGATAGTGTCACCCGCCTTGAAATCGTGGATGCGGCGCATCAGGTACGACGACGTCAGGCCTCGCATCGTCATACCGGCTGCCGTTTCGCAGGAGATCGCATCCGGCAGCTTGATGAGCGGCGCCGCCGGGACCAGGCGTTCGGTGCTGTAGGCGCCGAGCGTGTTGAGAAAGCCGGTGTAGGTCACGCGATCGCCGACCGCGACGTTGGTCACATTGGGGCCGATTGCCTCGACCACACCCGCAGCCTCGACACCCATGCCTGCAGGCAGCGGTACGGGGTAGAGGCCGCTGCGGAAGTAGGTGTCGGCGAAATTCAGGCCTACTGCCTCATGGCGCAAGCGAACCTGTCCGGGGCCGGGGTCGCCCACTTCAACGTTTTCATAGCGCAAGACTTCGGGACCGCCGGTCTCATGGAAACGCACTGCTTTCGCCATATCGAATCTCCTGTTCTTTACTCGAACTACAAATTTATGTTGGTCGGTGACGGTGCTGTCCGTCCCGCTCGCAGATTCACTTGCCAGGCCTAAAGCCTGCCGGTGGCCATTGGGTCAGCACCGGCCTGTACACGCAGGGCACTCACGCGATCGAGGTCAGCACCATAGTTCCGCTTGCCAATGAAGAAGGCGACAGCCGCGACGAGCGGTGCAAACGGCACGAGTTGCAACGCGCCGAGCAGCCCGATCCGGTCAGCCACAATACCCGTCAGGATGGCAGCAGGTGCCAATCCCAGCAGGTTGTTCGCCAACGTCAGGGTGGCGAACGCCGACGCATGGATCGACGGTGGAGTGAGGTTCGCCACCATCGCACCCGAGGGGCCAGTCGCGCCTGCGCAAAAGAACATGCCGGCGCCGATCACGATGAGCTGTGCCGGACCTGCCGGCATCCGGAAACCGATCGTGAGCAACACGAAGCAGATCAGGCAGAAGGTGATGGCTGTGCTCCACTTTCTTTCCCCTGCATGCTTGCTGAGCCGGTCGGTCAGATTGCCGCACACCACCATGCCGAAAGCGGTGGCCAGCACGAACACAGCCGCGCTCATGGCCGCCTTGCCGGCGGGCATGCCGTAGTAGCGATTCAGGAAGCTGGGCATCCACGCCCATACCGCTGCAGGAACCAGCAGATGGATGCCGCTGCCGACGTAGGCGCACACAACCGACTTTGTCGAAAAGAGTCCCTGCATCAAACTGCGTAAGCTCATGCGCACGCCGGGGCCCTGCATCTGACGGCCCGCGTTTGCAGGTTGCAGCGGCGCGAGCCGCTTTTCGGTGATGACAAACCGGTAGAGAACGACCAGCACGATCCCCAGAGCCGCCATTGCGCCGAACGCCGCGCGCCAGCCCAGGTGAGCCGCGACTGCACCGCCCAGCGCCATGCCCAGCACTGAGCCGAACGCACCGCCGGCCATGAACGCGGCGGTGAGTGTAGCGCGCAGCCGTGCCGGAAAGATGCTGAGGACGACCGCGATGCCGACACTGCCATAGGCGGCTTCACCGACACCGACGAAGGCGCGCGCGAGCAGCATCTCGTTATAGTTCGTCGAGAGCGCACAGCCGAGCGTCGCGAGACTCCACATCGCCGCCATCAGGACAATGCTCTTCACGCGGCCCCAGCGGTCGGCGAGCACCGACAGCGGAAAAGTGAGCACGCCGACCATCAGCGCGACCACACTGCTTAGCGAACCCAGCCGGGTGTCGGAAAGGTTCCATGTGGCCTTGAGCATCGGAAACACTGCGTTCAACACCTGCCGCGACATGTAGTCGGAGAGCAGCAAGCCCACCGTCAGGGCAAATACCACCCACGCATACACGCGCACGTCTTTTTTCGTTGTCGAAACATCGGCCGTTGTGGGCTCTGCATGCGTGAACATGAATCGTCTCCTTCGTGTCCAGCTCGTTGGCGAACACCTTTGCCCTGGAGGACAAAGGGGGGCCTTTACGCCGCGTGCAGCGGCAGGTTCTTCACGCCGTCCTTGCGGTTCGGCGCCATGCCGTTGGCCGCGAGCGTCTCGTCGGCCGTCTCGTACTGCACGCCGATGCGGTAGATGTCGCGCGCTTCCTTGCCTGAGGCAATCTCGCGGCCCAGTTCTCGCGCCACGCGCACGCACTGTTCGATCTGCTGCACCGAAGTCATCCTGTTGCCGTGCTGGTCGATGATCGTGTCTTCGATGCCGCAGCGGGGATGCAGGCCCATGGCCATCGCCATCATATTGAACGGCAACACGTTCTTGAGCAGCGACTCGGCCGTGAGCGTGCAGCCGTCCGGCGCGCGATGCACGAAGTTGAAGAAGTTGAACGGATTCGGGCCGTCGAAGCCCCCGCCGATACCGATCCACGTCAGGTTGAGCGGACCCTTGTAGGCACCCTTGCGCACGAGGCGATCGAGTGTTTCGAGCGCATGGATGCCCGTGAGCTGGAAGTGCGGCTGGATGCCCGAGGCCTGCAGGCGGCGCAGGTGCTCCTCAACCCAGGCCGGACCCGCGGGCACCGTCATTTCGCTGTAGGCAGCCATGAGCGCGGGATTGGACAGCGACGTGCCTTCCAGGTACGCCGGATAGAGCAACTCCATGATGTTCATCTGCGTGGTGTTGATCGCGACCGTCACCTGATCGGGCTTCGGGTCGAGATCGGCCAGCATGTGGCGCGTATCGTCGGACAGCCACTTCGCGGCCTGGCCGTCGTCTTCCGGTGCAAACGAGATCGAGCCGCCGACCTGGATGATCATGGCGGGCACGGCGGCGCGCACACCCGCGATGAGTTCGTTGAACTTCGACAGGCGCTTGGAGCCCTTGCCATCCAGTTCACGCACGTGCAGGTGCAGGACAGTCGCGCCGGCGTTGTAGCAGTCGACGGCCTTCTGGATCTGCTCCTCCATCGTCACCGGGATGTCTTCCGGGAAATCCTCAGGCATCCATTCCGGGCCGTACGGAGCCGTCGTGATGACAACCTTGTGCTGGTTCTCGGGGTGCAGCGAATCGTCGAGGAATTGCATCGTGTTCTCCAGTAGGGTGACGGTATTCCGACGCTCGCGACACGGCTGCCGCATGAAAACTGGTCGGAACATGATGAACCGTTGAGACCCACGATACGGCAATCCTGCGTTACACTTTTGTGATTGGGCGCCATTCTTTTAGCATTTCATGCCATTGCGCGTTAACACCAGTATTCGTGCGCGGTAGGCGGTTTAACTACCGGACGGCAAGGCGTTGCACCGTAAGGTGCGGGCGGAGGCATAACGATGGAATCGATGCTGCGGTCAGTAGCCATGAGCGGCTACTTCGATGTGACGCGGCGGGTCGGACTGAATCCGGTTGAGCTTGCGCAGCAGGCCGGGATCAATGCCGCGGCACTCGCGAATCCCGACGATCGCATTCCGGCAGCAGCCGCCTGCAGGTTATTGGAACGAACGGCCGACTTGGCGTCGTGCCCGACTTTCGCTCTGCAGATGGCGGAGACCCGGCAGAAGTTCGGTACGGGTGTAGTCAATGTCCTGCTCGCGCACAAGCGCACGCTGCGCGAGGTGTTGCTGGCGACAGCCGAATACCGGCATCTATTGAACGAAGCCCTGGCTGTGTACGTCGAGGACGTAGGCGAAACGGTCACCATCCGTGAAGAAATGGTCGTCGAACCGGGTACCCCAACGAATCAGGCGATCGAACTCGCGGTCGGTGTCCTGTGGCGCCACTCCAGCGCCCTGCTCGGCGATCACTGGAAACCACGCTCCGTCCATTTCGTTCATCAGGGACCGAAAGACCTGACGTTTCATCGACGATTCTTCGGCTGTCCGTTGGAGTTCGGCAGCGATTTCAATGGCTTTGTGTGTGCGGCCGCCGAGCTCGACTACCCGAATCCCGCCGCTGACCCGGAGCTGGTGCGATATGCCGAGAGCCTCGCGGATTCACTCAACGTGGCGGGTGTCGATTCGACCGCGCTGGAAGTGCGCAAGGCAATCTACTTGCTGTTGCCCCTCGAGCAGGCCACCGTCGAGCTGGTTGCCCGCCATTTACGTCTGAGCGTTCGCACCATGCAGCGCCAGCTCGAACTGGCACATACCAGCTTCTCGCGTCTGGTCGAGGAAGTCAGGCACGAGCTTGCCGTGCGCTATATGAGCAATCCACGCTATCCCATCGGGCGAGTTTCCGCACTGCTAGGCTATTCACAGCAAGGTTCCTTCACCAACTGGTTTAATTCGCGCTTTGGCGTGACGCCGCGCGACTGGCGCAATAGCCATTTGAAATGATCGCGCTGCGTGTTGGGCCGTGACTGCACAGGAGATTAAATGAACCCAGTTTCCGATCTATCCGTTTTATTAAAAACGTTGGAGCCGGTGCTTAACCCTGGCGTGTTTGTGTTTGCTTCGGTCAAGGACGGTCATGCCATTGACCCGGCCGTCATCGTTGCGTCAATCCGGGAGCCGGAGGGGTTGTCGGTCATTACGAATGAGGCCGACGCGGCGACCAGCGGTTTGAATGTGTTGTTCAAATGCGTCTGGATTACGTTGACCGTGAATTCAGCCTTGGATGCGGTAGGGTTGACCGCAGCATTTGCCAGTGCATTGGGTTATGCCGGCGTCAGTTGTAACGTGATGGCAGGCGCGTACCACGATCATATTTTTGTTCCTCTCGAATCGGCACAGACGGCGATGCAGGTGCTTCATAAATTGCAGATGGATGGAGGCACCGCGCAATAAGCAGCAAATAGTGTTTAGCTCTCGGATCGAGAATCATGAGGGTTGACCTGCGGCTGCTTCCAGTTCCGCAAGACGCTTGCGCAGCAAGCGATCCTCCTGAAAGCGGCTGGTTTCGTCGCGGATCACTGCGACGATGCCCGTGAGCTCGTGTTGCGGCGAATGCAGCAACGCAACCGTAAAGGCAATCGACAGTGGCCGCCCGTCCTTGTGCGCGGCGGGGACACGCAGCACGTCGTTGCCATAACGGGTTTCGCCCGTTGCCATGGTCTTGTGATAGCCGTCCCAATGGCGGCCGCGCAAACGTTCCGGAATGATCAGGTCCAGTGACTTTCCCAGTGCCTCGCTTTGCGTAAAACCGAACATGCGTTCGGCCGCGGGGTTCCACAATGTGATGCTGCCGCCGGCATCGGAGATGATGATCGCGTCGCCGATAACATTGACGAGTTGCTCGAAGTCGATAGCACTTTGCATGACGCTCTCCGAATATAAAAACGCAAATCCATGGACTGGTACGGCACCCGCGAGGGACGCCGTACCCACAGGCTCGAGCATACATACGGGCCTGCTGCGTGACACGTTAAACTGCTCTGATTTCACGCAGATTGAAGATGTCCTGCTTGCTGTAGCCAAGGCTCGCCAGCACTTCTTCCGTGTGTTCGCCGAGCAACGGCGATGCGGTGACTTCCGGCTTCATATCGGAGAACTTGATCGGACTGCCGACCGTCAGGTACGAGCCGCGTTTCTTGTGCTGCACTTCGACGATCGTACCGCTCGCGCGCAACGACGGATCGTTGGCCAGTTCCTTCATCGTCAGCACCGGCGCGCACGGAATGTCGAACTTGCGCAAGATGTCGACCGCTTCGAACTTGGTCTTGTCGACGAGCCAGGCTTCGATGGTTCCGAAGATCTCGAAGATATGCGATTGACGTGCTTCAGCGGTTTTGTAGGCCGGGTCTTCGATCCACTCGGGTTTGCCGAGTGCCTTGCAGATCGGCTCCCACGCGTGACCCTGGATCGTGAAGTAAATGTACGCGTTCGGATCCGTTTCCCAGCCCTTGCACTTGAGCACCCAGCCCGGCTGACCACCGCCGCCCGCGTTGCCGCCACGCGGCACGACATCGCTGAATTCGCCGTGCGGATACTGCGGATATTCCTCGAGATAACCTACACGCTCTAGCCGCTGCTGGTCCCGCAGCTTCACGCGGCACAGGTTCAGCACGCTGTCCTGCATCGACACCGCGACCTTCTGGCCTTTGCCGGTTTTGTCGCGCCCGATCAACGCGGTCAGAATGCCGATTGCCAGATGCATGCCGGTGTTGCTGTCACCGAGCGCCGCGGCGCTGATGGTCGGCGGACCGTCCCAGAAACCGGTAGTGGATGCAGCGCCGCCCGCGCATTGCGCGACGTTTTCGTAGACTTTCAGGTCGTCGTAGTGATGGCCGTCGCTGAAGCCCTTCACCGAAGCGACGATCATCTTCGGATTGAGTTCGTTCAGGCGTTCCCACGAAAAGCCCATCCGGTCCAACGCGCCCGGGCCGAAGTTTTCGACTAGCACGTCAGATTCACGAATCAGCTTTTCGAGTACTTCCTTGCCTTCGGGTTTTTTCGTGTCCAACGTCAACGACTTCTTATTGCTGTTGAGCATCGTGAAGTACAGCGCGTCGACGTCGGGGATATCGCGCAACTGATTGCGCGTCACATCGCCCGAACCCGGTCGTTCAACCTTGATCACGTCAGCGCCGAACCAGGCGAGCATCTGGGTGCACGCGGGGCCAGCCTGGACATGGGTGAAGTCGATGATCTTGATGCCTTCGAGAGGTTTGGTCACTTTGATATCTCCGTGGTTACGCTGGATCACTTTTTCATTGCCGCGCTTTGCGGATTCAGATTGGTCAGGCGGCCGCTTTCAGTACCGGCCGCTTCATCGATGACGGCGTTGATCAAGGTCGGCTTGCCCGATGCGATCGCTTCAAGCAGCGCCTTCGTCAGTTCGTCCGGTGTGGTCGCGTGGTGGCCGACACCGCCGAATGCCTCGATCATCTTGTCGTAGCGCGCACCCTTCACGAACACGGTCGGTGCGACGTCCTTGCCGCCCGTCGGGTTCACGTCGGTGCCGCGATACACGCCGTTGTTGTTGAATACGATCGTGCAAACCGGCAAGTCATAACGGCAGATGGTTTCGAGTTCCATGCCGCTGAAACCGAAGGCGCTGTCACCTTCAATTGCGACAACCGGTTTGCCGCTCGTCACCGCGGCGCCGATCGCGAAGCCCATTCCGATACCCATGATTCCCCACGTGCCCGAATCGAAGCGTTTGCGCGGCTCATACATGTCGATGATGCTGCGCGCGTAGTCGAGCGTGTTCGCACCTTCGTTGACGACGTTGATGTCCGGGCGCGTCTTCAGCACATCGCGAATCGCGCGCAACGCGCTGTGGAAATTCATCGGCGACGGGTTCTTGTCGAGCGTGGCGGCCATCTTTGCGAGGTTCTTGCTCTTGCGCTCGGCAATCGCGCCGGTCCACTCGGCACTGGGCTTCGCGAAGTTCGCATCAAGGCCTGCGCGCAGCGCCGCCACGCACGAACCGATATCGCCGATCACCGGCGCGGCAATCGCAACGTTGCTGTCGATTTCGGTCGGCGAAATATCGACCTGGACGAACTTCTTCGGTTCTGCGCCCCACGTTTTGCCCTTGCCATGCGAGAGCAGCCAGTTCAGACGCGCGCCGATCAGGACGACGACATCCGCTTCCTGCAGCACGAACGAGCGCGCCGCCGACGCCGATTGCTCGTGCGTATCGGGCAACAAACCTTTGGCCATCGACATCGGCAGATACGGAATACCGCTTTGCTCGACGAATGCGCGAATCTCCGCGTCAGCCTGCGCGTACGCCGCCCCCTTGCCGAGCAGGATCAGCGGACGCTTCGCGCTCTTCAGCACGTCGATCGCACGCTTGACCGATTCCGGCGCGGGCAACTGACGCGGCGCGGCATCGACCACTTTGACCAGCGACTGTTGCGCCTTCACGGCCTCGAGCGTTTGGGCGAGCAGCTTGGCCGGCAAGTCCAGATACACGCCACCAGGACGGCCCGATACCGCGGCACGGATCGCACGCGCCACGCCGATGCCGATGTCTTCCGCATGCAGCACGCGATACGCGGCCTTCGCGTACGGCCTGGCCGCATTCAACTGATCCATTTCTTCGTAATCGCCCTGCTGCAGATCGACGATTTCGCGCTCGCTCGAGCCGCTGATCAGGATCATCGGGAAGCAGTTGGTGGTCGCGTTGGCGAGCGCCGTCAGGCCGTTGAGAAAGCCTGGCGCCGACACCGTCAGGCAGATGCCAGGCTTCTGCGTCATGAAGCCGGAAATGGCCGCTGCGTTGCCCGCGTGCTGTTCATGACGAAAGCCGATGAACCGCATCCCTTCGGCTTGTGCAAGCCGCGCCAGGTCGGTGATGGGGATCCCGACCAGTCCAAAGATGGTGTTGATGTCGTTCAGTTTCAGCGCATCGATGACGAGATGGAATCCGTCGGTCGTTTCGGTTGCCTGTTGCTTCAGCGTATTTTCTGTTGTGGGGCTGTCGGCTTCTGCCATGATCACTCTCCTTGGTCGCTGGACGTTATGGGGTTTGTCGCGAGCTGTAGGCTCGCGTTGTCATTCATTCAGATGAAGTGCCGGGCGCAGGCTGCAGCCGGGCTTCGGCGAGGACCGCGCTGGCCGGCGCGCCCGAGTTTTCGATCCAGCGCTTTCTCATCGGAGCGAGGATGAACTTCGCGGATACGGCTGCCGCGATCGATACCACCGCCGCCGAGATGAACACCGTGCTCCACCCGCCGTTCGCGGACAGCACCGATGCGATCGGCACCAGCATCGACGCGGTACCCTTCGCGGTATAAAGCGTCCCCGCATTGGCCGCGGCGTATTTGCTGCCGAACGTGTCCGCGCAGGTTGCCGGGAAGATCGAGAAGATTTCACCCCAGCACAGGAACACGGCAGCGGCAAAGAACATGAATGCGTACGGGTTGTGGCCGAACTGCATGAGGCCCAGCAACGCCACGCCTTCGCCGAGAAAGATCATGAACATCGTGTTTTCGCGGCCGATGCGGTCCGACAGAAAGCCGCATAACGGACGCGTGAAGCCGTTGCACAGATTGTCGATCGACAGCGTCATTGTGAGCAGCGGCAGGGTGATGCCCATCAGATTCACCGGCAGCTTGGCAAAGCCGTATTCCTTCGCGATCGGCCCAAGCTGTGCGGTCGCGATGATGCCGCCGGCCGCGACGAACACGAACATCAGATACAACACCCAGAAGAGCGGCGAACGGATCATCTCGCCGGGCGTGTAGTCGATCTTGCTTGCGACCACGCGTTTGGCTGCGACCGCGGTTGCGGGCGGCTTCGGCCGCACCAGCATGGTGGCGAGCAGCAGAATGCAGACGCCCTGGAAAATGCCGAAGAACATGAACGTGTGCTCATAGCCTGAGCGCTGGATCATGTTGGCGATTGGAATGACGGTGACGGCCGCGCCGGCGCCGAAACCTGCAGCGGTCAAACCGGCGGCGAGACCGCGCTTGTCCGGAAACCATTTGAGTGCTGTGCCGACGCAGGTACCGTACACGCAACCCGCACCGATGCCGGCGATCACTGCCGCGACGTATAGCTCAGTGAGACTGCTCGCATGCGCGTTGATGATCCAGCCGAGCGCCGCGCACAGCGAGCCGCCGATCACAACCGGGCGCGGCCCGAACTTGTCGACAAGCCAGCCTTCGACGGGCACGAGCCAGGTTTCCGTGACGATGAAGACGGTGAACGCGGTCTGGATCGCCGCCTGGCCCCAATGGTGGGCGTTGTCCATCGGCACGACGAACAGTGTCCACGCATATTGCAGATTCGCGACGAGCCCCATGCACACGATGCCGATCGCCAGTTGCACCCAGCGGTGATGCCAGAATGCCGTGCTGCTTCGCCCGGGTACGTTGGAATGTCCCATGTCTTTCGTCTCCTGTATATTCCGTCGCGCTCGAGCGGCGCGTTGGACCTACGTGATCGAATCGCTTCATCGCCGGTTTGTCTGTGGGCAATCAAGCGCCAGTGGTCGGCCAAAGGGAATTGCACTAACGAAAACCGTTGCCCGTCGATCTCACAACGACTGGGTAAAAGGTGTTTCGCGTGAAGCGCGTCTGAGGGATGCTGCGCGCGAACAGCGATAAGTAAAAGTTAAAACATTTTATGGTTTGCATTAGGCATACCTAATAGATAGGTTTGCCGCTTCTGGCTGTGGGGTTGTGAGAAAGGTAACGGGGCGGTCCAGGCGCCCGATTTCGTCGCCGTCATGCCCGAGGAACGGATGTATAAACAAAAGGTTATTGTTTTTCGAAATAACTTTAACTATTGTTTATTGATGCGCCAGCCTATTCTTGGTCATGCCATTTTCCTCAAGGAGACGACCATGAACCCGTCCCAGTTCGATGCTTACGACAGCGCGCATGATGCGGAAGTCGAGGCGCAACTGTGCGCCTATAACAGCGCATTCGATGAACTCGGCCTGCGCTTCCGTTGGGATGCGAGCACGCTGGCGTTACTAGCCAGGATCGACGATGAGGAGGCGCGGATTGCTGCGTATATTGAAGCGCACCACCCGCACTTGCTGAAAGCGTATAGCGCCGGGTTTCTGAGCCGGGCCATTCTCGAGAAGAAAAACGCTCGCTATCCAGCGCGCCTACCGATGCGCGTCGATAGCGCGCCGCCTCTGAACCACGTGGAACGTCAGCCTGAGATGAGCAGCCGGCGCGAGCGCGTGTCGTACGGGGTAGAGTTGCCGGCGCTGGCTGGTGTATAGACGCGGCGCGCGCCGTGTGCGCGTTGCCGGGTTTTCCGATGCGTGCCGATGCAATGCGGATTCGACTGTACGCAGCATCGCAGATCAGCGCACACGCGGCGCCGCGGCTAACAAGCCGCGCAGGAACACCATGATCATCTGTCCAATGGGC
>NZ_DASRSY010000182.1:0-11100 GCF_035656215.1 Paraburkholderia sp.
GACGGGCTAGTGGTTGCTTCCACGTGTCTTCGTCCATCACCAGCCGGAAGCCGAGATGCGACATGCTGTTGTAGGGGTCGGTGCCGCGCCGCGCGCTAGGGCGGTAGCTCAGGCAATAGGTTTCATTGCAGAGGAACGAGCCGCCGCGCGTCACGCGCTTGGGGGCGTCTACAGGTACGCCCTGGTCGGCTGGGTCCCACGAATCGCGTGGGCCGATCGGGTTGTCGATCGTGCTCGTGCTCACCGCTTCACGCCGGAACTGGTCGGCGCGATACCAGTCGGCCACCCACTGCCAGGCGTTGCCGGTCATGTCGGAGAGTCCATAGCCGTTCGCCGGAAAGGTGCCAACCGGACTCGTGCCGAGTGCCCCGCCCGCCTTCGGGCTGACCACCGGGAACGACTGCACCTGCTGACCCTGCCAGACATTGGCCATCTGCTTGCCGTTCGGCGCGAACTGATTGCCCCAGGCGTAAGTGGCCTGCTCGAGCCCGCCACGCGCGGCAAACTCCCATTCGGCTTCGGTGGGAAAGCGTTTGCCGGCCCATTTCGCATAGGTCTGCGCATCTTCGTAGGAAACCTGGACAACGGGGTGATCGTCTTTGCCGATGATGTTGCTGTCTGGCCCGGTAGGGTGACGCCAGTTCGCGCCGGGCACATAGCGCCACCACTGCGAATAGTCTTCCAGCGGCACCGGCTGGTTCGTGCCGACGAATACCATCGCGCCCGCCACCATCGCGCTGTCAGGCGGACGCGGCGTGTCCGGCGGTAACTGCACTTTCAGGGTATCCCAATCGGGCTTCTTCTCGGCGGTCGTGACATAGCCCGTGGCTTCGACGAATTTGCGGAATTCAGCATTGGTCACGTGATGACGGTCCATCCAGAAACCGTGCACGCGTACCTTGTGGGCGGGGCGCTCGTTGGGCTGCGCCTGCTTCGAGTCGCTGCCCATCAGAAACCGGCCGCCCGGAACCCAGGCCATGTCGAGTGGGCCATGCGTTCCGTCGCCGTAGACGACTTGCGGATGGGGTTGGCTATGTGAGGTGACGGCCCAACTGACTGCCGCGCCGACGCATGCAGGAAGCATGACGAGAAGCGCGCCCCACAGAAGCAGCTTGCGATAACGCACGGCGGGCGCCGGGGTTGCGGAGGGCGCGCTTTTAGAGCGGGCAGCCGTTCCCGTGCCACGTTTTCCTGAACTCATCATCCCTTCTCTCAGGCAGGTGAAGCTGCTGGCCCTTTAGCAAGCGTGACCAGTTCTCATTGGCAAAGGAGCTTGGCGATACAGAATAACGATTTATGCTGGTAGCAGGTACGCCGAATGCAGTTTGGCAAACGTCAGGTGCAGGCTAACAATTTTTCAAATACATTTCACTCTTTTTTTACTCATGGGCGAAACTTTGACGGAATAGCGCGCGTGCATTAACGTGTCTGGCGGCGAGCATTGGCATCCAGGTTAGTCCACCATTCAATGATTTGGGAAATCGAGAGCTATGCGCGAAACGATCCTGCGCTTCGAAGCGAGTGTCAACGAAGCGATAGTCGGCCAGCAAGCCGTTGTCCGGCAGGTACTCATCGCGCTACTGGCAGACGGCCACGTGCTGCTCGAAAGCCTGCCCGGACTCGCCAAAACCCGTACCGTCAAAGCCATTGCCACGCGTCTCGCGGCCACCATGAGCCGCATTCAGTTCACCCCCGACCTGTTGCCGTCCGACATCACCGGCGCCGAAACATTGCTGCAAAGCGGCACGGAACGCACGCTCAGTTTTCAACCCGGCCCAATCTTCGGCAATCTGATTCTCGCGGATGAAATTAACCGCGCGCCGGCCAAGGTTCAATCCGCATTATTGGAGGCAATGGAAGAGCGGCAGATTTCCGTAGCAGGTAAAACGCATAAGATGCCGGATCTGTTTCTTGTCATGGCAACGCAGAATCCGATCGAACAGGAAGGGACTTATCCTTTGCCTGAAGCGCAAATGGACCGTTTTCTTCTTAAAGTGCTAATTACGTATCCGTCACCGCAAAGCGAGATTGACATGTTGCGGCTGCTGCGGCGCGAAAGCAGCGAGGTCGGCGGCGCGCCCAGCGTCCTCTCACAAGATGTCATTTTCGCAGTGCGTGAAGAAATCAGGCACATCACGGTCGCTCCCGCGGTAGACGACTATATTGTGTCGCTCATCAATGCCTCCCGGCATGGCAGGGACCTCGACGCAGACCTCGGAAAATGGATCGAAATCGGCGCGAGCCCGCGCGGTTCGATCGGCCTCGACCGGGCGAGCCGCGTGCAGGCCTGGCTGCAGGATCGAAAATTCGTCACGCCCGACGATGTGCGCGCGGTCGTTCATCCGGTACTGCGGCATCGGCTGATACTTTCTTATGATGCCAATGCCGAGAACATCAATGCCGACGCCGTGGTTGACCGGCTAATCGAAAAGGTTGCCGTGCCGGCCTGACTCATGGCGCAACAAGCATCGTCGCATCGACGCGAGGGATCGCCGTGGTCATGATGTCCGAATCTGCAAACGCTGCAATGGGCCGCGTGTATGTCGACGCGGCGCATCTGGCGAAGCTCGAGTTTCATGCTCGCGGGCTAAGCTTTATCGCACCGGCGCCGGTATCGAGCGTGCTCTCAGGCAGTCACGCGTCGCGGTTGCGCGGGCGCGGGCTCAATTTCGAAGAGATTCGCGCCTACCTGCCCGGTGACGATGTCCGTCACATCGACTGGAAGGTCTCATTGCGTCTCGGCAAGCCGCAGATTCGCGCCTATACCGAAGAGCGTGACCGGCCGCTGCTGGTGGTCGTCGATCAGCGCATGAGTATGTTTTTTGGGTCGCGCCGCGCGTTCAAGTCGGTGGTGGCCGCCGAAGTGGCTGCGCTTGCTGTGTGGATGGGTTTCACAGCCGGCGACCGGGTCGGTGGCGTGCTGTTCAACGATAACCGGATCGTGCGGGTGAGACCGCTGCGCAGTCGCAGTCGGATCAAAGTCCTGTTCGGCGCACTCGCCGCGATGAATCGCGCGCTGCATGCGGATAGCGAAGCACGTACCGACTACGCTCAACTGAACTCGGCGCTCGAAGGGGTGCTGCAGTTAGCCGGTCACGACTACCTTATCTGCATCATTAGCGATTTTGCCGGCGCGAACGAACGCACGCAGCGCTTGTTGCGGCAGTTGTCGGCGCACAACGATGTTGTCGCGGCGATGATCTTCGATCCCTTGTGGCAGCACATGCCCGAACATCGCGCGCTGGTGGTCAGCGAAGGGCATCTTCAGGTGGAACTGCGTATCGAGCAGGAGCGGGTCCGTGCGCCGCTGTCGAGCCTGTTCAGTGGCCGCACCGCCGAGGTGGCGGAGTTGCTGCGCTCAAGCGGCGTACCGCTGATGGCGCTCTCGACGGCGGAGCCGACGGTCGAGCAGGTACGGCGGCTCTTCGGCCAGCGCGCGCGACCGGCCACGGGGAGCGGTCTATGAGCCGTGCATTGCTCGTTCCACCTGATTCGTCAGGACAACTCAAGCCGTTGCAGGAGCTGCCGTTGCCTGAAGCGGTGTCGTACGCACCGCATACGATCGGCTGGGCGTTCGTTGCCGTCGTGCTGCTGGCGGCACTAGGCATGGCGATCTGGTTTTGCCGACGCCGTCGCGAGAAGCAGCGCTACCGGCGGGCCGCGCTCACGGAGCTGGCGAGCATCGAAGCCAGTCTCGCGTCCACCCGAGCGGACAGTGAGCAACGCGCGAACGTGCTCGCCGCCATACCGCGCCTGATCAAGCGCACCGCGCTCGTGATCGCGCCGCGCGAGCAGGTCGCGGCGTTGACCGGCGGCGAATGGCTCGCGTTTTTGCAACGTACGCGCGGCCGCTTCGACGCCAGAAGCGGGGCGCTCCTCGCACTCGCGAGCTATGCGCCGCCCGAGGTGGTCGCCGGGATTTCCGACGGCGACGCGGCAGCGCTCATCGGCCATACACGCGACTGGATCGAACGCCATCATGTGGAAGTTTGATTTCCCGTGGCTGTTCGCGCTGCTGCCTCTGCCTCTTTTCGTGTGGTGGCTGGTGCCGGCCTATCGCACCAGGGCTTCCGCGGTGCGTATACCGTTTTTTCATGAGATGGCGCAGGCCGCCGGCGAAAAGCCTGCGCCCGGCGGCGTGCGGCTGCGCCGCAACTGGCTGCAACGTCTGCTGCTGCCATTGCTGTGGGTGTTGCTGGTGATCGCTGCGGCCAAACCGGTCTATGTCGAAGCGCCGATCGTGCGCGAAGAACCCGCGCGCGATCTGATGCTCGCCATCGACCTGTCGGGCTCGATGGCGACGCGTGATTTCGTCGATGCCGCCGGTGTTCGGATGGACCGGTTGACTGCGGTCAAACGGGTGGTGGCCGATTTCATCGCGAAGCGCAAGGGCGATCGCCTCGGCCTTGTCGTGTTCGGCGACGCCGCTTATCCGCAGGCACCCCTCACGCTCGATCACGACGCCGTGCAGGTTCTGCTCGACCAGATGCAGATCGGCATGGCGGGGCCGCGTACCGCCATTGGCGATGCGATCGGTCTGACGGTCAAGTTGATGGAAAACTCGCCGGCGCAGGAGAAGGTGCTGATCTTGCTAACTGATGGCAACGACACCAGCAGTGCCATTCCGCCCGAGCGTGCCGCCGAAATCGCCAAAGACCACAAATTAGTGATTCATACCATTGGAATAGGTGATCCGGATACGACAGGCGAGGACAAGGTCGATCTCGATGTGCTCGCGCGCATTTCAAGCATTACCGGAGGCCGTTCCTTTCGCGCACTTGGGCGGCAGCAGGACCTGGCCGACGTCTACGCCACGCTCGACAAACTCACGCCCGAGAAAGTGAAGCGCGAAATCTACCGGCCGCAGCGCGATTTCTACTGGGTGCCGGCCGGGCTGGCCGTGGCGATTTTCGCGCTCTATCACGTGCTGGCGTTGCTGATTGCGGTGCTGCGTTCGCCGCGTCGAGAGCGGCCGCCGGAACGCGTGGTCATTGCGGAGGCGCGTCGTGGAAATTGATCTGACGGCCTTCCATTTTCTGCGGCCGGGATGGTTGCTACTGCTGATTCCCGCGGTGTTGTTGCCGCTCGTCTGGTTTCGCCGCAACAGTGTGCGTGCGCGTTGGCGCAACGTCATCGATCCGCTGCTGCTGGAACATCTGATCGTTGGCGACACGAAGCGTCGCGTGATTCAGCCGGTTCACATGCTGGGTCTGCTGCTCGGCATCGGCGCGCTCGCCGCTGCGGGACCGAGCTGGCAGCAGGAGCGTCCGCCGTTCAATCAGGACAAGGCGCCGCTCGTCGTCGTACTTGAACTGGCGCATTCGATGGACGCAACCGATGTCGCGCCCACGCGGCTGGAGCGGGCCAAACAGAAGGTGCTCGACCTGGCGAGGGCGCGTAAAGGTGCGCGCACCGGGCTGGTGGTGTTCGCCTCGACGGGCCACCTCGTTGTGCCGCCCACCGAGGACCCGGCCATGCTCGAACTCTATGTGCCGGCGCTGTCGCCCTCGCTGATGCCGCGTGACGGGAAGAACGCCACCGCCGGACTCGACGCGGCCGAACGGCTTCTGGCGAATGATCCCACTGCGGGCACGATCGTCTTCATGAGCGACGGTTTCGATACGAATCAGACCGACGCTTTCGTGCAAAAGGCCAAGTCACTGCGGCATCAACTGCTGTGGCTTGCGGTCGGTACGGAAAACGGCGGCCCGATACGCGGCCCTGACGGCACGATCGCAATGGACCCCGAAGGCCACCCGCTGATGGGCACCTTCGATGCCGACGCGATCCGCAAAGTAGCGAATGAAGCCGACATTCCGCTCGCCAGCATGCGGGTGGACAATGACGACGTAGTGTGGGTCCAGCATCGTGCGCAAGCTTACCTCGCGCAGGAGGAGGAGTCGAAGATCGTGCCGCGCTGGAAAGAAACGGGCTACTGGCTCGTTGTTCCACTACTGTTGCTCGCGCTGTGGAGTTTCCGGCGCGGGTGGACCGTAAAGTGGTTGCCTGTGATGCTGATTTCGCTGGCCTTCAGCGCCATTCCCAATCACGCACAGGCCGCTGAGTGGCACTGGATCGACCTGTTCGCTACGCACGATCAGCAAGGCCGCTGGAACTTCGAACACGGTGATTACAGGGCAGCCGCACAACGCTTTGACGATCCGATGTGGAAGGGTCGCGCGCAATATCTCGCGGGCGACTATGCCGGCGCCCTGGAAAGTTTTTCGCGTCTGAAGACGGCGCAAGCGTATTTCTACATGGGCAATACGCTCGCGCATCTCGACGATTACGCCGCCGCCATCAAGGCGTACGACAACGCGCTCAAACTTCAGCCGGCGCTGCCCGAGGCCGCCTCCAATCGGGACTTCCTGCAGCGACTGCTGGCAAAAGACAAACAGGATGAAATGGACCCGGAGGAGGATCCACCCGATCAGGTGCAGACCGACAAAAAGAAAGGGCGGGGCACGTCGACCGTGATCGAGGGTGCACCGCGTCCGAGCGAAGAACTCTGGATGCGCAATCTGAATACATCGCCAGCCGTGTTTCTACAGCAGCGCTTTGAACAGGAATCCGATGCAAAGGGAGCGGGCGCGCCATGACGACGATTTTCCTGCGGCTTCTGCTCGTCATCGGGTGGCTTGGCGCGGCCTGCGTTTCAACGCCGGCGTCTGCGGATCCTGCGCCGCGGACCATGGTTCGCGCGCATCTGGAACCCGCCGGGCCGGTTGTAGCGGGCAGCGAGGTCAAGCTCGTCGTCGACCTGCTGACAACCACGTGGTTTACCGAGGCGCCGAACTGGCCGCTCTTCACCATCGCCGACGCGATTGTGAGCCTGCCGGACGAACAGGCCGACAACCTTTCTGAAGACGTCAACGGTGTGCGCTGGTTTGGCGTGAGCCGGGCCTATCGCATTGCGCCTCAGGCAGGCAAGACCTACGACATCCCGCCTTTTGCGATCACTGTCTACCCGGGAGGGATGAACACCCCGGTGCAGGTCATGACCCCCGCGCTCAAACTCGTGACGACTTTGCCGCCGGGTGCGCAGGATATGGCGGTATTCTTTCCGACTACGAAGCTCACGGCCACGCAAAAAATCGAACCGTCGAAGCAGCAGCTTCGAGTAGGCGATTCGATCACGCGCACCATCACACAGAGTGCGGCCGGCACCGAATCGATGATGATTCCGCCGGTGAGTCTGGGCGAGGTTGGCGGATTAAAGCGCTACGCCAAACCGTCCACGACCCGCAACATCGTGCAGGACCGGGTGGGACTGGTCGCGGGCGAGCGAACCGACAGCGTGAGCTACATTGCCGATCACAACGGCCGGTTCAAACTGCCGCCTGTGACGATCGAATGGTGGAACACGAGGACGCAAAAGAAAGAGACGATCGAGTTGCCGGGTGTGACGTTTTCCGCATCCACCGCGCGCGAGAAGCCTCTCTTTGAAATTCCTGCCGATGTGATGAGCCAGGGCCTTCCGCACAGAATCATCGTAATTCATAGCGGGCGGTTGATCGCCGGCTGTATGATCGTGCTGGGCCTTTTCGTGGTGGTGTGGGCACGTGGGCGCATCGCAATGTTCCTGCGGCGCGCAAAAAATCGGCTAGGCGACGCGCGAAAACAATGGCTCGAAAGCGAAGCGGTAGCGTGGCGCAGGCTATGTGCGGTTGCGCGTCAGGGCGAATGGCCGCGGACCATTCCGGCTTTGTATCGCTGGATGGACCGGAGTGGGGACTTCGGACATCCGGCGCGGCTGGAAAATCTCCCTCGCGAAGACGAACCGAAAGTTGCGGAACTGGCCGACGCTGTGACCGTGCATTTTGCCAAAGGTGTCGCGAGCGACTTTCGCTGGGCGGATGCGGAAACTGCACTGCGACGCGCCTGGAAAAAGAGAAGATTGCATCAGCAGGAAAGGGCGCCACTTCCGCCGCTCAATGAAACATGATTCGCGTGCATCGCGGCGCAGCATGACCCGTCTGCCGGAGAAACGCATGCCGCTGTGCGTCAGGTGATTGTCAGCCGACATACTCGATACGTATCAGACCAATCCTGATGAAAATCCTGGCAGCGCTTACATGCGTCAGCCTGCATACTCGAGGGGAGGCCCGAATGCCGGGCGCTGAGATCGAAACCTGAAGGAGACAACAGTTGAGCACTTTCCTCCTACGTAACGGCGCGCTTCTCGATCCTACCCGCCCTGATCTGCTAGAGGGTTTCGAAGTCCTCATCGAGGACGGCTTCGTCCGCGAAGTTTCCGACAAGCCGATAAAAAGCAGCAACGCGCGCGTCATTGACGTTAAAGGCAAAACGATCATGCCGGGCTTGATCGATCTGCATGTGCATGTCGTCGCGATCGAGTTCAACCTGCCGCGCGTCGCGACGCTACCCAATGTGCTGGTTACGCTGCGCGCCGTACCGATCATGCGCGCGATGCTGCGCCGCGGCTTCACCACCGTGCGCGACGCAGGGGGTGCCGGGTTTCCATTCAAGCAGGCGGTCGAATCAGGGCTGGTCGAAGGTCCACGCCTCTTCGTATCCGGCCGTGCGTTAAGCCAGACGGGCGGTCATGCCGATTCGCGCGCCCGCTCCGACTACATGCCGCCCGATTCGCCCTGCGGATGCTGCGTGCGCGTGGGCGCGCTGGGCCGCGTGGCGGACGGCGTCGATGAAGTGCGCCGGGCCGTGCGCGAGGAACTGCAGATGGGCGCCGACCAGATCAAGATCATGGCGTCGGGCGGTGTTGCTTCACCGACCGATCCGGTTGGCGCGTTCGGTTACTCCGAAGATGAGATCCGCGCCATCGTCGCTGAAGCCCAGGGGCGCGGTACCTATGTGCTAGCGCATGCCTATACGCCTGCGGCGATCGCGCGCGCGGTGCGCTGTGGCGTGCGCACGATCGAACACGGCAATCTGATTGACGATGAGACCGCCCGTCTCGTCGCGGAGCACGGTGCGTATGTCGTGCCAACCCTTGTCACGTACGACGCCCTTGCGAGCGAAGGCGAGAAATATGGGCTGCCGCCGGCAAGCATTGCCAAGATCGCGGACGTGCATGGCGCCGGCATGCACTCGATCGAAGTCATGAAGCGCGCCGGGGTCAAGATGGGCTTCGGCACGGATTTGCTCGGCGAGGCGCAGCGTCTGCAAAGCGATGAGTTCCGGATTCTGGCCGAAGTCCTGTCACCGGCCGAGGTGATCGCGAGCGCCACGCTCGTGGGTGCGGAAGTGCTCGGTATGCAGGACAAGCTCGGCAGAATCATGCCGGGTGCTCATGCCGATGTGCTGGTGGTCGATGGCAATCCGCTGAAGTCCGTCGATTGCCTGTTAGGTCAGGGCGAGCATATTCCGCTCGTGATGAAAGACGGCCGAATCTTCGTCAACGAGCTCGAGAGCGTTTGACCGTATCACCCCTGCGTCCCCAGCGTCCCGCCGTCCCTATCGGAGCCTGTTCATGTCGATGATCGCCGCCCGCATCGAGCGTCTGCCGTTTTCAGGTTTTCACCGCCGTCTGCTGTTGATGGGCGGCCTCGGCTATACCTTCGATGCGATGGACGCCGCCGTGCTCGCTTTCCTGCTGCCGGTGTTGCGCACGCAATGGGGGCTGACGAGTGTACAGACCGGCGTGCTGGGAAGCGGCACGTTCATCGGTTATTTCGCAGGCGCGATGCTTGCAGGCATGCTCGGCGATATCATCGGCCGGCGCAAGGTCATGATGTATGCGCTCGTGATTTACTGCATAGCGTCGCTTGCCAGCGCGCTCGCGAATGATTGGGGATTTTTTCTTGCGACGCGTATTGTCGCCGGGTTGGGGACGGGCGCGGAAAGCGCCATCGTCGCGCCGTTTCTTTCGGAGTTCGTGGCGCGGCGGTATCGCGGGAGTTTCACCGGCAGCCTTGCGGGCTTTTTCTCCTTCGGCTTTGTGGCGGCCGCACTGCTCGGCTACCTGGTAATTCCGCTCGCACCCAATGCATGGCGCGCAGTCATGGTCATCACTGCGCTGCCCATTCTGATGCTGCTCTGGTGGCGCCGCGCGTTGCCCGAATCGCCGCGCTGGCTCGAGGCACGCGACCGGCACGCGGAGGCCGATGCGATCGTGTCGCGGATGGAGGCGGAGGTAACTCGAGCCGGCGTGCAGTTGGAGCCGCTGCCACCCGTGCGCGACGGAACCGTTCCGCTCGCAGCCGGACGGGCCTCGATCGTCGCCAACGTCAAGGCGTTGTGGTCGGCGAAGCTTGCGCGCATCACGGCCATGACGTGGCTGATGTGGCTCTCCATCACGTTCAGCTACTACGCGTTTTTCACGTGGATTCCCGGCTTGCTGGTTCAGAACGGGATGACGATCACGCGAAGCTTTTCGTATTCGCTCGTGATTTACTGTGCACAGATCCCGGGATACTTTTCAGGCGCGTGGCTCAACGAGAAGATCGGCCGGCAGGCGACGATCGCGTCATACATGATATTGGGCGGCGTATCGGCACTTGGGCTTGCGTTGACGCGTACGGATGCAGGCATCATGGCGTCGGGAATCCTGCTGTCGTTCTTCATGAACGGCACCTATGCCGGCGTTTAT
Source organism: Paraburkholderia sp. (assembly GCF_035656215.1). GTDB lineage: Bacteria > Pseudomonadota > Gammaproteobacteria > Burkholderiales > Burkholderiaceae > Paraburkholderia. Next base: position 10,571 of record NZ_DASRSY010000182.1, read on the forward strand.
GCTTATACCCCGGAGGTCTTTCCCACCGACGTGCGCGCAACGGGTACGGGGCTCGCTTCGTCAATTGGCCGGCTGGGCGCGATTGCCGCGCCTATCCTCGTTGGGTATGTCTACCCGAAGCTAGGCTTTGCCGGGGTGTTCGGTGCGACGACGCTTGTGCTGCTAATTGGTGCGCTGGCCGTGGTACTCATGGGAGTGCCGACGCGCGGAAGATCGCTGGAGGACATTGCGGCAGGGCAAATCTGATCGCTTCACGAAACCGTATGTGTTGATTGAAGGCTTTTATCTCGTTCGCGACACGTCGCCGATCACCGCCAACGAGCAGGTCGATCAACCCGGCGTGACGGTCGCGGTCGGCAAAGGCAGCGCCTACGATCTGTTCCTGACGCGAGAACTGCATCGCGCGACGATCGTCCGGATTCCGACTTCGCCGGCGGTGGTGCAGGGCTTTCTGGATCAGCATCTGGACGTGGCCGCAGGCGTCAAACAGCAACTGGAAAAAGATGCGGTCAAAGCGGGCGGATTGCGGT
>NZ_DASRSY010000183.1:0-26620 GCF_035656215.1 Paraburkholderia sp.
CGTCTGGATGCTTCAAGTCAGGCATTCTAACGCATGGAGCGGCACGCACCCGGTGGGTGCGTGCCCTGTTCAGGCGTGCAACATCGCCGGGTTCAATGGCGAGGGAGGCTGTCCGGCACAGGCTCCGTAGCCCAATGCGGCGATCAGGTTGTCGACGGCGAGATCGGCCATCGCAAGACGCGTCTTCAGGCTGGCGCTTGCGATATGCGGCGTGGCCACTACCCGCGCGTTGGCAAGCAGCCGCGGACAGACAAACGGCTCTCGCTCGAAGACGTCCAGACCGGCGCCCGCCAGCCTGTTTTCGGCTAGCGCATCGGCAAGCGCGTCTTCGTCAACCAGACCGCCGCGTGAAATGTTGATGAGGGTGGCCGTCCGCTTCATCAATGCAAGCTCACGCCGCCCGATCGTATGGTGCGACGCGGCGTCGTACGGCATCGTGATCACCAGATGGTCCGAGAGGCTCAGCAGCGCCTCCTTGCTGCAGAATTGTGCGCCCTTCTCGTCCGCCAACGCGATCGGCGTCCGGTCGTGATATCTCACCGTCATGCCGAAGCCGTGGGCACGTTGCGCCACCGCTCGTCCGATGCGGCCCATACCGAGAATGCCGAGCGATGTGCCGTGAATGTCCACGCCGAGGAACATGTCGAGCGCCCATTTGTCCCACAGGCCGAGCCGCAACCAGCGCTCCGCTTCGCCCGTGCGGCGCGCGGTCGCCATCAGGAGTGCCCAGCCGAAATCGGCAGTGGTTTCGGTCAGCACGTCCGGCGTATTTGTCGCGACCACGCCGGCCGCCGACAGCGCCGCCAGATCGAGGTTGTTGTAGCCAACGGCAATATTCGCAACGGCTCGTAGCGACGGACACGCCTGGACAAGCGGCGCGTTGATGATTTCCGTCGCGCTCACAAGTGCTCCGACCTTGCCCTGAAGACGCGTGCGCAATTCGTCAGGCGCATAGATGTAGTCCGCATCGTTGCTTTCAACGTCGAAGTGTTCCTGCAGGCGTCCCACGATGGACGGAAACACCTTGCGGGTAATCAGGATCTTTTCTTTCACACCAGTTTCCTTGGCAGTCGATAGAAGACGCGGCGGTCCGTTCGAGGCAGCATGACCCCGAAGCCGCCAACGTCGTTGAAATCGCCGAAATCCGGCGTGTTGAATTCGCGGACTCTCCTGCTCGCCGCGCTAGACCGTCGCCGGATTCGGCTTGTTCGCGTCGATGCCGTACCGGCGCAGCGCGTCGCTCACCACCGATGGCGGCAGCACGCCCTGATCGGCGAGCGCGCGCAACGATGTCACGCAGATGTAGGCGCGGTCGACCTCAAAGAAGCGCCGCAATGAAGCACGATTGTCGCTTCGGCCGAACCCGTCGGTACCCAGAACCGAGAACGGCGCATCGAGGTAAGGGGCGATCAGCTGCGGATACGCCCGCACATAGTCGGTGGCCGCGATCACCGGTTGCGTGCCTGTCAGCATCGTTTCGAGGTGGCTCGGCGCAGCGGCCGCATCCGGATGATGCAAACGCTGGCGGGCAGTCTCGCGCGCATTGCGTTCAAGTTCAGAAAAGCTCGTTACGCTGAACACTTCGCTTTCGATCTGCCAGTCGTCGGCGAGGAGTTGCGCGGCGGCCTCCACCTCGCGCAGAATGGTGCCGCTGCCGAGCAGACGAACCTTGCCGCGCGGCTGAACCGGTTGCACGTTCGCACGGCGATACATTCCGCGCACGATATCTTCCCTGACACCCTCCGGCATGGTCGGCTGAGCGTAGTTTTCGTTCATTACCGTGAGGTAGTAGAAGACGTCCTCCTGTTGCTCCATCATCCTGCGCATGCCATCGTCGACGATCACAGCCAGCTCGTACGCATACGCCGGATCGTAAGCACGGCAGTTGGGAATCGTGGCCGCTATCACGTGGCTCGTGCCATCCTGGTGTTGCAGCCCCTCGCCCGAGAGCGTAGTGCGGCCCGCCGTCGCGCCCACCAGAAAGCCCCGCGCGCGCTGATCGGCGGCTGCCCAGATCAGATCGCCAATGCGCTGGAAGCCAAACATCGAGTAGTAGATATAGAGCGGCAGCATCGCCGTGCCGTGCGTGCTGTAGGACGTGCCGGCTGCGATCCACGACGAGATGGCGCCCGCTTCGGTAATGCCTTCTTCGAGAATCTGGCCGCCGACATCCTCGCGGTAGTACAGGATCGAACCCGCATCTTCCGGCTCGTACAACTGTCCCTGCGACGCATAGATCCCGACTTGCCGGAACAGACTCGCCATCCCGAAGGTACGCGCCTCGTCGGCGACGATCGGTACGATGCGTGGACCGAGAACATTGTCTTTCAGGAGTGCTGTCAACATCCGCACCATCGCCATGGTGGTCGACATCTCCTTGTTGTCTGCTTGCAGTGCAAACTGGGCGTGCTGCGCAAGCGGCGGCACAGCGACCGGCTCCGCACGTTTGCGCCGCGCCGGGAGATAGCCGCCGAGCGCTTCGCGGCGTGCATGCAGATAACGCATTTCCTCGCTGTCGTCCGCGGGCCGGTAGAACCGCATGTGCTCGAGATCGTCGTCCGTGAGGCCGAGCCGGAAGCGGTCACGAAACTCCTTGAGTGCCTCCACATCGAGTTTTTTCTGCTGGTGTGTCGTGTTTTGCGCCTCTCCTGCACGACCCATGCCGTAGCCCTTGATCGTCTTCGCGAGGATCACGGTCGGTTGACCCTTGTGTTTGCGCGCGGCGTCGAAGGCCGCATAGAGCTTGCGCAAATCGTGGCCGCCGCGGTTGAGCGCAGCGACATCGCCGGGTGTCATGTGAGCGACAAGCGACTTCAGCGCGTCGTTCTGCCCGAAGAAATGGTCAAGCCCGTACTGGCCGTCCTTCGCCTTGTAGGTCTGATACTGGCCGTCCATCGTCGACGCAAACGCGCGAAGCAATGCACCGGAATGGTCGCGTGCGAATATCGGATCCCACGCGCTACCCCACAGAACCTTGATCACGTTCCAACCCGCGCCGCGGAACAGGGCTTCCAGTTCCTGCACGATTTGCCCATTGCCGCGCACAGGCCCATCGAGACGCTGCAGATTGCAGTTGATCACGAAGGTCAGGTTGTCGAGCTTTTCGCGTGCTGCCAGCGGGATGGCGCCAATCGATTCGGGTTCGTCCATCTCACCGTCGCCGAAGACGCCCCACACGTGCCGCTCGCTCGTTTGGGCCAGCCCGCGATGTTCGAGGTAGCGCATGAAGCGCGCCTGGTACACGGACTGGATCGGGCCCAACCCCATCGATCCAGTGGGAAATTGCCAGAAGTCGGGCATCAGCCAGGGGTGCGGATACGAGCACAAACCGTTGCCACCCGTCTCACGACGAAAGTTCTCCAGTTGCTGCTCCGACAAACGCCCCTCAAGAAACGCACGCGCGTAAACACCCGGCGCTGAATGCGGCTGGAAGTAGACGAGATCGCTGCCCTGGTCAGTGCCGCCAGTGGTGCTTTTCGCGCGGAAGAAATGATTGAAACCGAGTTCGAACAGGTCTGCCGCCGACGCATAGCTCGAGATGTGGCCGCCCAACTCACCATAAGCCTTGTTGGCCCGTACCACCATGGCGAGTGCATTCCAACGCACCATGGCGGTAATGCGCTCCTCGATTTCCAGATTACCTGGGTAGGGTCGCTGACGCTCAACGGAAATCGTGTTGGCATAGGGCGTATTGCTCGGCACCGTCGTCGTCAGTCCCAACAGCGGCGCAGCATCGAGCAGTTTACGCAACAGGAAAAGGCCCCGTTCCTGCCCACAATGCACGACGACGGCTTCAAGGGCCTCGAGCCATTCGCGTGTTTCCTGCGGATCGTCGTCTGCAGGAATGGTGATTTGGCGCAAACACGTCTGGGGAGGAAGGGAAAGATTCGTCATCGCAGAGTCTCCATTTGTGATACTTATTCTATGGAAGCTCCGTAAAAATTTGATACCGCATTGCACGGCACGCAGCAGTGGATTCAGCACGAATGCGCTGTTGTTTGGTGTTTTCCGATTCAGGTATGCCGCGGACGCCGAAACCTATAGGCCGGGACCGAACCTCTTGGCACAATTCCGTCATCGTTGGCGGAACTAGGGCGACGGTGTTCCTCGGTCGCTATTTGTCCGTTGTGACGACCCACCCACCTGAGGCGTTGAGCTATCTGGCCGAACTACGCGACCGCCTGCTGAATCCGTTTCCCAGACACCGGCTTGCCGACATCGCGCGGAATCACGCGAAGAAAAAAGGAGTGTTGTATTGTGTTCCTTATCGCCTCGGCGCGTGTCGTCAAGCGGATCTCAGGCGTGCCTATCGTGCAACCGCGGTTAACGAACGGGCTCGACGTTGACGTGCAGGCCCGGTAATGCCGGCAGATTCCCTATCTTTAGTCGCAATTAGGGGCGCGGATGTATCTCGGTCCGATCAATAAAAAAGCCTAGGCGCTATAACGCGTCCGAAAAGCTCGAAGACGATGAGTAACTGTTCACCGACGACCGCAATATCGATGGAGGCCGCGACTGTGTCGCTCTTTTACCGCTCAACTGCCTGCAAGAATATTCACAGTGCTGCAAACTTTCTGTGGCTGCAATACTTTCACCGAGTTCCGTAGTTCGAGCCAAGATTCGGCGAGTTCGACAAGCTCGATTTTTAATCCTGGCAACAGCTGGAGGCGCTACGGCCCGGTCCGCCTGACCGAGGGCGACTGGCGAGCGTCACACGACATTCATCTAACAAGGCATCGCCTCTACCTGACTTCCTCCGACGGCCTCATTTGCCCGGAGGTGTCACCCTAAATAGGTTAAGGAAGGTCTGCACAACCCGCTTTTGAAGCGTTATCTTTCACATCCAGCGCAGCCTCGGCGTTCAGATCTTTGTCGGTGAGTGGTGCCAGGGTTTTACCGCGCGCCGGAGCGCTTCAACCAGACATATGGCCTTCATCGGCGCGGTGTTTCAAGCTTTGCGCAAAGCTCTACGCGCCATCCATAAATTGCCCAAAGCAAACAACTTGGTGATCTGGGCGATGTTCTTCATCAAACCACGATAGCGGGTCTTCGTGTAACCGAACTGCCGCTTGAAGATGCGAAATGGGTGTTCGACCTTGACCCGAATACCCGCCTTCAGGCGCTCGATCTGATCGTAGATCGCATCCAGCGAATCATTCAGATCCAGTTTCCTGCGCTTTGCCGGTCGCATTGCAACATGCCAACGAACCGCGTCAGCCTCACAACGCTTTTCGATACCCTGATACCCGGCGTCCGCGTACACATCCGTTTCTTCGCCGTGCAGCAACGCCTGGGCTACCGTGATGTCGTGCACATTGGCCGCCGTTCCAATGACCGTATGGACCAGGCCCGAGTCGGCGTCGACGCCAATATGCATTTTCATCCCGAAGTACCAGTTGCCACCTTTCTGCGTTGATTGCATTTCCGGATCGCGCGTGCCGGAGCCATTCTTTGTCGAACTGGGCACGGCAATCAGGGTGGCGTCGACCGCCGACCCAGCCTTCAGCATCAGGCCTTTGTCCGTCAGGATTTCATTGACCAGCGCCAGCATTTGCACCGCCAGTCCGTGCGTTTCCAGCAGATGGTGGAACCGGAGAATCGTGCTTTCATCCGGCAAGCGAACCATCCCGCCGTCGAGCCCCGCGAACTCGCGATAAAGCGGCACATCATAGAGTGCCTCTTCCATAGCAGGGTCTGACAAACCGAACCATTGCTGCATGAAATGAATCTGCAGCATCGTTGCAATCGGGAACGGCGGCCGACCGGTTTTGCCGGTGGGATAGTGCGGCTCGATCAGCGCAATCAGCTTCAACCAGGGCACAACACGTCGCATCTCATCGAGAAATTCCCGCTTGCGCGTGCGCTTTGTTGACAGATCCAGACCAAGACCAAGCTGCGTCATCACGTTGCTCCTCTCCAAATTCGCTCTGTTTCCAGGATAGCTCGGCTGCAGCGCAATGCCAGGACTTTTGCAGACCTTCCTTAACAGCCCCCTCGTCGATGATTGTCAACAGACCCTAGTCGATCTAACGACAGACCGTCACCGGACGACCTGGCGGGCGCATCGCTGTGCCGGCGCTCCAGTGCATCGACAGGTGATTCAGATTATCGTGATTGCGCGCTGGTTTCACGATCAATCCGGACCGATATCATGCGGTTAGCCGGCACTGCAATCATTGCGGAGATTCCGTATTCACCACGGGTTATCAAAATTCTCCAGGCCTCTTAAGTATCCCCATCGGTGCTGGTGCGGGCCGCGTCAGCAGGATCATCACTGCCGGCACCGCAGAATCGGGTCGTACAATGGTGGGCAGTTTTGCACGGCTCCGTCGAAACCGCCCCGGCCCGGGTCGGCGGCGAAAGGATCAGCGTCATGCGCATTCTGGTCGTTGAAGACGACAGAAAGATTGGCTCGTTTGTCATTACGGCGCTCCAGCAGGCCGGCTTCGCCGTCGACCATGCGGAGGATGGCGTGGGTGGCATGGAACTGGCACTGACCAGTCCTTATGACGCGGCCGTCATCGATATCATGCTGCCCCGGCTGGACGGCCTGTCGCTCATCGAGACACTACGACGCAGCAAGATCGCAACGCCCGTCATCATCCTCAGCGCCAAACGCAGCGTCGATGACCGGGTCAAGGGGCTGCAGACGGGAGGCGATGATTACCTGACCAAGCCGTTTGCGCTGGCCGAACTGCTCGCGCGTGTCCACGCGCTGATCCGCCGTTCCACCGGTACCTCGGAGCCGGCCGGCCTGATCGCCGGCGAACTGACGCTGGATCTGCTCACCCGCGAGGCGAAGCGTGGTGGTCGACGACTCGATCTGCAACCACGCGAACTTTCCCTGCTCGAATACCTGATGCGTAACGCGGGTCGTCCGGTGTCGAAGACAATGATTCTGGAACATATCTGGGACTACAGCTTTGATCCGCAAACCAACGTCGTCGACGTGCTGGTCTGCCGTTTACGAAACAAGGTCGACCGGGATTTTCCCGTGAGGATGATTCATACCATCAGGGGGGTAGGATATGTTCTCAAAGGCCCTTGATCCTTTTCGCAAAACGATCAGCTTCCGGCTCGCGCTCTGGTACTCGGCATTCTTCATTCTGAGCACGGCCTCACTCTTTGCGCTTGCATACTTCCTCCTCGCGTCCACCTTGCGACAGGATGACCGCGACGACATTGAGCAGCGGCTTCATCAACTGGCTGCCCAATATCAGGCAACCGACCTTGCGGGACTGAAAAAAGAGCTCGCTCTTGAGACACGGCGGCGCAAATCAAACTCGTTTTTTATCCGCATTGCCGGGCCTCGCAACATTACCGTCTTCGTTCGGAATCCAGATCAATGGACGGCGTTCGACGTGAGCCGGCTTGAGCACGTGCCGCTTGCCAACCCTGGCACTCTGATCCGGTTGCCGGCAAAACACGATGAGGCTGACCTCGAGCTTCTCAGTACGCGTCTGCACGACGGCACGATTCTGCAGATCGGCACGAGCACGGAAGAGCGCGATAGCGTCCTCGAACGCTTTGGACGGATCGTGAGCGGCGTGATGGTTCCCATGGTGGTCGTGGGTCTGCTCGGCGGGATGTTTCTCGCGCGGCGATCCCTGCGACCGGTTCGACAACTCATTGAGGCTGTCCATGCAATTGAGGCAGGGGCTATGGAAGCGCGGGTGCCGATCCACGACACCGGTGACGAACTTGACGAACTCGGCAAGCTGTTCAACAGGATGCTCAACAGGATCGCGGCGTTGATCCAGGGTATGCGTAGCGCGCTCGACAACGTCGCCCATGATCTGCGCACACCCGTGGCCCGAATCCGCGGCATGGCGGAGATTGCCCTGCGATCGGAATCCGGGCCCGACCGCTATCGGGACGCGCTGGCGGACTGCGTGGAGGAATCGGATCAGCTACTCCAGATGCTTAACACGTTGATGGACATTTCCGAGGCAGAAACCGGCACGCTCAGATTGCACCTGGAGCCCGTTGACATTTCAAGGCTGCTGGCTGATGCGATTGACCTTTACCAGCTTGTCGCTGAAGAAAAGGCCATTGCCATGTCGCTCACCGCACCGCAGCTATGGATGGCGGCGGATCGCAACCGCCTTCGACAGGTCATGGCGAATCTGCTGGACAACGCCATCAAGTACACGCCTGCCGGCGGTCGGGTCGACGTGCAAGGGTACGTCTCGCAGGACATGATCGTGATCCGCGTCGCGGACTCCGGTGTCGGCATGACACCCGAGGAGCTTTTGAAAAGCTGGGATCGCCTGTATCGCGGGGACCGTAGTCGCTCGCAACGCGGCCTGGGACTGGGCCTTAGCCTGGTGAAGGCCGTCGTCGAAGCGCACAGGGGCCATGTCACCGCGACGAGCAGTCCTGGCCGAGGTTCGGTATTCACCGTCACGCTTCCCGTCGCCTCTTCCACCGGAAGTCCCTTCCCTTCGGGCGATCAGTCAACTCTTGCCAGGATGTAACGTTCGGGACAGGTCCCGGCAAGATTGAGCGCCCAATATTGTTGCTGTTGGGACCGCATGCGGACCGGTCCGGTGCGGAATCTGCAGCGCAGACGCATCGACATCGTTCAGCCCTGCGACGCAGAACCGTACAACCGCGGACGCAACCGGTCCAGCCGGGCAACGGGACCGAGGTCGAAGGAGATGCAGATGAACACCGGAGAAAAGTCGTTGCATTGGCTGGTCGACAAATGGCTCGCGCCGAGCCCGGCGATGCCGGCTCACGTCACCCAGTTCAGTCGCACGCATTCCAGCAGGGGACGTTATGTACGCGTCGAGGCATCGCGACTCGCCGGGTCGCTCGCCATCTTCTTTTTCCGGCATGACGACGGCTCGTGGTGCGTTTTCCCGCCCGAGATCGAACGGCCCGCCATGGGCGTTGGCCTGCGCACGCGGTGACGCGTGCCAACGCAGACGGCAATCGACCTACCATGTCTCGGGGCTGCGCGGACTGCGCGAGTCTCCGGGCGATGAATGGTCGCTTCCATTGCAAGGCGTATATCGCAAATCGATGATTGATTCGCGAACCTTGGCAACGCGCGGAACACAGCAGTGCTCGCCGCGGCAAGGCGGGCGCGGCGCGGTGGCAATTGAGAGCTATTGCGCAGCCAGTGCGACCATCGCCGTGGCGTACGCACGCTCGCCGACCTTTCTCACGCTCAGCATGCCGATGCTGCTGCTCACCGCTTTCAGCTTCAACTGTTCCAGTCGAGTGTAATAACGCGGTCCATTGCTTCCGCGCAATTCGCTCAACCTTACCCCGATGTAACGTTCGGGAAAGGTGCTAGCAATGTTGACCGGCCAATATGACTTTTGTGAAGCAGGCTTGGCGGTCCTCTGTCAACAGGTACGACGTACCGCGAACGGATTGCCGTGTGGTCACCGAGGCTGTCCGTATCGGTAGAAATAGTGGAGGTTCGAAATCATGAAATTACTTATTCAGGCTGTTGTTGCCGCTGTGCTAGCGGCGCCGGTCGCCTCGTTTGCCGAACAGCCGAAAGCGCCGATGACCCGTGCACAGGTGCGCGCCGAACTGGTCCAGCTGGAGAGGGCCGGCTACAATCCGGCAAAACGCGACGACGCTATCTATCCAGCTGACCTTCAGGCCGCCGAAGCCCGCGTTGCTTCGCAGAACTACGTGGCGCAAGCGGCTTCCACAGGGGTGGGCGGAGTGGTGGGTGGTGTAACGCAGTCGGGTCGCCATGCCGCGGCTGCAATGGGGGAACCGCTGTACGGCCACCACTGATGCCCAGATCCGGCTTTTCTGAAACCAGTTCTTTGCGCACGGTAGACCAAAAGTCGGCGTGCTTTCGCAAACAATCGCGAGCGGCGGGCCGGTTTTCCAGGATCTGCAAACAACAGTGTTGTCGAGGTGTTGGCGAATCAATCGTGCGAAGTCGTTCATCGGTTCGACCTTCCGGCTCATAGGCACCCTCGTCGGAAGACGCTCGAGACCGTCCGCGCCCAGAGATTGCTTCCGGAGCAGCAGTGGGAGCCTGGCATGCGCCGCGTTTTCCGCAACAGGCTATGAGCCCCGTGCGTCAGTCGACCGGATCAGTTCAGCGTGCGTTAAGGAACGCGGCTGGACAATGAGTACTAGTGTGGTCGTTGCCGCTTTGAAGGAGAACTTATCATGCGTACATTTTTCCAGGTTGCGCTCGCTGCTGCAGTATTTGCTACCGCTACTGGCACTGCGTTTGCCACTCCGTTCAGTACCTATATGACGACCGTGCATCTGCGTGACGGAAAACAGGTGGTGTGCGCGGTCAACGAACCACGATCGATGCAGCCGGCTGGCATGCAGACGCTCAGCACCCGTGAGCGCATCGAAGCACAAATCGATGCGACAGCCAGGTTGCGCAGGCACCTGGGCAACAAGAATCACTATCCGTCCGCTGCAACAGCACCGCGCATCGATTGCACGTAACCGCAACGCACAGCAAATGCGGATGGTTCGTGAGTTGCGCCATCCGCCTCTCCAGGTCCGCCCGACGACTTGCAACACAGACTGCACAACCGCAGCACGCACGTGTGTGCTGCGCACTGTTGCTCAGGAGCTAGACATGAAACGAATGATTGTCCTGACCTCTACCGCTATCGTGCTGATGGCAACGCAGGCACATGCGCAGACTTCCGCGCCACCGACAAACCCGCAGAGCCCGATGCAGAATGCCGTACAGCACTCGACGGCAGCGCAAGCGAGCAACACAGCGACACCAACCAACGGCTCGACCCATGCGTCCAGCAAGGCAGGGCATCACCGGCGCACCATGAACCAGCGGCGGAAGCTATACCGGCACCACTGATGCGGGCAATACACAGAGGTGGCCCACAAAGCCGGGTTGGCTCCCGCAATGAGGGTAAGCATGGTTCACGGTATTGCTCATTTTGACGGCCGGATCAGGCCTCCGTGACGTCAGCGTTCGCCTCTCCTGAGGTGCGATTTGCGCCGGTTATGCAGATATTGCTGCTTTGGGCAAAACCGGTTCTACACTGACATGCTCCGTGTTCTGCCTGCGGACCTGTCGATGCCCTGCATGAATCTGATCGGCAGCGTTTGTTCAGCGAGACTGAGCGTCGTGCGGTGAGCACCTGTTCACGGGGGACGCCAGGCCACCGCTTTCTGCGCCGATGCGGGCGTCACGGTTGGGCACCAGTATTGCTGCATCACGTTCCTGACACTATCCAGGGAGAATCCGACATGACGAGTAATGCGCGTAGCCTTGCTTTACAGGCTGTCAGCAAGGTCCCCGAGGTGACTCTCGGCTTCTGGGTCATCAAGATCGCCGCCACGACGCTTGGCGAGACGGGCGGAGACTGGGTGACGATGTCGCTGAAGCTTGGCTACCTGATTGGCTCGGCGATTTTTGCTGTCGTCTTCATCGGCCTCGTTTCTACACAGATCAAGGCTCGCAAATTTCACCCGTTTCTGTACTGGGCGACGATAGTCGCGACGACGACACTCGGAACGACGATCGCGGACTTCGCCGATCGGTCGCTTGGCGTCGGTTATCCGGGCGGCGTCGCCATTGTTTTCAGCCTGCTCATCGCCAGCCTCGCGATCTGGTATTGGGTCGAAGGAAGCGTGTCGGTTCAGAGCATCGCCACGCCGAGGATCGAATGGTTCTACTGGTGCACGATCATGTTTTCTCAGACGCTCGGCACCGCGCTTGGCGACTGGGTGGCGGGCTCCGACCGCGGCGGCCTGGGATTCGGGTACGAATATGGTGCGCTTATCTTCGGGGCCGGTCTGGCCGTTGTAGCTGCGCTCTACTTCTGGACGAAAATCTCTCACACCCTGCTCTTCTGGGCCGCGTTCGTCCTGACGCGCCCGCTTGGTGCGACCCTCGGTGACCTCCTCGACAAGCCGTTAGCGCAGGGCGGCCTGCACATCAGCCGGCTGTATGCATCCCTGATACTGCTTTGCTTCATTGTCGCCTGCGTCGCACTCATTCCACAGCGGGCCGCAAGAAGACGGGCGCGCGTTCAGGGATATGTCGCTCAGAAGACCGACAGTCAGTGAAACCGGCGCATCGATTGGCAAACGTCCGTCCATTCGTGCGCTTGATGGCTCTGTTGCAAATAGACCGCGTGGCCGAGAATTTCTGTATAATTTTGGATACCTTATCGCTCGAACAGCACAGCATTCCACACAGAGGGTGTAGTGGTATCGTTGAGTGCGGGAGCGCAGAGGTCGAACTGACCCTTGCGAATGCGATGCATCAACTCGATGCCTGAAATCGTGGTCGCAGCACTCCTGAACCGTTTGAAGCCAAGCATCACATTCGTTCTGGACTTGATGCTTCGATGGTCCTGTTCAATCAGGTTATTCAGATACTTCGATGAGCGCACCTTCGTTCCCTCAGGCAGCGGGCCGTCGGCGATCATCTCCCGCACGGCCCGGTGTGAGGCGGCATACCCGTCGAGCGTAATCGTCTCCGGTGGCTGGCCTCGATGCCGGATTGCCTTGCTGAAAAAGGTCTTTGCCGCAGCCACGTCGCGCTTTGCGCTGAGCATGAAGTCTACTGTTTGGCCCGCCCGATCCACCGCTCGATATAGATAAACCCATTTTCCACGAATCTTCAGGTAGGTCTCGTCAACACGCCAGGACCGGCCTGCCGGTATCGAAAACCGATTCCAGCGCTTGACGAACACCCCTGTAAAACGCTTCACCCAACGCATGATCGTCGTGTGCGCCAGCGACAGTCCCGCTCGGCCATCATCTCGACCAGATCGCGCAGGCTGAGCTTGTAGCGAAGGTACCAGCGTACGCACAGAATGATGATCTCCCGATCAAAATGCCGCCCATCGAACAACCCCTCCAGACCTTTCCGCTTGCTCATCATCGGTTACCAGTTCGTCAGGCTCACTACTTTAGCCGATTCGACGAGACCATTTGCACCAGAACCATCCGGTGCAGGGTATTCACGATAGGGCCTTTCGCGAGGATCTGTTCTACCGGTTGCATGTGGTGCCGATCCATCTGCCACCGCTCGCCGAGCGCATTGCCGACATCGTCCCGCTCGCTGAATACTTTCTCGGCCGCACCGGTGCGGTCAAGCGCCTGTCGGCGGATGCCGCTGCCCGGTTGATCCGGCACACGTGGTCGGGCAATGTGCGCGAACTCAGGAACGCGATGGAGCGCGTCGCGGTGATGGTGCGTGGCGAATCCATCCACGCGGCTGACCTTGCATTCCTCGACGAAGGTCGCATGCCACCGGCGGTCGTCGTCGACTGACCGGATGAAGCGCTGGCGACGGCACTGGCGCGACTCGAGGAGATGCTGATTCGCCGCGCGCTCGAGAGGAGCGGCGGCAATCGGGCCGAAGCGGCGCGGCGGCTTGATGTCAATCGGCAGTTCCTGTACGGCAGGATGAAGCGCTACGGGCTCGACGTGTCAGAAGACCGGACACCAGGTGTCAGGGAAACGGACAGTCCGGTTGACCAGCACGGCCGGAATTGCTGGAACGGCCCGAAAACCCGTGACTTGCTGTCTGGCATAGGCATTGCATTAGTTCCCTCACGAGTTGCAATTGTTGAGCTCATGAGGAGTAACGACATGAAGTCCCCCTGGCAATTGAACCTGATGTGTGCGTCGGTGATGCTTACCCTCGGCACGGCCGCGCTCGCACAGAACGCGCCTCCCCCTGCCCTTCAGCCATGGTCGGCCGCCGTCAATCAGCGCCCCCTGTATGACCCGCAACAACTCCCCGCCTATAAAGGTCAGCTTCGGCAGTTCACGCTGACTCCACGCGGCGATATCGACGGGCTGATCCTGAGCGATGGCACCGAGGTCAAGGTGCCGCCCGGTCTCTCCACCGAACTGGCCTACCTGGTCAAGCCGGGTGATCCCGTCACGGTGCACGGCTTGCGTGCAGCGGCGCTCCCGCTGATCCAGGCCGCTTCCATCACCGACAACGCGAACGGGCGGACCGTGATCGACAACGGGCAACCCGGCCCAAAGGGTCCTAAGGGTGGCGGTGGTGCACCACCGCCTCCACCGACCTTCGGGCCAGCCGGTGTCGGCGTGCCGCAACCGGGTATGGCCGCACCGGTCCCCGGCCTCGTCGAAGCACAGGGCAGGATCCGCATGACCCTGCACGGTCCGCAGGGCGAGGTGAACGGCGCATTGCTGGATGACGGCACCGTGCTGCGCCTGCCGCCGCCCGAGGCCTGGCGCTTCGCGGCTCTGCTGCAACCCGGCCAGACCGTGGTCGTCACCGGGACCGGCTTCGCCAATGCGATCGGCAAGGTGCTGCAAGTGTGGCAGATCGGCGCCACACGCGACCAGCTGAGTCAGGTCCAGATCCCGCCAGGAAAAGGCAAAGGCGGGGGCGGCGGCAAGAAAGGCCGGCGCGGCCCGCCACCGGTATTCGCCGGTTTCGCTCCGCCCCCGCCCCCCCCTGCTCCGGCCGTGGCTCCGTTGCAGCAACCGTAACCCACGAAGGGGGCAATGCGCCCTTCGCTGATTCCAGAGGGACAACTGGCCATGCATTGGCTCGACCCCGATCACCTGCCTGAAACGTCTGGCCACCTCGACCGGTTCCTGCTCAATCCGCACGGCGATGTTGACGGCATGATCCTGACCGACGGTACCGAGGTGCATGTCCCGCCTCACCTGTCTGATGCGATGTGCGCAACCGTCCATCCGGGCGACGCGATCAGGGTGCGCGGGGTGCGGCCACGCGCTGCGGACATGATTGCTGCGGTCGCCATCGAAACCGCGGACGGCACCCGGATCGTCGACAACGGACCGCCCGTTCATCACAAGAAAAAGAAACCGATCCCTGAGCACATCGCCAACGCCGGACGGCACCCGATGCAAGCGGACGGAATCGTTCAACGGGTGCTGCACGGACCGAAGGGCGAAGTGCGTAGGGCGCTCCTTGAGGATGGTCGGATCGTCCGATGGCCACCTCACGAGACCGATGCGATCGCCGGGTTGTTGGTACCGGGGAGCACACTTGCGATTCGTGGCGAGGGACTCGTGACCGGATTCGGCACGGTGATCGAGGTGCAAGAGATCGGCGCGTCGGCGGCCACGGCTCGTGCAATCAATGACAAGAAACCCGGAAAGTCGAAGAAACCCGAGAAGGGGGAGAAGCCGAAGAAGCCGTCGCACGACAACGCGCAGGAACCCGCGCACGAGCAGGGCGACACCGTCGACTAATCGGCGTTGCCTCGACGGGCGCGGGTGGTTGACTGCTTTCGCTAAATGGATCCCGGAGACCTCTGATGAAAAGCCGCACCGCGCTTGACTGGCTGAACTTCTCTCTCGCCGACGTCAAGGACGGCTTGGGGCCATTCCTCGCGATCTACCTGATGTCGAGCCAGCACTGGGACGCGACCCGGATCGGTGTGGTCATGATGATCGCGGGTGTTGCCACCGTGGTGGCCCGCCCGCCTTGCGGGGCGCTGGTCGACTGGACCACCTGCAAGCGTGGACTCATCGCTGTAGCAGCTGCACTGGTCGCCGGATTTACCGTGGTCATGTCGGTGTTTCCGCATTTCTGGCCACTCGCGATTGCGCAGACGGTGGTGGGCGCGTGCGACGCGCTGTTTCCGCCGGCGATCGCCGGCATCTCATTGGGCATCGTCGGCCGCCAGGCGTTCACGCGGCGGGTGGGCCGCAACGAGGCCTTCAACCACGCGGGCAACGCCTTCACCGCCATCGTGGCCGGACTGGCGGGCTACTTCATTGCCCCGGTGGCGGTGCTATGGCTGGTCGCCCTGCTGGCCGCCGTCAGTATCGGCGCCTCGCTGGCGATCAACGGCAGTGAGATCGACCATGTTCAGGCGCGCGGCGCTGACCACGACGATCCATCCGGGCCGAGCGGGCTGCAGGTCATCTTCGGCTCCAGACCGCTGCTGATCTTCACACTGGCGATCACGCTGTTTCACTTTGCCAATGCGGCGATGCTGCCGCTGCTCGGCGAGAAGCTTTCGCAAGGCAGCCACGGGACGGCAACGTTGTTCATGGGCGCCTGCATCATCGTCGCGCAGATCGTGATGGTGCCGATGGCGATGCTGGTCGGCCGCAAGGCAGACCGTTGGGGACGCAAGCCTCTGTTCCTCGCGGGCTTCGCCGTGCTGCCGATCCGCGGCCTGCTCTATACGCTCTGGAGCGATCCGTATTACCTCGTGTCGATCCAGATCCTCGACGGGATTGGCGCCGGCATCTTCGGCGCGCTGTTCTTCATCGTAGTCGCGGATCTCACGCAGGGCACCGGTCACTACAACCTCGCGCTGGGCGCGACCTCTGCCTCCTGGGGGTTGGGCGCGGCGCTGAGTAACCCGGTCGCCGGCTTCCTCGTCGATAAGACCAGCTATAGCGTGGCGTTCCTGTTCCTCGCAGCCATCGCGCTCGCCGCATTCCTGCTGTACTGGATCGCGATGCCGGAGACCCGAAGAGACGACACACCGGGACCAGACGCTGCGCCGACACCGCCGGACACCCTGGCCACCACAACCAGAGCAGCCCCGGCTGCCGCCACCGGGAACTGACGCCATGTCGCCTGACCTCCCGCCCCCCGTTACTCCTACTACTTTGGCTCCGCCGCAACCCACGGGACGGCGACCACGCGTTCGCGTGATCGGCTGGCTCAGCCTGGCAATAGTTGCGATCGCACTGATTGGTCTGATCGCTTACTTCTTGTGGAGGATCGATCCGGGTGCTGCACGTACCACCGCACTGGCGATTCGCCATTTTGCGCCGGAAACGGCAGCGATCGTCATCTTCGCCACGACCTACCTGGTTGTCGCCGTCGGCACGATCCCCGGCTTGCGCCTCGACCGTGCGGGCGCGGCACTGGTCGGCGCGAGCCTGATGGTGGCCTGCGGGATCATGACGCTCAAGGAGGCCTACCAGTCAATCGACTTCGACACGATCACGCTGCTGCTCGGCATGATGATTGTCGTCGCCAATCTGCGGCTCTCCGGTTTCTTCCGGCTGGTCAATGCGTGGGTGGTGACACGTGCACGCCACCCGGTCATCCTGCTGGCCGCGGTGACATTCGTATCGGGTTTCTTTTCGGCTTTCCTGGTCAACGACACGATCTGTCTCGTGTTGACGCCTCTGGTCCTCGGGCTCGTGACGCAGTTGCGGCGCAATCCGGTGCCCTACCTGCTGGCGGTGGCAATGGCGTCGAACGTCGGCAGCACTGCGACGATCACGGGGAACCCGCAGAACATCATCATCGGCAGCCTGTCGCAGGTTCCGTATGGGACGTTCGCGGCAACGCTCGCGCCGGTGGCCGCGATCGGTCTGCTGCTCACGGTGATCCTGATCGTGCTCGCGTTCCGTCGGGAATTCTGGACCCGCGACCGGCTCCATGCAGAACCGCAAGCGCCGCGTGCGAACCGGTCGCTGGTGATCAAGTCGGTGCTCGTGACGCTCGCTATGGTGGTGGGTTTCTTTGCCGGTCTTCCCTCGGCCAAGGTGGCCATCGTCGCGGGCGCGCTGCTGCTGCTCACCCGGCGTATCAAGGCCGACAAGGTCTACCGCGAGATCGACGGATCGTTGCTGATCATGTTCGCCGGGCTCTTCGTGGTCGTCGCGGGGCTCGAGAAGACGGTCCTGTCGCCCGAGATCATCGCGTCCGTGAGTCGCCTGCATCTCGACCAGTTGCCGGTCCTGAGCGGCATCACCGCTGTGCTGTCGAACATCGTCAGCAACGTGCCGGCCGTGCTGGTACTCAAACCCTTCGTCGCGCACCTCCAGAATCAGCAGCACGCCTGGCTCACGGTGGCGATGGCGTCCACGCTCGCCGGCAACTTCACGATCCTTGGCTCGGTCGCCAACCTGATCGTCGTGCAACGTGCACGCGCGCTGAACGTCGAGATCGGCTTCGGGACGTACTTCAAGGTGGGCGCACCACTGACCGTCCTGACCATCGCCGTTGGCGTGCTGTGGCTCACCTTTAGATAAACCTTCCAGAAATAGACGGACGGCCTCTGGTTGAACGGCAATCGTCGGCGCGACGCGAATTTCTGAGTTCATGATCATTGGAGGAAACCAGCATGCACATCACCCAACTCGCAAGGCGGCAGGCAAGCGCCATCCGACTCGACGAAGCCGGCATCCTCAGCTGGCTTCACTTCGGCGACCTCCACATCACCGAGGCGCACGAGCAGAACTATCAGGACTTCGTGGCGCTCGTCGCGCATGCGAACCATCACCTCGCCGGGCGGGTGAGCTTCGCCGTGCTGCCAGGCGACAACGTCGACAGCGGTAGCGAGGACGAATACCAGCTCGTGAAACCCATTGTGGATCGGCTGGCGATTCCGCTCTATGCGATCCCGGGTGACCACGACATGAAGACCGGCAGTCTCGACCTCTTCCGCGCATATCTGGAGCCCGAGCCCGTGCAGAGTTTCGTCTCCGGTCCGTACCGCTGCGTGTTCCTCAACTCGCTCAATTCGGGCGACAGGAAACGCTTCGGCTTCGGGCAGGTCCAGACCGTCTGGCTGCGTAGTGAACTGGAGGCAGCCACCCGGCAGCGTCAGCGCGCGGTCCTCTTCATGCATACCTATCCGAGCGAGCTGGGCGGCAGCGCGGCGGAGGTGACGGCATTGGTGCGGCAACACCGGGTGTTGATGGTTGACATGGGACATACGCACTACAACGAGATCGCCAACGACGGCCAGACCATCTATGCGACGACGCGCTCCACCGGCCAGGTCGAGGAAGGCCCGGTCGGGTTCTCGGTAGTCAATCTGGACAACGGTGTCGTCAGCTGGAAATTCAATCCGCGCGGTGACGCACCGCTCGTCATGATCACGTCTCCCGCCGACGAGGCGTTCATCGTTGACGCGACGCGCAAGGATCAGCTGGTTGCCGGCACCGTCGATATACGCACGAAGGTATTCGATCACGCCCGCGTGGTGGCCGCCACCTGCTCGATCGACGACGGGCTCCCGCTGCGCATGTCGCCGATCGGGACGGGCCCAGTCTGGCATTGTCCCTGGGAGACGTCGATGGTCGCCGACGGTGTTCACCATCTCACGGTGCAGATGGAAACCCTCGACGGCCGTCGGGGGACCGATGTGATCCGGGTGCGGACCAGCCAGTCCGGCCACTTTGCCCCCCCACTGCGCAAAAGCGGCGATGACGCCAACGCGATCGGCACCTGGCCGGAGAAAGGCATCCTTGGCACGCAGCTCGGACCGAACAGGAACGGCAGGAAGTGGCCGCCGCGGGGAGCGCCGAAATGATGCCGCTGGCGCATGCCGGCGCCTCGATGCTGGCCGCTTTCCTGGCCTCGCTGGTCGAAGGCGTCGAAGCCCTGACGGTCGTGCTCGCGGTGGGTACCGTGCGAGGATGGCGCTCAGCGCTAATTTCTCTCCGCTTTCGGTACGTTCTGGACGGGCGAGGGCATGGGCGCGGCGTGGCCCGGCGGCGACTGGTCGATCCTTGTGCTCATCGCGGCTTTTTTCGCCGTTGCCTTCGCCACCATCGTCTGGTGCCGACGTCAGCGCCAGAAGCATTCACGTCCAACTTTTAGCAGGTGACCGTTGATGATACGTACCCTGCAGGCCATCATCCGCGAACTCATCGGGCTGTTTGTCGATGACGGCAGTCTTGTGTTCGCCGTGCTGGGGTGGGTCGCACTCTGTGCGCTGGCCCTTCGTCACGTTGCACTCCCGCCGTACGGGCAGGCTGCGGTCCTGGTTCTCGGTCTCGCCGTGATTCTGGCCGAAAACGTCGTGCGCAGTGCCCGGCGGGGCCGCGCGGGATTCTGAGCGCCGGAGGTCGGGATGCGCTATCACGCGCCACTGGACTGGCTGAATTTCAGCCTTGCTGATGTCAGAGGCGGACTCGGGCCCTATCTCGGCGTCTTCCTGCTGACCCGGCAGCATTGGGACCAGGCGACCATCGGCGCCGTGATGACGGCGAGCGGCGTCATTGGCCTCGCGATCCACACACCGGTCGGCGCATTCATCGATGCCACCCGCTTCAAGCGGGGCATCATTGTGGTTGGCGTGGTGATGCTGGCGATCAGCGCGCTGGCGATTACGCGTTTCCCCATCTTTCCGGTCGTCGCGGCCGCGAACGCAACCATGGCCATAGCGGGCGCCATCTTCGGACCAGCGGTCGCGGCGATCACGCTGGGCGTACTCGGACAACAGGGGCTGGCCGCCCGTCTGGGGCGCAACGCCGCGTTCGATCATGCCGGCAACGTGTTCATTGCCGTGGTCGCCGGCTTCATTGGCTGGTGGTTCTCGCAAAGCGCGGTTTTCTACCTGGTACCGGTCTTCGCAGTGGTGGCCGTGACGGCCGTGCTGTCGATCCCGGCGCGGACCATCGATTATGCGCGGGCTCGCGGCCTCGATACCGATCGGCCCGACCAGCCGGACAGGCCGTCGGGTTGGAGCGTGCTGGTCGGATGCAAGCCGCTGCTGGTGTTCGCCGCCTGCGCCGCGCTCTTTCACTTCGCGAACGCGCCGATGTTGCCGATGGTCGGGCAGAAGCTGGCGCTCGCACATGCCGGGCGGGAGACCGCGTTGATGTCGGCCTGCATCATCGCGGCGCAGGCGGTCATGCTGCCGATGGCCCTCCTCGTTGGCGCGAAAGCCGATACATGGGGCCGCAAGCCGATCTTTCTGGCCGCGTTCGCGATCCTGCCGGTCCGCGGTGTTCTCTACACGCTATCGGACAATGCGTTCTGGCTGGTCGGCGTGCAGTTGCTCGACGGTGTTGGCGCGGGCATCTTCGGGGCACTGACGCCACTGATACTGGCCGATCTGATGCGCGGCACGGGTCGCTACAACGTCAGTCAGGGCGTGGTCGCGACGGCCCAGGGCATCGGCGCGTCGCTGAGCAATACGGTCGCGGGTCTCATTGTCGTGAAAGCCGGCTACAGCGCCGCCTTTCTGACGCTGGCGGGGGTGGCGCTGGTCGCGTTCACGGTCTTCCTTCTCGGCATGCCCGAGACCGGCGAGTCAGGGGGAAATGCGCCGCGCGCCCCGTTGCCAGGCGACGCGCCAGTCCGACGCACGACCGAAGCGGGTCAGTGACACACGACGTCGGGCTGTGGTGCAAATAGCGATCAACGAATCGGGTAGAGTGTCGAGCTGATCGATTTGAGGGGCCGCGATGAGCAGGCTGAGCTTGTAGCGTAGATACCAGGTAAGCGCTAGTTAAAGCAGGTGCTCTGGGCGGCTTTGCCCGGCTCCTTGAGCACCTGTACCGTTGTCTCGTCGCCGTGAATCAGCTGTTGCGACAGCAGTGTTGTGCGCAGCGCCTCGTACAACCGGCTGTAGTGCAGCTCAGCAGGCCGGATGATCCAGTTCGCCAGCGTGCCTCGTCCGACTTCGATGTCCGCGCGTGCGAGCGCATGGGCCATCCGGTACAGGGGCGTGACGTCAACGTATTTACCCGCAGTGACCGTGGCGATCATCGCCGCACTGGCATTGCTTCCCGGTAACGGCTGGGCGGGCATGGGTGCCGTGATCACCGGCGTGCGCTCCGCGTGACGCTCGCAGTGACGGCACGCGTATTTGAAGCGCACGTGCTGAAGCACGGAGGCCTTTACTTCGATATGCAACTGTTCGCTGAGCTCTTCGCCCATGCGGTGCAGTGCGTGCGCGCAGCACGGACATACCTTCGCGCTTTCGGGCAGATCGTATTCGATGCGCTGACGCGGCAGGTGCGCCGGTAACGGCTTACGTCCCGGCTTGCTTCCCGTGGGCACAGATGGATCCGGCAGACCTGTGTCGGGGAGCACAAACGTGTCGTCGGTGTCCATGTCGTCGGGTTCGCCACCGGCGATCTGCTCGGCCTCGTCGAAGACACGATCCTTGAGCTTCTCACTGCTCGGGGCAAATCGCCTGCTTTGCGCGAGACGGAACTGCTCTTCGAGCTGCGTGATCCGTTCGCCCAGTTGCCGGTTGCGTGACTCGAGTTCACGGATATAGGCCTGGGCGGCCGGCGGCAATCGGGAGAAGTCGTCCTCGTTCATGCCTCCACGATAGCGAAGTGTCGCCCGCGATGGGTTTACGGGAATTTGTAACAGTCCGGCCAGTTATTGCTGACGAGCGACGCCCGATGCTCATCTGGCGTGATGGTAAGACCGTACCGGATGGCGGCGCACAGCATCAATGTCAATTCCCTCCAGGAGCCAGTGCAACTGCTCGCTCGTCAGCTTGAATACGGTCTGCTGCCGGCGTGGCCATACGAAGTGGTCTTCCTCGAGGCGCCTCAACATCATCCAGAAACCGTTGCGATCGTAGAACAGCAGTTTGATCCGGTTGCGTTTGCGGTTGTGGAAGGCGAACACGGCGCGCGCAAACGGATCGAGCTGCATGGACTGCTCGACGAGCGTCACGAGGCTATTGATGCCGGCGCGGAAGTCGATCGGTTCGCGATGCAGGAAGACCTTCAGGTCCGCCTCGAAGCGGAACATCAACGCGCGCCCAATGCAGCGACCACCGCATTTGCGATTGCCACGTCGTCTGCTGAACATTCGAGCTCAAGCTTCACGCCGTTGGGCAGGTGAGCCGACAGCCGTGCCGGTCGTGTTGAGTGTGGTGAAACGCAGGATGAGTCCGCACTGGTGGCGCGGTGCGACGCGGGCGCGGACGCCATGACCGCTGTCGGCTCGTCGATCGCGACGACTGGAACAAACGCTGACGATGCGACCGCCACATCGTGCCTGATTAGGGGCCGGCCTTGTTCACGTGCCTGAACCCACTTATGCAGCTGGTTGGCGTTCACGCCAGCCTTAAGGGCGAGGCCCGATAGCGAGGCGCCCGGGCGCAGACAGGCTTCGACCAGTCGTCGCTTGTCCGCCGGGTCAAAGCTTCGCTTGCCGCCGACACCAACACGTGTCACGCGCAAGGGCAAAAAGCTCAGCTCATCTTATGTCATGGATTGCGTCCGCAAAGTTGGGTTGCGGACGCAATCGTGAGCCTGCTCAACAACGGAAGCTAGGTGTGCGAAATCGCGCGCTTACGATACCAGCGCACACAAAGAATGATCACGTCACGGTCAAAGTGACGGCCGGCGAACAGCCCGTCCAGACTCTTCAGCCTGCTCATTGCGGCCCCTCAAATCGATCAGCTCGACACTCTACCCGATTCGTTGATCGCTATTTGCACCACACCCGGCAGGCCTACACTTCGTTGTCTTTGCCATGCTCATGCTTGTACATGTCGCACCGATTATTCAAAGTTCCTAACACGCTCTAACGTTTTTACCGATTCGGCACGCGCAAACGTTACAACCCGGGTATACTACAACCTCGCGATCGATGTAATACTGACGCTTCGCCCCCCTTCAGCACTTCTTCGCCTGCCTCGAATTCTCAATTAAGTATTTTTCTCGCTATCAAGCTGGCGCATCGGAAGACGCTTATCGGCATTTTTTGTCGAAACTTTAAGCCTTAAAATACAGCACTTAATCCCGTCATATCGGTGAATTAATTCTTGACGTCCCGAGTACGATGAAATCACTTCCCATGGTGTCGATAGCATGTCGTGACATTCAAAAGGAAGCTTTCAATTACGGAAAAGGGGTGGGCAAAATGCGTCAGTTGATGAAGCGCTTCGCAAAGGACGAACGTGGCGTGAGCGCCATTGAATACGCGATCCTCGCGGCATTGATCGTCGGTGCAGTTACGGTCGGTGCAGTCACGATGGGTACGAACGTGAAGAACCTGTTCGTGAAGGGCAACGCGCAGGTGAACAACGCGGTGACCAAGGCTCCGGCGACCAACTAAGCCTGGGCACGGCGGTGCAATCGCACTGCACCGCCGTCACGAGAGCCTACATCCGTGTCTCCATTGATCCGTCTGCTCGCCAGCGTCGCGCTTTGCGCGCTCGCGGCTTATGACATCCGCCATCGCCGGCTGCCTACACGCCTTGTGGCAATCGTTGGAGGATTGTATTTCGTCGACGCGTTGTTCGCGGGCGACCCGCTTTCGCTCATTCTTTCCCATGGCGCAGTTGCGCTCACTGTGTTCGTGATCGGCTTTGGCCTCTTTGCGCTGCGCTGGGTCGGCGGCGGCGACGTCAAACTCGCCGCTGCAATTTTCGTCTGGACCGGCAGCGCGCTCGCGTGGCCCGTCCTGCTCCTCGTCTCCATAGCGGGCCTGCCGGTTGCCGTATGCAGCCTGCTGGCCGCCCGCTTTACCCGCCGCCGCGACCACGCTCTGACCCATCGAGCCTCCGGCAGCCTGAGCGCGCAATCCGCGGCGCCACGAAGCGACATTAACAGAATCGCCCACTGGTTCTCCGCGAAACGCGGCGTGCCTTATGGCGTCGCGCTCGCGCTCGGTGGTATGGCCGGTCTTTGGTTGCCCGTGATTTTCCGTTTGCCTCGTTTCTAAGCTTCCAGCCCGGGCCGCCGTCATGTCCAATACGTTCAAACTCCTGCTGCTCGTGCTTGCCGCGGGCCTCTTCGCGATACTCGCCCGAACGCTTTACCTCAACTCCGCCAACACTACCCCGGGACCTGTGGAAACAAACAGGATGATCCGTGCCGCGGCTGCGGACCTGCCCGAAGGGCTGCTACTTCGCGACAGCGATTTCAGTTGGCGCGCCGTCGCCAATGACTCCGTGCCAGCCGGTGCAATCGTTAAGGGCACTGAAGGCATCGAGTTGAAAGGCGCGCTGCTGCGTCATCCGATTGCGAAGGACGCGATCATCGTTAGCGCCGATGTCATCCCGGCGAATGACCCGGGCTTTCTGGCAGCCACGCTCAAACCGGACATGCGAGCAGTCTCGGTTGCGATCGACGACGTGTCAGGCAACGCAGGGCTGATCCAGCCTGGCGACTACGTTGATTTGTTGCTGACGCAACAACTTGACCGGCAGGACGCGTCACGCGACATGTCCATCACGAGTGAAACCGTTGCTCAGCGGGTCCGTGTGCTGGCGGTCGGCTCGCAGTTCCAGCGTCCTAAAGGCAACACGGACACGGATGCGCGCGCCACTGCGCGCACCGTCACGCTCGAAGTCACCCCGCATCGCGCCGAAGTCATCGCGGTGGCCGCGAAACTCGGCAGTCTTTCGCTCGCGCTGCGCAGTTTCGCGCGCACGGCGGTGGCCAACGCCGCCAGCGATGTCATTGAAGACGCGCCCGCCCCTGTCTATGCGGGGGATATAACCCACGCCGCGCGCGTGCAACGCGAGAATGCGCCGGCCGCGCCCCCGCCCGGGGCCGTGCGACCGATCCCGGCGGAGACGAGCGTGCAGGTATTCCGCGGTTCGGAAAAGACCTCAGTCGGCAACGGCGCTGAGCAGTCGACAACCGCGTGGAATTCAGGCGTGCCGCCCCTTCCTGGCATCTCCTCCCTGGCGGGCAGCGCTGCAAAGCAACCATCCCCTGTGCAACCGACCAAGGGGGGCGCCGGTGCGATGAAGCCGATTGCGCAACAGTATGTCGACGGCGTTCCGGTGCCGCAGTGAGAACCGCCATGATTGCCCTCCGATCTGAACCGATCGCTTCGCCGGATCTACCCGTCATGTTTTACTCTTTCACGGCACTGTCCGCCGCAGCCCTGCTGTCATTCACCGCGACGCTCGCCTGCGCAGCGGGTCCGGCTACCGTCCTCGCGGTGCCACGTACCCCGCTTTCAATGCAAACGTCCGCGCAACAACCGCAGCAACAGGTCACGAGCTATGAACCGCAATTGGCGGTCGCCGCTGGCAAAGGCGAAATGATCCGCCTGTCTGAACCCGCGACCGCCGTGTTCGTCGCGGACCCGGAGATCGCCGACGTCAATGTGCCGAATCCGCGCGCCGTCTTCGTGCTCGGCAAAAAGGCCGGCACGACTACTCTTTACGTGCTCGGCGCGAACAACAAACAGGTGTTGCGGCAGACCATTGTGGTGAGTCAGGACGTGACAACGCTCGATTCGATTCTGCGTGCCCGCTTCCCGTCCCTGCGGCTACAACTCGTCAGCGCACCGGGCTCGCTCATGATTTCGGGTGATGTGGCCAATGCGGCCGACGCTGACGCGATCGTCCAGACGCTCGCGCCGTACCTGAAGGAAAAGGAGACGTTGATCAATCGGCTGTCGATTCCCCGTCCGCAGCAGGTTCAGCTGCGCGTGCGGATTACGGAAATCGACCGCAATGTAACGCAGCAACTCGGGATCAACTGGAGCACGATTAGCAATTTTGCCGGCAACTTCTCGGCGGGCATATTTAGCGGACGTCAGATCCTGAATCTGAACACCACGCCGAACACGGTGAACCTCCCGAATAGCAACGCGTACTCGTTTCTGGGCGGCTTCAATACCTCGCATACGTCAGTGCAGGCGTTAATCGATGCGCTGAATCAGGAAGGCCTGATTTCCGTGCTGGCCGAACCAAATCTCGTGGCACTCTCAGGCCAGACCGCCAGCTTCCTGGCGGGCGGCGAGTTCCCCATTCCGATCCAGCAGCAAGACAACGCGATCACGATCGAATTCAAACAATTCGGCGTGAAGCTGGATTTCACGCCGACCGTCCTTGCCGACAATCACATCAGTTTGAAGGTACGGCCGGAAGTCAGCCAGCTCGATTCGAGTGCAAGCATCACGACGGGCGGCGTCACGATTCCGGGCCTCTCGGTGCGCCGCCTCGACACCACCGTCGAGCTGTCCAGTGGCCAGAGCTTT
>NZ_DASRSY010000184.1:0-10837 GCF_035656215.1 Paraburkholderia sp.
TTCGGTATCGAGGATGAGTTGACGCATGTCGGATTAGCCTGCTCTAAAAAAATCAGCAAAAAAGAAGGGCGCGCGCTTAGGTATTGCGGCGGACATCACAGCACGCATCACATTTCTGCGAGTGACGCGACACCGCGATTGGCCAGTTGATCCGCGCGTTCGTTTTCCGGGTGGCCGTTGTGACCGCGCACCCAGCGCCATTCGATTTCGTGCTGCGCGACAAGCGCGTCGAGCCGCTTCCAGAGATCGGCGTTCTTCACCGGTTGCTTCGCCGCAGTGATCCAGCCTTTTTTCTTCCAGCCGTGAATCCACTCGCTGATGCCTTTCTGCACGTACTGCGAGTCGGTATGCACGACGGCCTTGCAGGGGCGCTTCAGCGCCTCGAGCGCGGCAATCACGCCCATCAGTTCCATGCGGTTGTTGGTGGTGTTGGGTTCACCGCCGAACAGTTCTTTTTCCTGGTCGCCGAAGCGCAGCAGCGCGCCCCAGCCGCCGCGGCCGGGGTTGCCCTTGCAGGCGCCGTCGGTATAGATATCGATGATGTCGGAAGTCATTGAGTGTGGTTGCGTGTGTTCGGAGTGGCGGCGGGCGCGAGGCCCGCGGCGAGGACAGGTTTCTTCACTTTCAGTGGGCCGACGAGGCGCATGCCGCGCACGCGCTTGATCGCCTTGATCATGTAGGTGGCGCCGAAAATCGGCCACCAGCGGTCGCCGGCGGCTTCCATGAAACCGTAGCGGGACAGCCATTGATCGCTGCCGAGCGGCGGACGATAGCAGCCGAAGCGCCCGCGTTCAAGGTCGAAACCCAGCAGCTTGATCCAGTCTTTCAGGCGAGTGAAGGCGATCAGGTCGACTGCCGCGGGCACGAACGGCCGGCCGGTCATCTTGCCGACCGATTGACGCGCGCCCCAGAGCGACAGCGAATTGAAGCCGAGAATGATCAACTGGCCTTCGGGCATCAGCACGCGCTCGGCTTCGCGCAGCAGCCGGTGCGGGTCGCTTGTGAATTCCAGCGTATGCGGCATCACGATCAGGTCGACGCTTTGTGCTTCGAACGGCAAGTCGAGCAGGTCGCACCAGACAGCGCTGCGTCCGGCCGGCGCCGGCAACCCCGCGGGCCGACCTTGGGAGGCACTATTGCCCGAGCCATTCCCGGCACGCCCCAGGCCGCGTGGAAAAGTGTAGGGCGCACTCGCGCCGCTCGCTGCGTCGAGCACGAGTCCGCGGCACGGCATGCGGTTTTCGCGCAAGGCGTCGAGCTGCGGCAGGCCGAGTTGCAGCGCATGGTAACCGAACACGTCCGACACCACGCGGTCGAGCTGGGTCTGTTCCCACTCGAGTACGTAGCGACCGGGTGGCGAATCGGTCCAGGCAGGCCAGTCTATAATCGCTCGGTCAGTCATATCAGAGAATGCGTCGCCTATGAATGCGCTCGAGTACGTACCGGTCCCGGCGTTTGAAGACAATTACATCTGGGTCGTTTCCGACGGGCATCACGCGGTGGTCGTCGATCCGGGTGAGGCCGCTCCCGTGCGCGCCTATCTGGCGAAACGGGGTTGGCGGCTGAGCGCTATTTTACTCACGCACCATCATCAAGACCATGTCGGTGGGGTGGCCGATCTGCTGAACGGCCAGGCCGTCCCCGTGTACGGCCCCGCCGGTGAAGCGATCCAGCATCTCACGCATCGTCTCAAAAACGGCGATCACGTGACGATTGCGGCCCCCCCACTCGAATTCAGTGTGCTCGACGTGCCCGGTCACACGAGCGGCCATATTGCCTATTTTCAGGCGGCCGACCCGCGCGGTACGCCGCACGTGTTTTGTGGCGACACACTGTTCGCGTGTGGCTGCGGCCGCTTGTTCGAAGGCACGCCCGCGCAGATGCTGGCGTCGCTGGATTCACTAGCCGCTCTCCCCGGCGCGACCGAGGTTCACTGCGCACACGAATACACGTTGTCGAACATCCGCTTCGCGCTCGCCTGCGAGCCAGGCAACGTCGAACTGCAAGCCTGGCGTGACGCGGCGACCGAATTGCGCGCACGTCATGTGCCGACGCTGCCCACCACCATCGCCCACGAACGCGCGGTGAATCCATTTTTGCGCGCGAGCAATCCGGCGATTCAAGCAACCCTGCAAGAGCAGCTGCACGAAAAAGTGCCCGATCGTTTAGCGGCATTTACGCTGATGCGCGAATGGAAAAACCGCTTCCGTTGACCCGTTCGGCATCAGGGTATTCCTCACGCGAAGAATCGCAAAAATTCGCCAAGCCCTAGATTTCCTTGATTTTTTCGTCATTTTCTGATTGACGTAAACGTTGCCGTTTCGTACTATCGGCAGCAAATTCCAGCCCTTGTGGAAGCCGAGACGTTCATGCGATTTATCTTTAGTGCGTTGTTGGTCCTGACGCTCGCCGCTTGCGCGAGTCAGGGACCGGCGACGAATAGCCCGACCACCGCAACAAACCCCGCCAGTCAGCAAGCCGTAGCCGACGCCCTTCGCAAGACAGCCACCGCTAAAGAGACGATCAACGTCGACCAGGGCTCCGTCACTCAGCTGACGAGCGCGGACGCCGACTTGTGGGGCCGTATTCGCCGTGGTTTTCAAATGCCGGATCTGCAAACCGACCTCGTCGACATGCAGGTCAACTGGTATGCGCAACGCCCGGACTACGTGCAGCGCATGACCGAGCGCTCGCAGAAATACCTGTACCACATCGTCGAAGAGCTCGAGGCGCGCCATATGCCGACCGAGCTCGCCTTGCTGCCGTTCATTGAATCCGCGTACAGCCCGCAGGCGTTGTCGGTGGCGAAGGCTGCCGGCATGTGGCAGTTCATGCCGGGCACGGGCCGTACCTACAATCTCAAGCAGAACATGTGGCAGGACGAGCGCCGCGACGTGCTGGCCTCGACCAGCGCTGCGCTTGACTATCTGTCGCGTCTGCATGACATGTTCGGTGACTGGCAACTGGCGCTCGCCGCCTACAACTGGGGTGAGGGCAACGTGCAGCGCGCGATCGCGCGTAACGAAGCGGCGGGGCTGCCTACTGACTACCTCAGCCTGCGCATGCCGAACGAGACGCGTAACTACGTGCCCAAGCTGCAGGCGGTGAAGAACATCGTGATGAACCCGCAGATGTACGGGCTCACACTGCCGTCGATTCCGAATCACCCATATTTCGTGACGGTCACGACCTCGCACGACATAGACGTGGACATGGCGGCGAAACTCGCGAATCTCTCCACGGATGAATTCCGCTCACTGAACCCGTCGTTCAGGAAGCCGGTGATTCTCGGCGCCACACAGCCGCAGATCCTGCTGCCGTTCGACAACGCGAGCGCGTTCGAACGCAATCTGAAGACGTACTCCGGTTCGCTATCGTCGTGGACCACGTACACGGTCACGGAGCGCGCAGCGCCGGCGGCGATCGCGCAAAAGATCGGTGTCGACGCCGACACGCTGATGGAAGTGAACAAGATTCCAGTCGGCATGCGTCTTAAACCAGGCTCCACGATCGTCGTGCCGCGTGGCTCGGACGACGACGAAGACATCAGCGCCGACGTCGCCGAAAGCGCGGTGCTGGCCATGGAGCCCGACGTCCCCGATACCCGCAAGATGCTGATCCGCGTGCGCCGCAATCAGTCGATGGCCGCGATCGCGGTGCGTTACGGCGTGTCGATCGGTCAATTGAAGGCGTGGAATCGCACGCATCGCGATCAGGTGTCGCGTGGCCAGGTGATCGTGCTGCACGTGCCGGTTGGCAAGGCGATGCCGAGCGAACCCGGTCCGGAGCGCATCGCGACCGACGTGCAAGGCGGCGGTGTCGAGAAGATCGGTACCCGGGTCGCAGACACGAGGAGCGATTCGCGCTACGATAAAAAGAAGGGCCGTGGCCGCTCCGCCGTGGTGAGGGTGTCTGAGCCGGTGGGTAAAGCCAGTAAGCCGACAACGTCCGGCGCCAGCAAGGGCAAGGTGACGAAAGTGTCGGCTTCCACGTCCAGCAAGGCGTCGAAGGCCGCGGCAGATAGCCGCCCGAAGACCGCGGCCAACGCGAAGAAGGGTAAGTAGACCAAAAGCGGCTCCCACGGTAGTGACCACATGCGTTGCGGGGGCAGCGCGTGGATTGCGCTCCGATCACGCACCGTGTTATTCCAACGCCGTCACCTGTGGTGACGGCGTTTTTCATTGTGCAGATCAATTCAGGCGAATTTCGCGCATTTCATTTATCTTTCGTGCTTCGGCTCTCTCGGCCGCTCATTTCAAAGCTTATGTCGTCGACCCAGTTGCGCGTTTTTCTTCTGTTTTCCGCCGGTTACTTCGTTTCGTACGTGTTTCGCGGCGTCAATCTTGGCTTTGCGCCCTTCATCACGCACGATCTCGGTCTGTCGGCCACGGATCTCGGCTTGCTGACCAGTCTGTATTTCCTCGGCTTCGCGGGAGCGCAGATTCCAGCCGGCGTGCTGCTCGATCATTACGGCGCGCGCCGCGTGACGGCGATCACCATGTTGTTTGCCGCCCTCGGAATATGGGTGTTCGGCGCGGCGCACAGCGTTGGCATGACGATGTTTGGACGGTTGCTGATCGGTGTCGGCGTCTCGGTATGTCTTGGCGCTGCCTTCAAGGCGTTGGCTCAGCATTTCGAGCCGGGGCGTCTGCCGATGATGAACGGGCTAGTGATGGCCATCGGCGGCTTCGGCGGTGTGATGGTCGGCTCGCCACTCACGTGGGTGCTGAGCTTTGCCAGTTGGCGTGCGGTCTGTATCGGTCTGGGCCTGCTGACGGTGCTGGTGGCGGTGGCGCAGTGGACGCTTGCCCCTGATGCCAGGGAAACTCACCGCCAGGCCGGTATCGGCGCTCAGTTCAAAGGCACCCTGCATATCTTGAGAAGCGGGGCGTTCTGGAAGATTGGGTCGTTTTCCATCGTCACGCAAGGCGTGTTCTACGCGATGCAGTCGTTGTGGGTCGGCGCCTGGCTGCGCGACGTGCAGGGTTTCGCGCCGCGTGAAGCCGCCTCGCTGGTGTCGATTCTCGGCTTTGCGATGATGGCCGGCTGCGTCGGTTTCGGCGCGGCGGCGCGCGGCCTGGAGCGGCGTGGAATCTCGTTGTATGTGTTTTGCGGCATCGGTATGGCGCTGTTTGTCGTGACCCAACTGCTGATCATGTTCAATGTGCCGCTGCCCGCGAGCCTGCTGTGGGCGGCATACGGAGTATTTGGCGGTACCGGCATTCTGAGTTACGCGGTAATGGCGCGGCACTTTCCGGCGCAGATGATCGGCCGGGTGAATACCACGCTGACACTGATCATTTTTCTGCTGATTTTCGGCTTCCAGATCGGCGTCGGTGCGGTGCTGTCGCGCTGGCCGGCCCATGACGGTCATTATCCGGCGGCCGCGCATCTGACCGCCTGGGGCATTCTGATGGCGTTGCAGGTGTTGAGCGCGATCTGGTACGTATTGCCCGGCCGCGCACGGCTTCAGCCGGCGCACGTGCCCGCCGAACAGCAGGTTTAAAGCGATCGCGCATGGTTCGCAGGGTGGCGTCATATTTACCGGTCTTATCCCGATTCTGACCGTGTAAATTTTGTCCAGCAGCTTCCGGGGCAAGCGCAGCAAGGCTTCGAACCGTTTCAGGCCGGACCCGGCTACGTCGGTTCGCCATCTCGGATTTGGAGGGAAGGGTAGTTTCGCGCTATAATTTCAAGGTTTGAGCTTATCAACCCGCACCCTAGCGCCTACCTCTCCCATACCGTTCATCCGCCGCGCGCTTTTGACGCCCCGCACCCCAGCCGATCCGTCCACACAATGGACCCATCGCGCCCCTTGCGACGTCACCAGCAGTACGCGAGCGAGTCTGCGCGCGCATCCCTGTCGATGCGTTTCGCTGCGGCTCGCAGTCGGATAGACAGGTCGGCAACAGGGTGTTCCCCAAGGAGTCTCCCGTGTTGCCGTCATTTTCTCCCGCTTTGCTCGCACTCGCCGACGGCACGGTCTTTCGTGGTTACTCGATCGGCGCCCCTGGGCATACGATCGGCGAAGTCGTGTTCAACACCGCTATCACCGGTTATCAGGAAATCCTGACTGACCCGAGCTACGCGCGCCAGATCGTGACCCTCACGTATCCGCACATCGGTAACGTCGGTGTGAATGCCGAAGACGTCGAAGCTACGAAAGTCCATGCCGCCGGCCTGATCATCCGTGATCTGCCGGTTCTCGCGTCGAACTTCCGCATGGAGCGCACGCTCCCGCAATACCTCAAGGACGAAGGCGTGGTCGCCATCGCCGGTCTCGACACCCGCATGCTGACCCGCGTGCTGCGCGATAAAGGTGCGCAGAACGGCGCGATTCTCGCCGGCTCGGATGACGAAGCCAAGGCAATCGAACTCGCGCGTTCGTTCCCGGGTTTGTCGGGCATGGACCTCGCGAAAGTCGTGTCGACGAAGGAAACCTACGAATGGATCCAGAGCGAATGGCGCCTGGGTTCCGGCTACGGCACGCAAAACGCGCCGAAGTATCGTGTGGTCGCGTTCGATTACGGCGTGAAGTACAACATCCTGCGCATGCTGGCCGAGCGCGGCTGCCACGTCACGGTGCTGCCGGCAGAAGCCTCCGCGGCTGACGCGCTCGCGCTCAACCCGGACGGCATCTTCCTGTCGAACGGCCCCGGCGATCCGGAGCCGTGTGACTACGCGATTCGCGCTACCAGGGAGTTGATCGAGCGCGGCATCCCGACCTTCGGCATCTGTCTTGGCCACCAGATCATGGGCCTCGCCGTCGGCGCCAAGACCCTCAAGATGAAGACGGGCCACCACGGCGCGAACCATCCGGTGAAGGATCTCAGCGACGGCCGCGTGGTCATCACGTCGCAGAACCACGGTTTCGCGGTCGATGCCGAGACGCTGCCGGCCAACGCCAAGGTCACGCACATCTCGCTGTTCGACGGCACGCTGCAAGGCTTCGCGCTGACCGACAAGCCGGCGTTCTGCTTCCAGGGCCACCCGGAAGCGTCGCCCGGTCCGAACGACATCGCCTATCTGTTCGACCGCTTCACGGCGTTGATGGACACGAAGAAGGCCGGCAAGACCGCAGCGGCATAAATAGCTGGTGAGGCGCCCTGGCGGCGCGCGGCTCGCAATGCGATTGGCGCACTTGGCGCGAAGCACGGCGAGCCGCACACAACAGAGCGCGCGCAACGGTGAAGCGACGCGCGCCGACGGAACGAATTCAGGAATACATTAGCGAGAGCGTTATGCCCAAGCGGACAGACATCAAGAGCATCCTCATTATCGGCGCGGGTCCGATCATCATCGGCCAGGCGTGCGAGTTCGACTACTCGGGCGCGCAGGCATGCAAGGCGTTGCGTGAGGAAGGCTACAAGGTCATTCTCGTCAACAGCAATCCGGCGACGATCATGACCGACCCGAACACGGCCGACGTCACCTACATCGAGCCGATCACGTGGGAAGTGGTAGAGCGCATCATCGCCAAGGAGCGCCCGGACGCGATCCTGCCGACAATGGGCGGTCAGACCGCGCTGAACTGCGCGCTCGATCTCCACGCACACGGTGTGCTGGACAAGTACAAGGTCGAGCTGATCGGCGCCTCGCCGGAAGCGATCGACAAGGCGGAAGACCGCCAGAAGTTCAAAGACGCGATGACCAAGATCGGGCTCGGTTCGGCCAAATCGGGCACCGCGCATTCGATGGAAGAAGCGCTGCAGGTGCAAGCCGACATCGCTGTGCAAACGGGTAGCGGCGGTTATCCGGTCGTAATCCGTCCGTCGTTCACGCTCGGCGGTTCGGGCGGCGGCATCGCGTACAACCGCGACGAATTCGAGGAAATCTGCAAGCGCGGTCTCGACCTGTCGCCCACGCGCGAACTGCTGATCGAAGAATCGCTGCTCGGCTGGAAAGAGTACGAGATGGAAGTGGTCCGCGATAAAAAGGACAACTGCATCATCGTCTGCTCGATCGAAAACCTGGACCCGATGGGCATCCACACCGGCGACTCGATTACCGTCGCGCCGGCGCAAACGCTCACGGACAAGGAATATCAGATTCTGCGTAACGCATCGCTCGCGGTGCTGCGTGAGATCGGCGTGGACACGGGCGGTTCGAACGTGCAGTTCTCGATCAACCCGCAAGATGGCCGGATGGTCGTGATCGAAATGAATCCGCGTGTGTCGCGTTCGTCGGCATTGGCGTCGAAGGCTACCGGCTTCCCGATCGCGAAGGTCGCGGCGAAGCTGGCAGTCGGCTACACGCTGGACGAGTTGAAGAACGAAATCACCGGCGGCCAGACCCCGGCATCGTTTGAACCGACGATCGACTACGTCGTCACCAAGATTCCGCGTTTCGCATTCGAAAAATTCCGCGAAGCCGATTCGCGCCTGACCACGCAGATGAAGTCGGTCGGCGAAGTGATGGCGATCGGCCGCACCTTCCAGGAATCGTTCCAGAAGGCCCTGCGCGGTCTGGAAGTGGGCGTGGACGGTCTGGACGAAAAGACCGACAACCGCGACGAGATCATCCGCGAGATCGGCGAAGCCGGCCCGGATCGCATCTGGTATGTAGGTGACGCCTTCCGTATCGGCATGACGGCCGAAGAGATTTTCGAAGAGACCTCGATCGACCCGTGGTTCCTCGCGCAGATTGAACAGATCATCCTGAAGGAAAAGTCGCTGGCAGGCCGTACGCTGGCAAGCCTGTCGAAGGAAGAGCTCAAGTATGTGAAGCAGAGCGGCTTCTCGGATCGCCGTCTGGCGAAGCTGCTCGGCGCGAAGCCGGCAGAGGTGCGTCAACGCCGTATCGAGTTGAACGTGCGCCCGGTCTACAAGCGCGTCGACACGTGCGCGGCCGAGTTCGCCACGAAAACCGCCTACATGTACTCGACCTATGAGGAAGAGTGCGAAGCGAACCCGACGAACAACAAGAAGATCATGGTGCTGGGCGGCGGCCCGAACCGGATCGGCCAGGGTATCGAGTTCGACTACTGCTGCGTGCACGCCGCGCTCGCCATGCGCGAAGACGGCTACGAAACGATCATGGTCAACTGCAACCCTGAAACGGTTTCGACCGACTACGACACGTCCGACCGTCTGTACTTCGAATCGCTGACGCTCGAAGACGTGCTCGAAATCGTCGACAAGGAAAAGCCGGTCGGCGTGATCGTGCAATACGGCGGTCAAACGCCGCTGAAGCTTGCGCTCGATCTCGAAGCGAACGGTGTGCCGATCATCGGCACGTCGCCGGACATGATCGACGCCGCGGAAGACCGCGAGCGTTTCCAGAAGCTGCTGCAGGACCTCGGCCTGCGTCAACCGCCGAACCGTACCGCGCGTGCTGAAGACGAAGCGCTGAAGCTTGCCGAGGAAATCGGCTATCCGCTGGTGGTGCGTCCGTCGTACGTGCTGGGTGGCCGCGCAATGGAAATCGTCCACGAGCCGCGCGACCTCGAGCGCTATATGCGCGAGGCCGTGAAGGTGTCGCACGATTCGCCGGTGCTGCTCGACCGCTTCCTCAACGACGCGATCGAATGCGACGTGGATTGCATTTCCGATGGCGAAGCCGTGTTCATCGGCGGCGTGATGGAGCACATCGAACAGGCGGGCGTCCACTCGGGCGACTCGGCTTGCTCGCTGCCGCCGTATTCGCTGTCGCAGGAAACCATCGCTGA
Organism: Paraburkholderia sp.; assembly: GCF_035656215.1. Taxonomy (GTDB): domain Bacteria; phylum Pseudomonadota; class Gammaproteobacteria; order Burkholderiales; family Burkholderiaceae; genus Paraburkholderia. Next base: position 9,668 of record NZ_DASRSY010000184.1, read on the forward strand.
GCTGAAGCGCCAGACCGGCGCAATGGCAAAGGCGCTGAACGTGATCGGCCTGATGAACGTGCAGTTCGCGATCCAGCAAGTGCCGCAGGCGGACGGTTCGAAAGAGGACGTGATCTACGTGCTCGAAGTGAATCCGCGTGCGTCGCGTACCGTGCCGTATGTCTCGAAGGCGACCAGCCTGCCGCTGGCGAAAATCGCGGCGCGTGCGATGGTCGGCCAGACGCTCGCACAACAGGGCGTGACGAAGGAAATCAATCCGCCGTACTTCAGCGTGAAGGAGGCCGTGTTCCCGTTCGTCAAGTTCCCGGCAGTCGATCCGGTGCTCGGACCGGAAATGCGTTCGACGGGTGAAGTGATGGGCGTGGGTCAGACGTTCGGCGAAGCGCTGTTCAAGTCGCAGCTCGCGGCTGGTTCGCGTCTGCCGGAGTCGGGCACGGTGCTGTTGACCGTGATGGACGCCGATAAGCCGAAAGCCGTCGAAGTCGCGCGCATGCTGCACGAGCTCGGCTATCCGATTGTCGCGACCAAGGGCACGGCTGCCGCGATCGAAGCGGCCGGCGTGCCGGTCAAGGTCGTCAACAAGGTGAAGGACGGTCGTCCGCACATCGTCGACATGATCAAGAACGGTGAAATCGCGCTGGTCTTCACGACCGTCGACGAAACCCGTGCCGCGATCGCCGACTCGCGCTCGATCCGCATGAGCGCACAGGCGAACAAGGTCACGTACTACACGACGATGTCCGGTGCACGGGCTGCAGTTGAAGGTTTGCGCTATTTGAAGAACCTGGAAGTCTATGATTTACAAGGCCTCCACGCTCGCCTAAACTAAGGCTTCGAATACCTGTCCAAGATGTAAGTGCCGCGGTTAAGCGGCGTTCTGCAGGTGCTGTGGCCCGGGTGTTGCCCGGAACGTCAGCCTCCGCGGGATGCACTTAACCGCGGTGATTTTTTTTACGGCTGTTTTTTGCATAGAGTTGTTTATGAGCACTGTTCCATTGACGAAGCGCGGCGCGGAAATGTTGCGCGATGAATTGCAGCGCCTGAAATCGGTTGAGCGTCCCTCGGTGATCAATTCGATCGCGGAAGCGCGTGCCCAGGGCGATCTGTCTGAAAACGCGGAATACGACGCGGCGAAGGAAAAGCAGGGCTTCGTCGAAGGCCGTATTGCCG
>NZ_DASRSY010000185.1:0-2938 GCF_035656215.1 Paraburkholderia sp.
CGCCCAGCGCGCGCTCGACGCGTCGACCAAGGCCTATCAGCTGGCGGTAATCCGCTACAAGGCCGGTTTGTCGCCGCAGTTGCAGGTGCTGACCGCCGACCAGAACCGCCTTAGCGCAGAACAGACGGTGACGGGCCTCAATATGCGTCGCCGCGATATGCAGATCGGCCTCATCAAGGCGCTCGGCGGCGGTTTCGACGCAACGCAGACCGGCCTCGTGGTGCCGACCGATGCCCCCGCATCGGCCGCCGCCGCGACCGCCGCTGCAAACTGAAGCCACATCGACGCGAGCCACACTCGCACGAACATCCGAATAAACGACGACGCTTGAGAGAAACCGGAGCACATCAATGAGCACCCCCCAGCAGCCCGCGGCCCCCGCACAACCGGCGAACAACGGCAAACGCAAGCGCATGATGACGCTGCTCGTCATCGTGATCCTGATCGCCGCGGTCGCCTACGGCCTTTACTACTTCCTCGACGCACGCTTCCATGAAGACACCGACGACGCGTATGTGAACGGCAACGTCGTACAGATCACGCCGCAGGTCACCGGCACGGTTGTCGCCGTGAACGCGGACGACACGCAAACCGTGAAGGCCGGCGACCCGCTCGTCGTGCTCGATCCGGCCGACGCGCGCGTCGCGCTCGAACAAGCCGAAGCGAATCTTGCGCAGACGGTGCGCCAGGTCCGCGGCCTGTTCGCCGACGACAATCAGTATCAGGCGCAAGTTGCCCAGCGTCAGTCCGATCTGTCGCGTGCACAGGACGACCTGAAGCGCCGTCTGACGGTCGCGCAAACGGGCGCCGTGTCGCTGGAAGAAATCTCGCACGCGCGCGACGCCGTGAAAAGCGCGCAAGCCTCTGTCGACGCCGCCCAGCAACAACTGGCGTCGAACCGGGCGCTGACCGCCAACACCACGATCGCGGATCACCCCAATGTGCAGGCCGCCGCCGCGAAGGTCCGCGACGCGTACCTGAACAACGCACGTAACAACCTGCCGGCGCCGGTCACGGGCTATGTCGCGAAACGCTCGGTGCAGGTCGGCCAGCGCGTCTCGCCGGGCACCCCGCTGATGGCCATCGTGCCGCTGGGCGGCGTGTGGGTCGATGCGAACTTCAAGGAAGTGCAACTGAAGCACATGCGCATTGGCCAGCCGGTCGAACTGACGGCCGACGTGTACGGCTCGTCGGTGGTGTTCCACGGCAAGGTGGTCGGCTTCTCGGCGGGCACGGGTTCGGCGTTCTCGCTGCTGCCCGCGCAGAATGCAACCGGTAACTGGATCAAGGTGGTGCAACGTCTGCCGGTGCGGATCGCGCTCGACCCGCAGGAACTTGAAAAGCATCCGCTGCGCATCGGCCTGTCGATGCAAGCCGACGTGACCATCAAGGACGACAACGGCGGTCAACTCGGCAACGCGCCAAACACGGTCTATCAGACCAATGTGTTCGAGAAGTACGGCGACCAGGCTGACGCGGAAATCGCTCGCATCATCTCGGAAAACGCAGGTCCGAACGGTGGCTCGCAGAAGTCGGCTCAAGCCGGCGCCGCGAAGCCCGCTGCGAAGTTGATGTAAGCGGCGCGACGATTCATATAAGGCTTTTTGATTAATGGCTCAGGCTCAGGCGCAAGTCCCTCATCCGCCGCTCGAGGGCGCGCAACTGGTGATCGGCACCATCGCGGTGTCGCTCGCCGTTTTTATGAATGTGCTCGACACGTCGATTGCGAACGTGTCGATCCCGTCCATTTCGGGCGATCTCGGTGTGTCGTCCGACCAGGGCACGTGGGTCATCACGTCGTTCGCGGTAGCGAACGCGATCTCCGTGCCGCTGACCGGCTGGCTTACCGAACGCGTCGGTCAGGTACGCCTGTTCATGGCGTCGATCATTCTGTTCGTGATCTCGTCGTGGATGTGCGGCCTCGCACCCACCCTGCCGTTCCTGCTTGCTTCGCGTGTGCTGCAAGGCGCCGTGGCCGGCCCGATGATTCCGCTGTCGCAAACGCTGCTGCTCGCGAGCTACCCACGCGCCAAGGCGCCAATGGCTTTATCGATGTGGGCGATGACCACGCTGATCGCGCCGGTGGCCGGGCCGATTCTCGGCGGCTGGATCTCGGACAACATCTCGTGGCCGTGGATTTTCTACGTCAACATTCCGGTCGGCGCGATCGCCGCTATCGCGACGTGGTCGATCTTCCGCAACCGCGATTCGGTCATCAGAAAGGCGCCGATCGACGGCGTCGGTCTCGGGCTGCTGATCCTCTGGGTCGGCTCGTTGCAGGTGATGCTCGATAAGGGCAAGGACCTTGACTGGTTCTCGTCGACCACCGTCGTCGTGCTAGCGCTGGTCGCGGTGATTTCGCTCGCGTTCTTCATCGTGTGGGAATTGACGGCCGAGCATCCGGTGGTCGATCTATCGCTTTTCAGGCGGCGCAATTTTACGAGCGGCACGATTGCGTTGTCGATCGGCTACGGGCTCTACTTCGGCAACCTCGTGTTGTTGCCGTTGTGGCTGCAAACCGATATCGGCTACACCGCCACCGAAGCGGGTCTCGTGATGGCGCCGGTCGGCCTGTTCGCGGTGCTGCTGTCGCCGATCACCGGCAAGGTGTTGCCGCGTACCGATCCGCGTTATATCGCGACCTTGTCGTTCCTCGTGTTCGCGCTATGTTTCTGGATGCGCTCACGTTATACGACTGGTGTCGATACTTATTCGCTGCTGCTACCCACGTTGATTCAGGGGATCGGCATGGCCGGGTTCTTCATCCCGCTGGTGTCGATCACGCTGTCGGGTTTGCCAGGCAACCGGATTCCGGCTGCGTCTGGCTTGTCGAATTTCGTCCGGATCATGTGCGGCGGTATTGGCACGTCGATTTTCCAGACCGCGTGGGATCACCGCACCATCATGCATCATGCGCAACTGGCCGAACAGGCGAGCG
>NZ_DASRSY010000186.1:0-5390 GCF_035656215.1 Paraburkholderia sp.
CCGGCAGAATGTCGTCGGCGAATTCGAGAATCGCGCCCCAGTTTTCCATCCCGCCGAAGTTCAGGTCCTTTTGCTCCTTGAACGCGTCGTTCGCGGCGATCGTGTCGAACTTGGTGAGCGGCAACGGAATGCCGGTGTAGCGATAGTAGTAATCGAGCGCCTGCTTGGTCTGCTGCATGGCCGGCTTCGCCCAGTCACGCATGCCGGGCGGCGTGAAGATGCGCAGATGCAGACCGTTGCCGTCGGGCAGCGGGCTCGAGAAGTCGTCTTCGAGAATGTCGAACTGGCCGCCGCCGAAGAAGAGCAGATACGAAGGCATCGGCGGCGTTTTTTCGAACGACACCAGCTTGTAGCCGCTATCCACATTCACTGCCGGCTTCTCCGCCGCGTTCGACACGACATTCCAGTTCTGCGGGACTTCCGCGCTCACCTCATAGGTGGGCCGGAAAGCCGGCTCGTCCCAGCCGGGGAACCATTGACGCGCGAGGTTCGATTCGCCTTGCGTGAGAATCGCGCCGCTCGTCGTGCCATCGGTCGACTTCAGGTCGACGCGGAACACGCCCTCCGCCGCGGAGCAACCCGGATAGGGGTCGTCGCCGCAACTGCCGCCGGTCTTGGCGACCGGATCGTCGTAAGTCTTGAAGTTGATGATGCCGCTCCACTCCATGTGCAGCGAGTAGTTACCGGCGGCGATCTGTCCGCTCACTGGCCGAAGCTGGTAGAAATCGCCGTCATCTTGCGGCGTGGCGATCAACGGGATGTTGCCTGGCTGCAGCGTGATCGTGCCGTTCGTGAACTTGATGCGGTGTCCAGCAATCGTGATCGCATTGACCGCCTTCAGCACCTTGATCTGAACGTCCGCGCGGCCGTCGAATGAGGAGAGAGCCGGGTTCGGCCGGAACCACAGCTTGTAGTTGATCGGCGTCACCGTGTCGGGCAATTCGACCGGCGGCACGCTCTTGTTGATCGATGTGTCCGCAACGATCGGCGCCGTGGGCGGCGCTAGCGCCACTTCGGAGGCCGCCGCGGGCGTCTGGGCGGACTTGCTCGAAAGTGATGCCGAGCCGTCTGAACCGCCGCAGCCAGCCAGAACCATTATTCCGGCTAACGCCAGGCACTGTATCTGCAATCGGAAATTTATACGCATTGTTAATCCTCGACTGACAAAATCGGCATAAAGAAAGTGCGTTGAGTGCTTAAGCTGTGTTTCTCTGTTTTTTCAGCAAAAAAGGTCTCCCGCACTAGCGCCGGATTGCTAGCGAGAATATATGGACGTGTTACTGCCTCAGCACTTGTGGCTGATTTTAGAATTACGCAACCGGATAATTACAATTCTTTCACAAAGGTGACGACGTAAGCCGCCTTCTTCGTTTTCGCGCTATCAGCTGACTGATGGACAAAGCAGCGGCTTACCTGCATCTCCATGCAGGTGGACAGGAATCAGATCAGTTTTTAGCGACAGTGCGTAGCCTAGATTGGCAAACGTTCTCGTGTCAACTTCCTTTCACAATCTTTCTTGCACTAGCGAATGGTGTATGCAGATCGAATGGCCTAAGTAATCGACAGAGTTAAGACTCTAAAAGCAGGATGGGCGCACATATCTACGAGAAACTTTATTTTATTGCGGTGCGGAGTGTGATACGGGATGTGACGATAGCGAATGCGCTTTTAAAATGAACCAGCCGGTGAGTTCACAAAATAAAATAAACATGCGATGGCTCAGCCATTCACCGCAATGACGTGCGACGAGCCGCTATCGAATGAAATGGGCGCAAATCTGTATCGCGCTGAACCGCGTATAGAACGACGACTCGTTAGCAAGGCTCGCGCAGCCCGATCTGGAACTGGCGCAGTGCTCGGGCCGCGCCCGCTGCGCCGGTAAGGCGTACAGTATGAAAGGGAGACCGACATGTCATCGATTGATTCCACACTATCCAATCTGCAGGCCGATCCACCACGCGCCACGCTCACCGCCTTCGTGTTTTCCGCCGGCGGCAGTCTGGGTGCAATAGAAGTCGGCATGCTGCGGGAACTGGTCAATCGAGGCGAGCGTCCTGATTTCGTCGTCGGCGCATCGGCGGGCGCGATTAATGCCGCCTATTTCGCGGGAAATCCGACTCGTGACGGTGTGGCCCTGCTCGAGGCGTTGTGGTGCCGGGTACGCCGGCAGGACATCATGCCGTTCTCGATGTTCGGGCTGCTCGACATGGTGCTGGGGCGCCGTACGCATCTCGTGGAGGCCACGGCGCTGCGTATTCTGCTCGAAAAGAACCTTTCCTATGCGCGCGTGGAGCAAGCGGCGTTGCCGTTGCACATTGTCGCTACCGATCTGCTCCTGGGTAAGGAAGTCGTCATATCGTCCGGTCCGGTGGTAGATGCCGTGTTGGCTAGCGCGAGTATTCGCATACGGCACAATGAAGCCCGCCGCCCCCACTTTTTTGCGGATCCCTGTCAGAACTTCGGATCTGCGGCGACTAACAACAACGCTGACATTTTTAAACAGGAAATCAGGGTGGATGACATCGATTTCGGATGTACCGCGTGTGGCAAATGCTGCCACGACTTGCGCCTGGCGCTGACGATTGCCGAGGCGATCGCCTGGCTGGAGCGCGGCGGGCAAATGGAACTCATCTGCGAGGCCATACCGTGGCCGGTCGAACCCGAGCCCGGCAATGCGCAAGCTGAATACAAACGGGCGCGTTCTTCGCCGGCAATGAGCGGAAGCCTGCCGGTCCGCGTCTCGGTCGTTCTCGCCGCGGCATTCGGAGGGGCATGTCCCAATCTGCACGCCGACATGCGCTGCGGTATCTATGAACAAAGGCCGCTGGTGTGCCGGATCTATCCCGCCGAAATCAATCCATTCGTCGAGTTAGTGCCGGAAAACAAGGGATGCCCTTCAGATGCGTGGCAGGGCAAGCCGCTGCAAAGGCAGGGCATTCTTGTCGATGCGACGACCGTCGAACTGGTCGGACAGTCGCGTCGCGCGAACCGGCTGGAGGCGCCGCTGCGCATGCAGGTATGCCTCGAGCTGGGATTGAACGATGCTGCGCTCGCGAACGAAGGCTTTGTCATGTATTCGCCGGATGGCGACGCGCTGCTGACTGCGCTGCGCCAGATTCACGCGTCCTCCAGATCGCAGGAAACCGCCCCGCAGTGGACATTCGTTTCGAATCGCGCCGCCACAGTTGAAACGCTTCTGTCGGTGGGCGCAACCGGCCATCTCGCTGAGACCACCGCTACCGGCAATTCCCGTTATCACGGTTTTTTCCCGCCTTCATCGACGTAAAACCGCCGGCGCCGGACCAGGCTCCAGATCCTGCGTGCCCTCACCCGCCGTGCCGGCACTCTGCAGGAAAGCATTGCGCTTTAGCGCACCCGCGCCGGTGAGTGCGTTACGACCGCTGACCGGCACGCTGAAGGATTGCCCTCGGGCACTATTCGGGACGATCTGAAAGAAGGCACCCTGGGAACCGCCTCAGATCAAATCAAATTGTTCAACCGCCAAAGGAATAAATCCGCCACCCAGCACGTTCAATAACCGCAACGGCCATCGGTCGTAAGAGAGGTGCGGTCATGAAGTCTGTGCTTAAGGTATTGAGCGTCGTCGTGGGCGGCGTGGCGTTGACGGGTCTCGTGGCGTGCGGAGGAGGTTCGGGGTCGATCAGCGCGCAGTCGTTCACCGCGACCGCGCTGGTCTCCGACGGCGCGGTCTCCGCGCCGCACACCGACGCGAATCTGAAAAACGGATGGGGCATCGCGTTCAATCCAAAGGGCTTCGTCTGGGTCGCCGATAACGGGACCTCTGTCGCCACGCTCTACGATGGCAACGGCATGCCGCAATCCCTGATCGTCAGCATTTCGAATGGAATCAGCGGCCCGGCGAATCCGACCGGCATCGTGTTCAATGGCACGACGGATTTCACGGTCACCCAGGGTGGCAAGAGCGGCGTGGGTGCTTTTATCTTTTCCGGTGAAGGCGGCACGATCACCGCATGGGCACCGGCGGTCGCGCCCACCACCGCGATCGTCATGTTCGACGACGGTAGTGGTGGCGCGGTCTACAAGGGGCTCGCACTCGCCAGCAATGGCACGGCGAACTTTCTCTATGCCACTGACTTCCACAACAACAAGATCGACGTGTTCGACAAGAACTTCGCGAAGGTCGCGATGCCCGGCAAGTTTCAGGACGCTTCGCTGCCGGCAGGCTTTGCGCCGTTCGGCATTCAGGCGATCGGTGCAAAGCTCTTCGTGACCTATGCCAAACAGAACGCAGTCGCGCATGACAATCTCGACGGTCCAGGGCTTGGCTTCGTCGACGTATTCGATACGGCCGGCAATCTACTGCAGCACTTCGCGTCGGCCGGTCCGCTGAACGCACCGTGGGGCGTTGCACAGGCACCTGGCAACTTCGGCCGCTTCAGCGGCGACGTACTGATCGGTAATTTCGGCGACGGCACGATAAATGCTTTCGATCCGGCAAGCGGGCAATCCCTCGGCACCGTCAAACTGTCGAATGGAACCAGGTTCGTACAACCGGGGCTTTGGGGTATCGCGTTCGGCAATGGGCTCGATAATCAGCCGGTCAACACGTTGTTTTTTGCTGCGGGGCCCAATAGCGAAGCAGACGGAGTGTATGGCCGCATCGACGTGAAAATGTGAACGGCGCGGCAGGCGTTGGCGGCGAAGCGACGAACGTGCGCTCGCGCTGTGCCGCCACGCCGCGCGGCTTCGCACCTTCCATGAGCCGCGGCATGAACGCCTAACTCTTCTCGCTGCGCACCGCGTAAGCAGACAGCGTGGCGAGACGTTCCATATTCAGCAATCGGGCAATGCGTTTCACCGCATGACGCACGCGGCCACGCAGATGCGCCACGCGCATACGGCGCCAGAAACGATCCGGTGCAAACTCGGCAAAACGCGCCTCCTTTTCGAGCAAGGCCTTGCCGCCCGGTAGATGAACGAAGGAGCAGCATCGAAACCAGCGCATGTCCCGATAGATATTGCCGGGCCAGTGACGGCCGACCGCCTGATAAGCGCCGACCTCGATCAGCCCCTGCCCTTCATCGACCAGCGCATTGAGCGTCGCGGAAATGAACGCTTCGTCGCCGTGATGCTTCACGCGTCCGCTCTCGCTGATATAGCGCGCGTAACTGGCGCGTGCGCGTGGCACTAACCGGCGCAATGCGGCGGGCGTCGCAAGAAGAAACTCGCCGCCGTACCAGCGCGGATTTCTGAGCCGCTTGCCCGCTACGATTTCCAGATCCGCAACGACCCGTTCGCTGCCGTACGGCGGAAATACCTGATCCGAAATATCGAACGCACCAATCCCGGCTTCAGCGCAGCGCTCGATCAGATTGCGCTCGAGCGGACGCAGCGCGACCATGTCGGCG
>NZ_DASRSY010000187.1:0-16018 GCF_035656215.1 Paraburkholderia sp.
ATGCAGGATCAGCCAGTAGCCATGCACGCAGGAATGCCAGTCGTAGCTGCCATAAAAAATCGGATGCAATGCACGCGGGCCCTGCACATCTTGCGGACCGGCGAGCGAATGTGTCAGCTTGTTCGGATACTCACGTGTGAGATGGGCGAGTGCAAGATTGGCGAATCTGGAAGCGAATTCGGGGGTGAGTTGAACAGTCATCGGCGCCTCCTCAAAAGCGGAATACGAACAGATACAGCAGTATGGTATTGAAGACCAGCAATAGTAAAGCGGTCGGCCACTGTGCCTTGATCACGCCGTTCTGGTCTTTCAGCTCCAGCAGCGCGGCCGGTACGATATTGAAGTTGGCGGCCATGGGGGTCATCAAAGTGCCGCAGAAGCCGCACAGCATGCCGATTGCGCCAAGGATAGCCGAACTATCCAGAAAATGAATATGGGCCATTCCAATATTTAATTTGTGGATAGGGTGGCTGTCCGATATGGTTCAACGATCCATCCCCCATAGGACCATGCAGCGCGACGAACGCAACCCGATCAGGGCGCGTTGGATGAGTCCTGACTCGCAGAGGCAGAACAATGTTCGACCGCGTATTCGTCAATGCCGTGGACGCCGACGGCAGTCCGCTCAACCTTGCCGTACATGAGGGTCGCTTTGTCGGCATCGGTCCGGAAAGTCCCGAGGTCGACGGCGCGGAGGTCGTCGATCTGGAAGGGCACCTGGTGTTGCCCGGGTTCGTCGATGGACATATTCACCTCGACAAAAGCTTCGTTGGCGACGGCTGGCGTCCTCATCGTCATGTCGCGAGCCTGCGTGAGCGTCTGGCTATCGAAAAGCAGGAACTGGCAAGCGCCGCGCCTATCGTCGAGCGCGCCGACGCGCTGATCCGCCAGGCTGCGTCGTTCGGCACCATTGCGATGCGCAGTCATGTCGACGTCGACGCGACGACGGGGCTGACCAACCTGCATGCCGTCTTGGAAGCGCGCGAGAAATGGCGCGGGGTCGTGGATATCGAACTCGTCGCATTCCCGCAGGCGGGCGTCGTGTCGTGTCCGGGAACGGCGGAAATTCTTGATGCAGCGGCCCGTGAAGGTGCGCAGGTGGTGGGCGGTATCGACCCGACCACGCTGGATGGCGACGCTGAAGGCCAGCTCGACATTGTCTTTGGCATTGCTGAAAAGCGCGGCGTGAAAATCGATATTCACCTCCATGAACCGGGGCAGCAAGGTATCGATCAACTGCACCGCATTGCTGCGCGCACCAGGGCGTCGGGGTTGAACGGCCGGGTATCGGTGAGTCACGCTTACGGGCTCGGCGACGTCGCGCCCGAGGTGGTCGACCGTGTAGCCGTCGCGCTTGCGGAAGCCAGTGTATCGATCATGACGAATGCGCCGGGCGACCGCGCGTTCCCGCCGATCCTGCAACTGCGCGCAGCCGGTGTGCGCGTGTTCACCGGCAACGACAACATTCAGGACGCGTGGTGGCCGTATGGCAACGGCGACATGTTGCAACGAGCCATGCTGGTCGGTTATCGCTCAGGTTTCTATACCGATGAAGAGCTGCGCGTTGCGTTGCACATGGCGACGGAAGCAGGCGCTGCCGTGCTGGAGAAAAGTGGATACGGGCCGAAGGTCGGCAATGAGGCGACGTTCGTCGTCGTGAAGGCGCCGAACGCCGCTGCTGCTGTCGCTGCCGTACCGGCTGATCGGGCCATTGTCCGAAACGGGCAATTCTGGGGCGATTCGTCACGTCTGCATTTCAAGGTCACGACGCCCGGACGCGGCCTCGTCGACTAAAACCGCCGTCCGGCAAGAAGCCGATGCATGGCGTGCCGCCACGGGTGGACCGGACCGTTTCCGCTACCTCCTGTACAAAGACGTCAACCGGCATATGAAGTTGACGCTCAACGCACCACGATAAAACCGCTCCGGCCTCAATAATGGCTACGCTGCCACAGCGTTGGCGGCGTTTCCAGCAGATGACGCAGACCTGCGCGGTCGAACGCGCGATCCGCGGCCGCTGACACGCGCTCGAGTATGTCCCCTTCGTCGACCGACAGCACCTGGTAGTTCTCCATCAGGATTTTGCCGCCGACCATCGTCATGCACACGTCGCCGGCATTCGCGAAGCAGGTGACGCGATGGACGGGCATATTCATCGGCATGAGGTGCGGCTTGTACAGGTCGACCAGAATGATGTCGGCCTGCTTGCCCACTTCCAGCGAACCGATCTCGTCGTCGAGCGACAGCGCTTTGGCGGCGTCGATCGTGACCATTTCGAGCACCTTGCCGTGCGGCAGGACGTCCGGGTCACGAAAATGACGGCGGTGGTAGTGCATGCATTGCCACATGTGGCGGAACATGTCGTAACCGCGGTCGGGTGCCGCGCCATCCGAGCCGATCGCCACCGTCACGCCGGCATCGATGAGTTCCGGCACAGGACAACGTCCGATGATCGACATGATCGCGCTTGGGTTGTGCACGATCGAGGCACCTGTCTCGACGCACGCCGCGATGTCCGCGGCACTCAGATCGATGGCGTGCGACATGAACGACTTCGCGTTCAGCAGTCCCAGCTCGCGATGCGCGAAATCCAGCGAGCCGGTGCGATGGCCATCCTGCGTGAAGCTTAAACCGCGTTCGCGGGCCAACGCTGTGTATCGCTCGGCCTGACGCCGGAAGACAGGTTCGTGTGCTGCTTGCTCGGGATAGTGCTGCGGTGCATAGACAGGTAGCGTCAACGCAATCTGGATACGGCCGTTGGCGTCACCATGGCATGCGTCGATGATCTCTTTGCATACATCGGCCATCTGCGCGAAATCGACATCGCGCGTCACGCTGCCGTTCGCTCCGTACTGCGTGTAGGCACGCGGTTCGGGTGGGCGCGACGGACCGACCGCGACGATCGAGCGGGTCCCCGTCTTGACCACCGCGTCGCAGTGACGCCGCGCATACACGGGGTCGTCGACGCGCATGATCGAATCGCCGCCGCCGAGCAGCGATACGCCAGTCGTCACACCCGCCTTGAGGCGCTCCAGTGCGGCAAGATGCGATTCCATTTCCCAGAACGTTTCGTCCGATGCGCGCGTATAGATCGCCTCGCACGCCGCCGACCAAGCATCGCCGTTCGCGCCACCGATCGTCCTGAGCATCGCGTGCCCGGCATGGGCGTGCGCGTCGATCAGGCCTGGCAGTACCGCCTTGCGGCGTGCGTCCATGACGCGTTCTGCCTGGTATTGCTGCGCGAGTGTGCGGGTCTCTCCGACGGCGACGATGCGATCGCCCTTGATGGCCACCGCGCCATCGTCGATGACGCGGCGCGCCGGATCGAGTGTGATCACGCAGCCGTGCTCGATCAGTATGTCGACCTGTTGCTTATCGTTCATATGCGGACTCTTCCTGTGAGGTGCTCGCGCACGGTTACACGGCGTCGACCAGCTCGCCGTTGCGTACGACGATGCGTCCGTTCGCCACGACCAGCTTGCGTCTGGGCCGGGCGACCACGGCATGCGCGACGGATTCGGCATCGACCAGCACGAGGTCCGCGCGTGCGCCGACACGCAGACCATAGTCGGCGAATCCGCAACCTCGAGCGGCAGCGTCGCTCACGCAGTCGAATGCAATCGCGAGGTCGTCGTCGCGTCGCAAGTCGTAGCGCATGCCGATCAGCATCGCGCGTTCGAGCATGTCCGGTACGCCATACGGCGACCAGGTGTCGCGAATCCCATCGTTGCCGCCGAAGATCGTGATGCCTTTGTCCCTGCAAACCTTAAGCGGCGGAACGGGGCGAGACGGCGGCGCGCTGGTCAGAAGTGCTACGCGCAGATGCGCGATCCGATCGAGCAGCGCGTCGCGTTCACGTTCCGGTAATGCGCCGAGGCAGAACGCGTGGCTGACGACCACCTGACCCTGCATGCCCGTCGCCTCGACGCGATCGAGCAGCAGTTTTAGCGTGAAGGCGCCGACTTCACCGGGCTCGTGCAGATGGATGTCGATCGGCTTGCCGTAGCGTTGCGCCAGCTCAAAGGTCGCGTTGAGCGACGCGACGGGATCGCCGTCGATCAAGGCGGGATCGAGCGCGCCGAGTACGTCGGCACCTTCGGCGAGCGCGCTGCCGAGCAGTTCAACCGTGCCGGGACGGATCAACATCCCCGACTGGGGAAACGCGACGATCTGCATGTCCAGCACATCGCGCATCGTCTGCCGCGTGCCGATCACGCCTTCGAGGTAACGCAATTGCGCGTCAGTATCGACGTCAACGTGGGTGCGCAGGCGCGTCGTGCCTGCCTGAACAAATGCCCGCGCCAGCGCGAGCGACTGGGTGGCCGCATCGTGTCCCGACGTCTTGCGCCATTCGCGCTCGTTGTTGATCCGGTCGATGAGTGCGGGGCCGACCTCGTTGCGATACCACGACTGGTCCCAGTTGCTTTTGTCGATGTGCGTGTGCCCTTCGACGAAGCCCGGCAGCAGCAACGCGCCGCCGCCGTCTGCGGTTAGCACGCCAGGCTGCGCTTCGACATGCGGCCCGAGCGCCTCGATGAGACCGTCGGCGATGGATACGGAAACCGGTTGGCCGTCAGCCAGCCGGACGTTGGAGAGAAGAAGAGAGCGAGTCATGTTGGTTATGCCGATTCGACGGAAGTGGCGATACGGGCCCGCAACGCGCGCTGCGCGGCGCTGATCGCGATGAACACTACTGCATTGGCGAACAGCGCGACGAGGCCCGTGTTGATGGAAGTGAAGGTGATGGACGCGGCCGGGAAAACAGAGGCCAGCGTCATGCCGCGCCCGTTCGCCAGCGCCAGCACGATCCCGCCTGCAAAGATACCGCCGAATGCCGCTTCCCGGGTGCCGAATGGGCGCTTCAGGAAACTCGAGGCGAGCATGGGCACCAGTTGCGTCAGCAGGCTCGACGAGAAGATCGCGAGGGCGACGAAGTTCGAGCCGCCACGCAGCACGAAGTAGACGACGACCAGCGTGAACAGAGGCAGTGCGATTCGCGCGACGCGCCCGACTTGCTGGTCGCTCGCCTGCGGTGCGAAGCCTTCGCGGTAGATGTTGCGGGCGATCATCGTCGACGCGTTGAGCATGATCAGCGAGCCTGGCACCAATGCCGTGAGCAGACCAGCGCCGCCGACGATCCCAACAAACCACGACGGGAAAGTCTGCTTGACGAGCCGCAGCAGCGCGAGATCGGTTTGCGCGCCTTCGAGCCCGTGCACCGTCAATACCGCGGCGAAACCGACGAGGAACAGGAATGCGATCAACACCTGGTAGATCGGCATCAGCACGGTGTTCTTGCGCAGCGCCGACGCGTCGCGTGCCACGTAGACGGCAGTGAAGCCGTGCGGGTACAGGTAGTAGCCAAGCGATGTCAGCAGGAGTGTCGAGTTGTACCAGCTCAGATTGAAACCGCGCTCCGGCATGCGCAGCAGTTCCGGATGGACGGCGTCGATGCGCGCGAACATCTCGCCGAAGCCGCCGAAGTAGTGCAGCGGCAAATAGGTGCCGAGAAAAATCGCGAGACCGAGGATCAGTACATCCTTGAAGATCGCAATGCTTGCCGAACCGTGGATGCCCGACACGCTCATGTACAGGACCATCAGGGTCGCACTGATCCAGATAGCCGTGTCCTGCGAGATCGAACCATATGACATCTCGGAGACGATAATGCCGAGCCCGCGTAACTGGATGATCAGCAACGACACCATCGCGAAGACGGCCACCACCGACACCAGCACGCCGATGGCGCGGCTATCGTACTTCGACGCGAAATAATCGGCGAACGACACAAGGCCGTGTTCCTTCGCGTAGCGCCAGATGGCGGGCAGCATCCAGTAACCGAACACGTACGCAAGGCAGCCGTACGACAGGATGTAGAACGCCGGGACTCCCTTGCTGTAGGTCCAGCCACTCGCGCCGAGAAACGAGAAGGTCGAGAAAGCCTCACCTGCCATTAGCAGGAAGGTAAGCAGCGACCCGAAGCCGCGCCCGCCGACTGCCCATTGTTCGAGGCTGAACGTTTTGCCGCGACGCGCGTACAGGCCGACCGCCAGCGCGAAGAGGGCAAACAGAACGATGATGATGAGGGCTGGATTCATTGGCCGTCTCCCGTGTGCTCGCCCGCGCGTGCCGCTTCGTCGCGGCTGTCGAGGTAGTAGATGAATGCGAGGATGGCGGCCGTTGCAGCCATCCAGAACAGGTTCCACACGAGCAGAAACGGCAGGCCGAACAGGAACGGCGTACTGGCGGCAAGTGTGCCGCCCGAATAGATGCCGATAAACGGCAGCGCGGCCAGCAGAAAACGAAATTTCATGGGATCCTCCCGGCCGTGCCCGCCAGCATCATGCCTGCGCCGATGCACACAAATGGCTTCATCCAACTGTTCTTCAACTGCGGTTTCTTCATGCCTGTCTCCGGGTATTTGTCTCGTGATGGGGGCTGTTCTTTCGCCGACACGGCGGTGTCGTGTCGTGCTTTGCCCGCATTCGAGTTTTCTTGTCTGATGTCGAAGCGGAATAGCTGGCCACTGCGAGCCCACCGAAATCACCGCATCGATAGCGCTTGATGTTATCCATCTCACCCGGCATTCAAAAATTAAATGTTCAAATGCCAGTCAGTTGAAAATCGAATACTATTGGTTAGACGTATGCCGTTATCAAGCGTTGTGGTGTCTGACTGGAGCGGGCTGGGATGCGCCGTTCATGAGGCCCGTGCGCGATTGCCAGCCTGCCTGATGCGTGATAGAAATCAGCGTCCGCATTTAAAGATCAAATGGTTCGATGAAACCCAACGCCAAAGCACGTACACCGCTATTCGATCTGGATTTGCTGAAGGCCATCGTCATGGTGGCCGATTGCGGCACCTTTACAGCGGCTTCCGCACGGCTTCATTCCACGCAGTCCACCGTGAGCCAGAAAGTGCGGCGCCTGGAGGATATGGCTGGACACAAGCTTCTCGAGCGAGGCAGTCGTGACGTGAGTCCGACCGATGCCGGCGAAACGCTGCTCGCCTACGCGCGCCGGATGCTTGCCCTCAACGATGAAATGATTGAGGCGCTGTCGGGCGCGACGGTGGGGCTGACTGTCCGGCTGGGCGTACCGGAGGACTTCGTCGGTGGGCCGACAACCCATATGCTTGCCGCGTTTAACCGCAAGCATCCGCAGGTGAAGCTGGAAGTGACCAGCGGATTGAGCCGGGACCTCGGCAACAGCTATGATCGCGGCGACCTCGATCTGATCCTCGTGAAGCAGCGGCGCAACAGTCGCGAGGCCGTCGCGTGCTGGCCGGAGCAATTGAGGTGGATCGACAGTGCCAGGAATCCTTCGTTCCAGCTGGATCCGATTCCCCTCGTCGCGTTTCCGCCGCGCGGGCTGTACCGTGACGACATGACCAACGCCATTGAAGGGCTCGGACGCCGCTGGCGGCTCAGCTTCATCAGTTCGAGTTTGAGCGGAATCCAGGCGGCCGTTGCCGATGGTCTTGGCATCAGTCTTCTTCCCGCGCGCGCGGTGACGGCTGATCACGCCGTGCTGACACCGAAAAGCGGGCTGCCTTCAATCGAAACCATGGATATCGCGCTGCTTCATCGCCCGACTGCCGATGCCGTCGTCAAGGAACTTGCGCGCGCGTTGGCTCGTATGTTCGGGCCGCAGCGGCGATGAAGCACTCGAATATCGGGGGGCGAGGTCGGGATCCTGAGGGCGCGGCATGTGTGGGGCTGCACAAGCACGATGGGCAGGATGCTAATAAAAGCACTCAATTTGTCACTGGAAAAACGGCCTAAAACAGCTCCAGAATCCGGTGATACATCATCCCAAGTTCAAGCGCCGGCCCACGCAATGCTGGACCGCCCGGAAAGCGAGCATGCCGCAACTGCGCGAACAGTTCGAAGGCCGCAGTCTCCCCGGCCATGGCTTGAGCAATCACGCGCCCGGCGATGCCGGTCAGCGCCACACCGTGCCCAGAGAAACCCTGCACGTAGAAGTAATTCGGATCGATCGAACCAAAATCCGGTGCACGATTACGCGTGACGTCGACAAAACCGCCCCATGCATAGTCGATTCGCACATCGCCGAGTTGCGGGAACACGCCGATCATGCGATTGCGAATCTCTTCTCCAAGCTGCACAGGCGATGCACCACTCGAACTCGCGCGCCCGCCGAACAGCACGCGATGATCAGCCGACAGACGGAAGTAATCGAGGAAAAAGTTGTTGTCGCAAATCGCCTCGCGCCCCTTAATCAACGCGTCGGCGCGTGCTTTACCGAGTGGCTCCGTGGCGACGATATACGACGCAATCGGCGCAATGCGCGCGGCCACCGGCGCGGGCAACACGTCGCCGATCGTCGCATTGCCGCATGCCGCGACGAACCGGCAGCGCACCTCGCCACTAGCGGTACGCACGACAGGCCGTGCGCCGCGCACGACTTCGATCACCGGTGAATGCGCGAACAGTTGTGCCCCTTCACGACGTGCTGCGGCGGCGAGGCCAAGGCAGTATTTGAGCGGATGCAGATGGCCCGAAAACGGATCGTAGACACCCGCCAGATAGCGTTGCGAAGCGACGCGTGAACGCACTTCGTCGGTGTCGAGCCACGCGAGCTTCGTATAACCCCAGCGTTGTGAGGCCGATTCCATCCACGAACGCAGATCCGGCACACGCTTCGGTTTGGTGGCCACCGTCAGATAACCGGAGGTGAAGTCGCAATCGATGCCGTAGCGTTCGATGCGTTCGCGCACCAAGGCTACGCCCTCTACCGACATGGCCCACGCGGCGCGTGCGCCATCGAGCCCGAGTTGCCGTTCGATGATCTCGTCTTTCGCGAAACCCACCAGCGTTTGGCCGCCGTTGCGGCCCGATGCGCCCCAACCCGGACGATGCGCATCGAGCACGACCACCGACAACCCACGCGCCCGGCATTCCAGCGCCACCGACAAACCGGAGAATCCCGCGCCGATCACACAGACATCGGCCTCCAGCGTGCCTTCGAGCATCGGATCGTCGGTAAGCGGACGCGCGGCACTGGCCTCGTAGTAGGAGTTAGCGATCAGCGCATCGGCGCGGCGGTCGAGGGTATTAAAGCCAGGAGTCGGAGCATTCATCAAAGCAGGTCCTTCATTCGATACCAGGCCATCGCAAGCACGAGGGCAGGGGTCCGCAGTGTAGCGCCGCCAGGAAAGTTGCGGTGGCGAATCTTGCCGAACAGATCGAAGCGCGATGCCTGGCCGTCTATCGCCTCAGCGATCAGTTTGCCCGCGAGTCCGGTGGTGTTCACGCCATGGCCGGAGAATCCCTGCGCGAAATACACTGTAGGCGACAGCCGGCCGAAATGCGGCGCGCGATTCATCGTGATGTCGACGAAACCGCCCCACGCATAGTCGATTTTGACATCGTCGAGCTGCGGAAAAGTCTTCAGCATATCGCGGCGCATCGCTTCACCGAGGTTGCGCGGCGCGAGCTTCGAATAGCTGACTTTGCCGCCCCACAGCAGACGGTTGTCGGGCGCGGGGCGGAAATAATCGAGCACAAAGCGGCTGTCGCACACAGCCGCCTTCGCCGGCATCAGCGCTTCGGCGCGATCGGGGTCGAGTGGTTCGGTGGCGATCACGTAGGTGCCGACCGGCATGATTTTGCTGGCGACATCCGGCGCGAGCTGGCCGAGATAGGTATTGCAGGCGAGCACGACGAATTGCGCCTGCACTTTACCGCGCGCGGTTTCGGCCACATGCCGGCCGTTTTCCTGGCGCAACGCGGTGACGCAACTGTCTTCAAAAATCTGCACGCCGGCGGCGCGTGCCGCGCGCGCCAGACCGAGCGTGTAATTCAACGGATGCAGATGGCCGCTATCCGCATCGAACAATCCGCCGAGGTAGCGCTGCGATTGAACATAGTCGCCGACGCCATCGGCATCGACATAGCTGAAGCGGTCGTAACCGAAGCGCTTTTGCGCTTCGTCACGCCATTTTTGCAGCGCGTCCGTATCGCGCGGTTTGTTTGCCGCGGTCAGATAACCGATGGTCAGGTCGCAGTCGATCTGATGCTTCGCGACACGCTCCTTGACGATATCCAGGGTTTCGAGCCCCATGTCCCAAACACGTTTCACGTCATCCGCGGGCATGAACTTCGCGAATGTATCGATATCGCAGGCAAACCCCCCGATCAACTGGCCACCATTGCGGCCGCTTGCGGCCCATCCGACTTTCGATGCTTCGAGCACCGCGACCGAATGGCCGCGTTCAGCGAGATTCAACGCAGTCGAGATACCGGTGAGACCCGCGCCGATCACACAGACGTCGACGTTGAGCGTTTCTTCGAGCGGCGGATGGCGGGTGGTGTCGTTAGCGGTTGCTGCGTAATACGAGGTGACGTGAGTCTGGTTCGAGAATCGGAGCATAGGCAGAGCATGCAGAAGAGGCCTTGGCGCGTGGCCCGCGATACAGCCGGGCCACGCGATGAGGCGGGTCGTGTTAGAACGAGTAGATGAACTGCGTCGCGAGCAGGTCGTTAGACTTGCCGTACGAACCGTCGTTCTTCAGGAACACCTGTTTGTTGGCCCAGTCGTGACGATATTCCACCTTGACCGTGATCTGCTGGGTCGGATAGAACAACAGGTCGAGCGAAACGTCCTGACGGGTTGCGCCCTTGCACTCGAAGCCAAGACCGCCGTTCGACTTCGAATTGGCGAGACAGTCCGCGCCGATGCCGAAGCCGTTGGAAGTGTCCATGCCGTTCGAATTCAGCGCGATGCCACCGCCCCCGCCGCCGTTCTTACTGTCGACGAGCACGTCATAGCGCACCGTCGCGCCCATGCGGCCCACCACCGGCAGCGTGAACTTGCGGTGCGCGAGCAGCGAGAGGCCGTACCACTGCGCCTGGCCACCGTTGAACGCAGCGTTCTGCTGCTGACCGTAGTCGACTTCGGCGTTGTACTGCACGTCGGCGAGGGTGTAGGTCAGGTCGGCTTCACCGAAGAAGAACGTGCCGCCCGCGCCAGGCGAGTTGCCGCCCACGCCGTAGGCGACCGCACCGGTGTTCGCGTCGATCGCGCTAGGCAGCGTCTGACGGCCGATGTTGATCGAGCCGCCCACATCCAGTGCGCTCGACCATGTGTAGTCCGTACGCGCCGTGAAGGTCGGAATCTTGTTGCTGGTGGTGATCGGATCGCCCAGCGCATTGGTTCCGATCTGCGTCGTCGCGCCGTACGTACGATACTGCTCGTTGCCGAGGAAGAACTTCCACGCCCAGTTGCCCGTCGTATAGTTCGCGCCGATGCCGATGTAGCTACCCGGATCGGAGAAGTCATACAGCAGGTTGTGCGTGAGCGTCAGCATCTGGTTCGACTGCTGAACCTCATAACCGCCGAAGCTCGGAATCAAACCGGCAACAAGGGTTGTGGTCGCCGTCAACGGCACGTTGATCACTGCCGTGTTCAGGATGTTGTTGCCGATATCGCCGTGCTCGTTCTGCAGCAGCGTAATCCCGTTGCCGCGGTTCGGCATCAAGGTGATTTCGGCCGACGGCGCCATCGGGCCGACACCGAAGGTCTTCTTGATGTCTAAGTACAGATCGCCGAACGTGCTGTTGAAGTAGTTGTAGCTACTTTCGTGGTTCGCGAACAGGAACGCCGAGCTGCTCTGCGCGCGGTTATACATGTAGGTCGGATCGATATAGCCCGTCACCGACAAACCGGCGATCGGACCCGTGTTCGCCGCGTCTTCCAGCGAATCGACCTTCAGCTGCTGATTGGCGATCTGTTGCTTCATCGACGTGACGTCGTCGTTGCTCAGCGTCGCTTGCGCCTTGCCGTAATCCGGCGACGAGACGTCGACTGGCGCCGCCACGACAGCCGCTGCCGGCGCGACGGTCGCTGCAGCCGCTTTCGGCTTGGTCGCTACCTCTGAACGCAGCTGCTTTACCTCCTTCTGCAGCGCGTTGAGTTGGGCCTGGAGCGCCTTGATCTGGTCGCTGGTGGCGTCTGCCATGGCAAAGCCTGGCAAACTCCCCGCCACCAACAGACAGATGAGCTTCTTTCTCATGCAAATTCTCCTTATTGGTCGTATTGCAAAAGGACTTCTTATGCGCGTGCCGTATCGAGCGACTTCCGTACGGCGGCTTGTTGTGGTGCTAACGGCAACAGGTCGGCGGCATCGGCGAGTGCGAAGGCCATCTGCATGTCGCGATTGCGCTTGCGCTCACGCACCTGCATCCAGCGGTTGACGGCGATCACACCGATCGTCACCGTGGTGATGAAGATGGTGGCGAGCGCATTCATTTCCGGATTCAAACCGAGGCGTACACGCGAGAACACGACGAGCGGCAGCGTGGTCGAGCCGGGGCCGGACAGAAACGCGGAGAGCACGAGATCGTCGAAAGACAGCGTGAACGACAGCAGCCAGCCGGACATGAGTGCCTGCGAGATCAGCGGCAAGGTGATCAGGAAGAACACCTTGAAGGGCGTGGCGCCGAGATCGAGTGCGGCTTCTTCGAGCGACTTGTTGAACTCTTTCACCCGCGATTGCACGATGATCGCCACGTACGAAACGCACAGCATCACGTGGCCGATCCAGATCGTGAAGAGACCGCGGCCCTTCGGCCAGCCGAGCATCTGTTCGAGTGCGACGAACAGCAACAGGAGCGAGATACCCTGAATCACTTCAGGAATCACGAGCGGCGCGTTGATCATGCCGGCGAACAGGGTGAAGCCGCGAAAGCGCCCGAAGCGGGCCAGCACGAACCCGGCCCATGTGCCGATCACGACGGAGGCAAACGCGGTCATGAGACCAATTTTCAGCGACAGCCATGCCGCACTCAGCAGTTCGCCGTCCTGCAGCAGCGCGCCATACCATTTGAGCGAAAAGCCGGACCAGACTGTCACGAGCTTCGACTCGTTGAACGAATACACCACCAGGCTGATGATCGGGATATACAGAAACAGAAACCCGAAAGTCAGCACACTCGTGGACAGCGTCTTATTAGGCTTGATCATTTCGCGCCCTCCAGTTCCTTGACCTGGTAGTACTGGAACACGGCCATCGGCACGAGCAGCAGTAGAACCATGGCGACGGTGACAGCGGATGCCATCGGCCAGTCCATGTCGTTGAAGAATTCATCCCACATCACGCGGCCGATCATCAGCGTGTCGGCGCCGCCAAGCAGTTCAGGAATCACGTACTCGCCCACAGCCGGAATGAACACCAGCAGACTGCCGGCGATGATGCCGTTCTTCGACAGCGGCAAGGTGATGCGCGTGAACGCCGTCCAGGGTTTGCAACCGAGGTCGTAGGCCGCTTCGAGCAGCGTCAGATCCATCTTCACCAGATGCGCATATAACGGCATCACCATGAACGGCAGGTACGAATAAACCATGCCGATATAGACGCCAATATCCGTGTGGTAGAGGCGCAACGGCGAATGAATCATGCCGATTGCCATCAGCGTGTGATTGAGCAGGCCGTCGTCCTTCAGGATGCCGATCCATGCGTAGACGCGGATCAGGAACGATGTCCAGAACGGCAGCATCACGCCCATCATCAGCAGGTTGCGTTTCGCCGGTTCCGAGCGTGCGATGTAGTACGCAACCGGATAGCCGATCAGCAGGCAGAAGAAGGTCGAGACCGCCGCCATTTTCAGCGAGCTGATATAGGTCGCGACGTACAGATCGTCCTGCAGCAGGAACGCGTAGTGCCCGAGCTGCATCGCGAAGTGCACCATGCCGTCCTTGACCGTCACGAGATCCGTGTACGGTGGGATGCCCAGACGCAGATCGGCGAAGCTGATCTTCAGCACCAGCACGAACGGCAACGCAAAGAACACGAAGAGCCACAGGAACGGCACACCGATCACAGTCGTGCGGCCCGAGGGCACCAGCATCGCGAGGCGTTTTTTCAGCGAGCCGGGCAAGCGGCTGCCGGACGGCGCGCCGGGCGCCGCGGGGGAGGTAGTGGGATTGCTCATTGCGTCAGCACCACGCCGCTAGCCGGCGACCAGTAGACGAACACGTCGTCGTTATAGGACGGCGCACCTTCGCTCATCAGGTGCGAGCTGGAGAGATTCGACACGACCGTCTTGCCGCTCGGCAGGCGCACGTGATACAGCGAATAGCTGCCCATGTACGCGACGTCCGAGACCACGCCGCGCGCCCAGTTGTGCGGCGTCGCGGGTTTCTCGAGCGAGACCTTCACGCGTTCCGGACGCACCGAGATGCCCACCGGCATACCGAGCGGCCCAGTAATGCCATGGCTCACGTAGATGTTCGTTTCGAGGTCTTCGCTTTCGACGAAGATGTGATCCGGTTCATCCGCGACCACGGTGCCTTCGAACAGGTTGGTCGAGCCGATGAACTCGGCCGAGAAGCGGCTATTCGGAAACTCGTACACCTGGCTGGGCGAGCCGATCTGCACGATGCGGCCTTCGCTCATCACCGCGAGGCGGCCGGCCATCGTCATGGCCTCTTCCTGATCGTGCGTGACCATCACGCAGGTCACATCGACTTTCTCGATGATGTTTACCAGTTCGAGCTGGGTCTTCTGGCGGATCTGTTTATCGAGCGCCGACATCGGTTCGTCGAGCAGCAGCAGCTTGGGGCGCTTGACGAGTGAGCGGGCCAGCGCTACACGCTGCTGCTGGCCGCCAGACAACTGGTGCGGTTTGCGCTGCGCGTATTTGCTCATCTGCACGAGATGCAGCGCGTCGGCGACCCGCTCCTTGATCTCGTTCTTTGGTGTGCCTTCCTGCTTGAGACCGAAGGCGATATTCGCTTCGACGCTCATATGCGGGAACAGCGCATACGACTGGAACATCATGTTGACTGGCCGCTTGTACGGCGGCATCGCGGCGAGATCTTCGCCGTCGACGAAAATGCGCCCTGAGGTGACCGTTTCCAGTCCGGCGAGCATGCGCAGGAGCGTGGATTTGCCGCAGCCGGAGCTGCCGAGCAGCGCGAACAACTCGTTCTTTGCGATGTTCAGATTGACGTTGTCGACAGCGGTGCTGTCGCCGAATTTCTTTACGACATTTTCGATGCGAACGAATTCATCCGATTTCGATTTTGTCGTCGGTGCGGGGCGGGCCATCTGAGCGGCGCCGGCCGCGCTATTTAAGGTCGTCGAGTTCATGATGTAACCATTCCTTGCGGATCGCGAGCGCAAGTGTCTCCATACGAGTCGCGCAAAGCGGCTCGCAAGGTGCGCTGCGATCGGAAAACATGGGACTGCGCGCTGGTGGGACGCTAAAAGCGCGCAGGCTGACTACAGTTACTGCCATTCATGCACTCAGGGTTCGAGCGATCCCTGAGCGCGGAATAAAGAGTTTTAGTTTGGCTTTATCAATGGCCGGTTTTAAGCTGCGCCCAAAGACGATTTTCCAGGCGCAGGATGTCGGTCGGCATCGGCTTCATCAGCGTCATTTTGCTCAGCACGTCGTCGCCCGGATAAACGGTCTTATCCTGCGAGACCGCCGGCGTGACGAACTGGCGCGCGGCCTTGTTCGCAGTCGGATAGAACACTTCATTGGTGATTGCAGCGTTGACCTTCGGATCTGAGATGTAGTTGATCCACTTCAGCGCGGCTTCAGGATGCGGCGCATCTTTCGGAATCACCATCACGTCGAACCACAACAGGCCGCCTTCTTTCACGTTCGAGAACTTGATCTGATACGAGCGCTTGGCTTCTTCGGTGCGGCGGCTTGCGATGCCGACGTCGCCCGACCATCCCACCGCAACGCAGACGTCGTTGTTGGCGAGATCGTTGATGTAGCCGGAAGAATTGAATTGGGTGATATACGGGCGGACTTTCTTCAGCACTTCGAAAGCGGCCTGATAGTCGGCGGGGTTGGTGCTGTTCGGATCTTTATGCATGTATTGCAGTGTTGCGGCGAATACATCGACGGCCTGGTCGAGGAACGACACACCACAGCCTTTCAGTTTCGACAGATTGGCCGGGTCGAACACGAGGGCCCAGCTATCCACCGGCGCATTCGCACCGAGTGCTTTCTGTATGGCCTGCACGTTGTAGCCGATGC
>NZ_DASRSY010000188.1:0-8162 GCF_035656215.1 Paraburkholderia sp.
GTGACGCCTTCGGCGAGCAGAGGTTCGAGGCGTGCGGCCGATTGGCGGAACAGCGAGTCTGCGTCAGCGGCACGCGTGGCGCGCACCGTCGAGACAATGCCGCCGCCTTGCCGCGCGATTTCTTCATAACTGACGCCCGCCAGGCGCTGCGCGAATTCATCCGCGCGCTGGCCGCCATACACCAGATGCGTATGGCAATCGACGAGACCCGGCGTCACCCATGCGCCGTGCAGATCTTCACGCGGCCATGCGGCGTACTCGGTGGGTAATTCGGAAGCCGCACCGAGCCACGCGATCTTGCCGTTTTCAACGGCAATCGCAGCATCGGGCAGCGTGTGTTGGGGGTCGCCCTCGGGGCAGAGTTTCAGGTGATGCCAGACGGTTTGCTTCATCGCGTGCTCTTTGCAGCTCGTTGCGTGTCTGTGGTGATTCGCGGCGCACTTTGCCTGGCCTTTGCCTAACCTTTGCCAGGATCTAAACGCGCGTGCGAATCGTCGTCATCGTTGCGTTCATCATGTATAGCGAATGCTGATCGCGAGCAACGCACCCGCGCCCTTGACCATGCATGACAGCGCGTTCGGCGTGCCGATGCGCAGTGTGTCGTCGGCCTCGAGCACTTGCGGTTGCGGTTGCGCGTCGCCGCCGAGAGTGACCGAAACCGAACCGCTTGCGCAGAACAACAGCACTACATCGGCGGACAACGTGCGCTGCGTATCGCCGCGCCACACTTCGGTCTCGCCCACTGCCGCGCCACGGCGGACCATCAGGTTGAAGTCGCGCGTGGCGCCGTCGACGAGGCGTGCATCGATTTGCGCTTCGCCCGCAAACTGCGCGATATCGAGCGGCAGAGTCAACGCGAGCGTGTTCACGGCGGGAACGCCAGCGCCGTCTGTTTCGTCGAGCAACATGCCCGCGCCGGACAGCAACACGAGCGTGCGATCGATACCCGCGAAACGCGAAAACGGCCCCGCTTGCGCGACATCGGCGATGCTCATGCGCCACACGAATGCATCGAGCCCCGCACCTTCGGGAAACGCCGCAACTTCACGCGTGACGCCGCCGCCGTTCTTCCACGGCGCCGCCACGAGGGCGGCGCCGCGAATCAACGTCGTGGTCGCCATGCTACCGACAGGCGTACCGTGAAGCGCCATGATCAACGGCCCAGCATCGGCAGATTGAGGCCCGCCTCGCGCGCCGTTTCCTGCGCGAGTTCATAGCCCGCATCCGCGTGACGCATCACACCCGTTGCCGGATCGTTGAACAGCACGCGGCCGAGGCGTTCCTTCGCAGCGTCCGTGCCGTCGGCGACGATCACGACGCCCGAGTGCTGGCTGAAGCCCATCCCCACCCCGCCGCCATGATGCAGCGAGACCCACGACGCGCCGCCTGCCGTGTTCAGCAGCGCGTTGAGCAATGGCCAGTCGCTGACTGCGTCCGAGCCGTCTTTCATCGATTCGGTTTCGCGGTTCGGACTTGCTACCGAACCGGTATCGAGGTGATCGCGGCCGATCACGATCGGCGCCTTCAGCTCGCCGGTCCTGACCATTTCGTTGAACGCCTGGCCCAGACGATAACGATCCTTCACGCCGACCCAGCAGATCCGCGCCGGCAGGCCCTGGAACGCAATACGTTCGCGCGCCATGTCGAGCCAGTTGTGCAGATGCGGATCGTCGGGAATCAATTCCTTGACCTTCGCATCGGTCTTGTAGATGTCTTCCGGATCGCCCGACAGCGCGACCCAGCGGAACGGGCCCTTGCCTTCGCAGAACAACGGACGGATATACGCCGGCACGAAGCCCGGGAAATCGAACGCGTTTTCCACGCCCATTTCCAGCGCCATCTGACGGATGTTGTTGCCGTAGTCGAGCGTGGCCGCGCCGCGCTCCTGCAACGTCAGCATCGCCTGCACCTGTTTGGCCATCGACTGCTTGGCCGGCGTGATGATGGAATCCGGCGCCGTCTTCATGCGCTCGCGCCAGTCTTCGACGTTCCAGCCTTGCGGCAGGTAACCGTGAATCGGATCGTGGGCGCTGGTCTGGTCGGTCACGCAATCCGGCGTGATGCCGCGCGTCACGCATTCGGCGAACACATCGGCTGCGTTGCCCAGCAGACCGATCGACACCGGCTTGCCTGTCTTCTTCGCTTCGTCGAGCATGGCGAGCGCTTCGTCGAGCGTTTTCGCTTTCCTGTCGACATAACGGGTCTTGAGGCGGAAGTCGATACGCGTCGCATCGCATTCCACCGCGATCATCGAGAAGCCGGCCATGGTTGCTGCCAACGGCTGCGCGCCGCCCATGCCGCCGAGACCACCGGTCAGAATCCAGCGGCCCGACGGATCGCCGTTGAAATGCTGGTTCGCCACCGAGAAGAACGTCTCATAGGTGCCCTGCACGATGCCCTGGCTGCCAATGTAAATCCAGCTGCCCGCGGTCATCTGCCCGTACATCATCAGGCCCTTGCGATCGAGTTCGTGGAAGTGTTCCCACGTCGCCCAATGCGGCACCAGATTCGAATTCGCCAGTAGCACGCGCGGTGCGTCCGCATGCGTCTTGAACACGCCGACCGGCTTGCCCGATTGAATCAGCAGCGTCTCGTCTTCGTTCAGGTCCTTCAGCGAGGCGAGGATCTGATCGAAGCAATCCCAGTTCCGCGCGGCACGGCCAATACCGCCATACACGACCAGCGCGTGCGGATGCTCAGCAACTTCCGGGTCCAGATTGTTCTGGATCATCCGGTACGCGGCTTCCGCGATCCAGGTCTTGCAGGTCTTTTCCGCACCGCGCGGAGCGCGGATCGTACGGGTCGGGTCCAGACGCGGGTCGATGTGTTTCGGGTTGTTCATGGTGGCCCTCGGAATGCGTGAGAATGTTCGGGAGAAGTTCGGGAAATGAGTCTGGAAAATGAATCGGAAGCGGGTCTAAAAAAACGGCTGAATCAGAAATGTCCGGTGAAGCGATAGCGGTTGCCGGGATGCCAGAGATTGGCGATCGAAGCGACCTGGCTTTGCGACCATGTGCGCCGATGCAGCACGAGACACGGTTCGAGTTCATCCATGGTCAACAACTCGCGCGTGTCGGCATCCGCAGCCAATGCTTCGATGCGGTACTCGACGCGCTGAAGCGGCGCCACGCGCACCAGATACTGATTCGGCGTGGTATTCGTGAAGTCCTGCAACGCGTAATCGGGTGCGACCGCCGGGTTGACCCAGCGCTCTTCGAGTTGCACCGGCTCGTCGTTTTCGAAATGCAGCACGCGCGAATGAAACACCGGACTGCCCGCGCTCACCTGCATTTCTTCGGCGAGCGCTTCGTCGACGATGCTCGCGCCAATGTGCAACACCTTCGCCTGATAACGATGACCGCGCGCGACGATTTCGTCGGAGATGCTGCGGATCGCCACCAGTGTCGATTCGTACTTGGGCCGGGCCACGAACGTGCCCGAGCCCTGCACGCGCGTCAGCACCTGCTCCGAAGTCAACTCGCGCAACGCGCGATTGACCGTCATGCGCGCAACGTTGAATTCGCGCGCAAGCTCGTTTTCGGAGGGCACCTGGTCGCCTTCAGCCCATTCGCCCGCATGGATGCGGCCTAGGATGAAGTCCTTGATGCCCTGATAGGCCGGTGCGTTCATTGGCTTGATTAGCGTGCTTAAACGTGTTTTTCGAGCTTACTGTTCGGACGCGAACGAGAACGGGCTCAGCTTCGCGATCGTACCGTTCTGCACGAGATGCGTCACAGCCTCGATATCCGGTGCGAAGTAGTGATCGAGCTCGTAATGCGCGACGTCCTTGCGCACCGCGTCCATCACTTTCTGCAGGCTTGGGCTGGTCTTGTGCGGCGCGCGCAGATCGACGCCTTGGGCGGCAGCGAGCAACTCGATCGACAGGATGTTCGCGACGTTTTCAGCGATGTCGCCGAGCTTGCGCGCAGCGAACGTGGCCATCGAAACGTGATCTTCCTGGTTCGCGGAGGTCGGCAGCGAATCGACCGAAGCCGGATGCGCGAGCGTCTTGTTCTCGGAGGCGAGCGCCGCGGCGGTCACGTGAGCGATCATGAAGCCCGAATTCACGCCGCCATCACGCACGAGGAACGGCGGCAGGCCCGACAAGGTCGTGTCGATCAGCAGCGCGATGCGGCGTTCGGCCAGCGCGCCAATTTCAGCGACGGCAAGCGCGAGATTGTCAGCAGCGAACGCCACCGGCTCAGCGTGGAAATTGCCACCCGACAGCACTTCGCCCGTGTCCGGGAAAATCAGCGGATTGTCGGAGACGGCATTGGCTTCCAGCAGCAACACGTCGGCCGAATGGCGCATCTGGTCCAGACACGCACCCATCACTTGCGGCTGGCAGCGCAGGCTGTACGGGTCCTGCACCTTGTCGCAATCGGCGTGCGAGACATTGATGCCCGAGCCTTGCAACAGCGAACGGTAAGCCGTTGCCGCGTCGATCTGACCTTGATGGCCGCGCAGTTCGTGAATGCGCGCGTCGAACGGTTTGACCGAACCCGCTGCAGCGTCCACCGACAACGCACCCGCCACCAGTGCGGTGCGGTACAGGTCCTCAATGGCGAACATGTTGTAGAGCGCGAGCGCGGTCGAAGCTTGCGTGCCGTTCAGCAGCGCCAGACCTTCCTTCGCTTGCAGCGTGAGCGGCTTGAGGCCGACCAGCGCGAGACCTTCGATGGCCGGCATGCGCTCGCCCTTCGCGAACACGTCACCAACGCCGAGCAAGGCAGCCGACATATGCGCCAGCGGCGCGAGGTCGCCCGATGCGCCGACCGAGCCCTTAACCGGAATCACCGGCAGGACATCGGCGTTGTACAGCGTGATCAGCGCTTCCATCACTTCACGGCGGATGCCCGAGTGGCCGCGGCCGAGGCTCGACAGCTTTAGCGCGATCAGGAGACGCACGACCGGACGCGACATCGGCTCACCCACGCCGACCGCGTGCGACAGCACCAGATTGCGCTGCAGCAGTTCGAGCTGGTCATGCGGAATGTGCGTGCTGGCGAGGCGCCCGAAACCCGTGTTGATGCCATAGGCCGGTTCGCCCTTCGCGGCGATATCGGCGACGGCTTTGGCGCAGGCGTCGATGGCGGCGTGGCTGGCAGGATCGAGTTGCAACGCGACGTGTTCGCGTGCGATCTGGCGCAGTTGCGGGAAGGTCAGGTGGCCGGGCTTCAGAATCATCATGGTGTTGTGTCCTGTCTTGTCTATACAATTCGAGAGAAGTCTAACGTTGCCGTCTTGTATATACAACTTGTTTTTGCGGCTTCCAGCCTGGGAGTTTCCATTAGAACCGGAGGCTGGCGAGGCATACATGTCGGTCGAGCCGCGGTTTGAGGCGGCAGCGCAGGCCAGACCGCATTCGTTCGCCGCGAACGATAACTTGTATATACACGTTCAAAATGTAGGGCGGCAAGCGGACAAAAAGATTCAACGCGCCGGCTCGGGGCGGCTGGCGCCCGGGGCGGTCAATGCACCAATGCGCCAATGTGCTCTGTGCCGCTGCCCTGCCATCTCGAGGCGCCTCTTCCAGAGTTATAGGAGAGTGCGCTGACGACGCAAAAAAGCCCGCGCACTCATGCGAGCCGCGGGCTTTGTTCAAACGCACGACTGACGAAGGATTCGCTAAAGCTTCACCCGCGCCGCAATGAAATCCAGGAAGCACTGCACGCGCCCCGCCAGCGACGCGCTCTGATAATACACGGCGCTCACCGGCTGCCGTTCTTCCGCCAGCACGTTGCCGAGAATCGGCACCAGCCGCTCTTCGCGCACGTCTGCGGCGGTCATGAAGTCGGCGAGACAGGCGATACCCCATCCCGAGAGGGCCAACTGGCGCAGCGTCTCGCCGCTCGATGCGGTGATCGCCGGCTCGATCTTCAGCGGCTCTGACTTGCCCTTCCCGCCCTTCCGCAGTGGCCAGCGATTCAGATGCTCCGGTGCTGTAAAGCCAATCAGACGATGCTCGCGCAATGCTTCCACCGACCTGGGCTCGCCGTATTCGGCCAGATACGCTGGACTGGCGAGCACTCTCAGCTTGCTGCTGCCCAAGGCACGCGCATGCAGGGTCGAATCCTGCAACGCGCCGATGCGGATCGCGATATCCACTTTCTGTTCGAGCAGATCGACGATCCGCTCGTTGCTGGTCAACTCCAGTCGAATCTCCGGATACAGCGCTGAAAACGCTTTCATATGGGGCGCCACGCAATGAAGCATGAACGGCGACGCCGCATCGACACGCAAGCGCCCCGAGGGCCGCTCGCGCCCGCGCGTGACGGATTCTTCGGCCTCTTCCATCGCATCGAGAATCGCCCGGGCCCGCCGCAGAAACGCCTCGCCCTCTTCCGTCAGTTGCAGACGGCGCGTCGTGCGCCGTACCAATGCCGTGTCGAGTTTCTTTTCGAGGCGTGTGAGCGCCCGGCTGACGCCGGAGACGGTTTGCCCCAATTTCTCCGCCGCCGCGGTAATCGAGCCGCTATCGATCACTGTGACGAACACCAGCAACTCGTCCGTCGAAGTTTTCATTGTTGATTTCAAATCAAGATTGATTTGAGACTAACACGCTTTTTGCGAGAATCAAGACGGTGGATACTGCGTACATGTCATCGTATTTCCGATGTTTCCACCCTAGGAGAACGTCTTGAAGATTTTCATTACTGGCGCAAGCGGCTTTATCGGCGGTTCGATCGCGGCGCACCTCGTACGCGCCGGCCATCAGGTGCGCGGTTTGATCCGCAAGCCGGAACATAGCGCCGAGTTGCAACGCCTCGGCATCGAACCCGTCATCGGCACGCTCGACGACCGCGAACTACTGATCGCGGAAGCAAAAGCCGCCGACGCGGTCATCAACGCCGCGAGCAGTGACCACAAAGGCGCGGTGCAGGCGCTGATCGACGGCCTTGCCGGTTCCGGCAAGCCGTTTCTGCATACCAGCGGCTCGAGCATCGTCGGCGATGCATCGGGCGGCGAGGTGGGCTGTGAAACGGGCGGCGAAGCGGGCTGTGAAACGGGCTGTGAAAC
This sequence comes from Paraburkholderia sp., assembly GCF_035656215.1. Lineage (GTDB taxonomy): Bacteria > Pseudomonadota > Gammaproteobacteria > Burkholderiales > Burkholderiaceae > Paraburkholderia. The sequence goes on from NZ_DASRSY010000188.1 coordinate 7,021, forward strand.
GGGCGAGGTACGCATCTATCACGAAGACGCCCTGCCCGAGCCGACCGCGGATAAAGCGGCACGCGTCGCCATCGATCAGCTCGTGCTCAACGCGGCGCAGCAAAACATCCGCTCGGCGGTGCTGTGCAACACGCTGATCTATGGTCACGGCGCGGTACCGGGCAGCGCAAGCGTCCAGTTGCCGCGACTCGTGCGTCAGGCGCAAAAGAGCGGTGTCGTGCGGCATGTGGGCAGCGGCGGCAACGTCTGGTCGAACGTGCATATCGACGACGTCGCCGAACTCTATCGCCTCGCGCTGGAGAAGACACCCGCGGGCACGTTCTACTTCGTTGAAAGCGGCGAGGCGTCGTTTCGTGACATGAGCGCCGCGATCGCGCGCGTGATGAAACTCGGCGAGCCGCAAGACTGGCCGCTCGAAGAAGCGCAGAAGGAATGGGGCTACGAAATGGCTTCGTACGGGCTGGGTTCGAATAGCCGCGTGCGCGGTGAGCGCGCACGTAAGCTGCTCGGCTGGCAGCCCAAACGCAACTCGGTGATCGAGTGGATCGAGCACGACATGATGTCCGCCTAGAGCACATCCTTCGGGGAGTCCCCACAAGGGGACCTCTTCGGGACGCCCTCCAAGGGGACTTCCTTCGGGGCGTCCCCCAAGGGGACTTCCTTCGGGGCGTAATTTGTGTAAGCACAGTCGTTGCGAATCCGTAAGCTCAACTCGCTAGAATCCGGCTCACGTAATAGCGCGATTCGACGATACGAGTCGCGCGCGAGCCCGGATTTAATCGATGAACTTGGCGCTGAACTTCGACTGGCTGACCAACCTGCTAGCGATTCTCTTCGTCGTGGCGTGCCTGTACGATTCACGCTACGACGAGTACGGCACGTTGACGTTGTCAGCGGCCGCAATGGGCCTTGTGGTGATGGCGATCGAGCTGTTCCTCAGGCCCGCTTTCGATATGGCGCTTTGAGTTCGACGCTGCGCGAAGCAGCGTCGTCAGGTTTAACTCACGCGTCTCCTCGCGCCGTGCCTCGCCGTTGACAGATAACCACCAGCACAAGCGCGAGCGGCTACGTCAAACCGCGACTTCCGGCGGCGCCTGGCGGAAACAGCGCGTGATCCAGCCGAGATAACACAAGCCCAGCAC
>NZ_DASRSY010000189.1:0-4516 GCF_035656215.1 Paraburkholderia sp.
ATCGCCATCGATTCCCGGGCGCCGTTATCAGTTGCGCCGTTCGCTGGTATTTCCGTTTTCAATTGAGCCTGCGCGACATTGAAGAGCTGCTGTTCGAGCGCGGTGTAATCGTCAGCTATGAAACAGTCCGGCGCTGGTGCGACAAATTCGGCGCTGGCTTCTCGCATCGCGTCAAGGCTGCTCGTCGCAAGCCCGGCACCACGTGGCATCTGGATGAGGTGTTTGTGACGCTACGCGGTGAGCCTTATCTACTTTGGCGGGCAGTCGATCAGCATGGCGCCGAACTTGATATCCTGCTGCAGAAGCGGCGCGACAAGGCTGCGGCGAAACGATTCTTCAAACGTGTATTGGCGGCTTGTCCTGAGGTGCCGCGCAAGATTGTCACTGACCAGTTGCGCAGCTATCCGGCGGCGAAGAGCGAGATCCCTGAACTGGTAAACGTGAAGCACGTTTTCGTGAAAGCCAGCGCCCGAGTGAACAACCGGGCCGAAAATAGTCATCAACCCACGCGAGAACGCGAGCGCCGCATGCGTGGTTTCCGCGATCCTGAACGCACGCAAGCGTTCCTGTCGAATTTCGGACCGATCCGGCAGCACTTCGCACTGAAGCGACATCTACTACGCGCCTCGCTCCACCGCCAACAACTCGGCGATCGCTTTGCCGCTTGGCATCGTTTCACCGGGCTTACCCAAAATCCGTCCGGCTTTTAAGAATTAGCTCCGTTCATCGCACTACTGCGACGCGAACACTTTAATGTGACAACGCCGTCCGGCGCAACACCCATGCAGTAGAGCTACTGTCAGTAACCGACTAGTGAACGGGAAAACCGATAGGCCCCGCGCGCTTTCGGACCCTGCTGGACCGCGCACGTCAATGACCGGCACGTATGCCAAGCCCGACTCAAATGCCAACCTTTTCTATGGTCGCCCGAATCGGCAACCATCATCGTGCGGGCCGACACGCTTAACAGAATGACGCCGCTCGCCGACGACGGGTTTTCTGCCGACAAAAATGACACACCAAGCGATTCAGAGCCACTTCTTGGGTCCAATCGACGACAGCAAAAATTGAAGGGGAATTGAAATATTCCGCCAAAGCCATGTCTGCCATACCGAGTGCGCACTTATAATTTGGCATCCGAAATATCTTACACCTCATCAACTCCTGAAATGCGCCGAAATGGGTGTCGCCCGCCCCTTAAGCGCAGCGAAAATATGTCATTAAATCAACACGTTAACATATTAACCCAACATATGGGATATGAAGTGCGCTCTTTTTTGTTACTTTTATGCCTAATTTAGAAGGTGCGGCCTTTTTTGTACGTCCATACCTATCAACCCCATAGTCAGTAATGGCTTCAAGCATATCGCAAAATTCCGATATATGATTCGTCTTGTAGCGATGCAGATGCGTGACCGCTAACCGGTACCACGTCTGCCTGTTGTCGATGACCTGAAAACTGACTCACATGACGCTTGATATTGACGCGATTCACAAAGCGCTTGCCAACCCTGTTCGGCGGGAGATTCTCGGCTGGCTGCGCGAGCCGTACGCGCATTTCTCCGACCAGGACCTGCCGCTCGACTACGGCGTGTGCGCCGGCAAGATCGACGCGCGCTGCGGCCTGTCGCAGTCCACCGTGTCGGCGCATCTCGCTGCGTTGCAACGGGCCGGTCTCGTCACATCGAAGCGGGTCGGTCAATGGGTGTTTTTCAAACGCAACGAGGCTGTCATTCAGGCGTTTATCGAGCACATGAACACTGGGCTGTGAATGTGTCATCCGCATCGCCGCGCTTCTTTCATCACGCAGTTTTTTAAGGCTCGGGCCACGTGCCCGCCACCCAAGGTGAACTCATATGCCGACTCTTTTTGACCCGCTCCAGATTGGCGACATTACGTTGTCGAACCGCATCATCATGGCGCCGCTCACGCGCCAACGCGCCGAAGAAATCCGCGTGCCGAACGCGCTGATGGCGAAGTACTACGCCGAACGCGCCACGGCAGGGCTGATCATCAGCGAAGCCACTTCAGTCACGCCGCAAGGTGTCGGTTACGCCGAAACCCCGGGCATCTGGTCGCAGGAACAGGTCGAAGGTTGGAAGATCGTCACGAACGCCGTGCATGCCGCCGGCGGCAAGATCTTCCTGCAACTGTGGCACGTTGGCCGTATTTCGGACCCGCTGTTCCTGAACGGCGAACTGCCGGTCGCGCCGAGCGCCATCGCAGCCCAGGGTCACGTGAGCCTGGTGCGTCCGGAGCGTCCGTACGTGACGCCGCGCGCACTCGAACTCGACGAAATCGCCGGTGTGGTCGACGCGTTCCGCAAGGGCGCCGAAAACGCGAAAGCGGCAGGTTTTGACGGTGTAGAAGTACACGGCGCGAATGGCTATCTGCTCGATCAGTTCCTGCAGGACAGCACCAACACGCGTACCGACGCCTACGGCGGCCCGATCGAAAACCGCGCCCGTCTGCTGCTCGAAATAACGGACGCCTGTATCGACGTCTGGGGTGCGAACCGTGTCGGCGTTCACCTCGCGCCGCGCCGCGACGCGCACGCCATGGGCGATTCGGATCCGGCGGCCACCTTCGGTTACGTGGCGCACGAACTCGGCAAGCGCAAGATTGCGTTTATCGCCGCACGCGAAGCACTCGGCGACGACCGCCTCGGCCCGCAACTGAAGAAGGCATTCGGCGGCCCGTACATCGCGAACGAAAAGTTCACGAAGGAAACCGCGCAGCACGTGCTCGACGCGGGTGAAGCGGACGCGGTGGCATGGGGTCAGTTGTTCATCGCGAACCCGGATCTGGTGCGCCGCTTCGCGACGAATGCACCGCTGAACAAGCCGAATCCGGCGACGTACTATGCACGCGGCGAAACCGGCTACGTGGACTATCCGACGCTGGAAACCGTCGAATAAGGACTTGAAGCCAGCGGCGCATACGTTGCCTCGTTAAAGCGCTGGGTTACCCGTCGTGCGCTGCAAAACCACGCGGCGGGTGTGACTGGAACGTTATCCGCTCACACCCGCCGCGTTCTTTTTATGCGCGGGACGTTGCGCGCGGCGCACGTGGCCCGCACCACAAGCAATCCAGGCCTTCACGCCCGCTGTCATGCCAGATCACGCCGCATGAACACGCGCTTCGATTCGTCGAGTCCGCGCGCGATATGCGCGTCGCGCCGAGCGATCAATGCCGCATCGAGATCGGCCTCCTCGATATCGCGAAAGCCGAGCCGCCGATAGTACGGCGCGTTCCACGGCACCTCGCGAAACGTCGACAGCGTGAGTTGCGTGACCTGTTGCGCGAGCGCGAGTTGTGCGACCTGCTCGATTAGCGCCGCGCCGATGCGTTGCCCGGCATGCGACCTCAGCACGTCGACCTCCTGAACGTAGAAGCGCGCAGGCTGCGGCTCGAACATTACGAACCCCACACAGGCCGCATCGGCATCCACGGCGACGACGATCTGCTGCGCGTCGATCTTGCGGTAGACGAGTTCCAGCTCCATCGGCGGTGCATCGGCGATACCGGTCATGCCGACGCTGACAAAGCGCTGGCCCGCCTCGAATTCGATCGTACGGATAGCATCTGCATCGTGAGGCTCGGCAGGGCGGAACGTGAGGTTGGAAGCATGTTGCATAAGCGTTTCGTAGAGATTTTTAGATGTGGTTCCGAAACGTGATTCGGACAGGCAGGCCCCGATATTGACATCACCACCGCGAAATAAACAAGTGCCCGCGCCGCCACGGGACTAAACTCCTGAACACCCAAATCCCTTTCGAACCAAGATGGATCTCATGCATGTGCTGCAGGTCGCCCTGCACTTCGACCAGCACCTGAGCGGTTTGATCGTGCAATACGGCACGGCCGTCTACGCGATGCTGTTTCTCGTCGTGTTCGTCGAGATCGGCTTCCTGCCGCTATTCTTTTTGCCGGGTGATCCGCTGATTTTCATCTGTGGCGGTCTCGCCGCCACCGGCGCGCTAAACGTCTGGCTCGTGATCCCCGTGCTGTTCGCCGCCACCGTGGCCGGCAGCATCGTCGACTATGCGATCGGCCGCGCGATCGGCGAAAAAGTCTATACCGCCGACTACCGCTGGCTCGACAAGAATGCATTGCGTAAGGCGCACGCGTTTTACGAAGCACGCGGTGGCCTGACCTTTCTGCTGTCGCCGTTCATTGCCGTCGTGCGCACTTTCGCGCCGTTCGTCGCCGGCGTTTCGCGCATGACGTTTGCACGTTTCGTGTCGTTCGTCACGGCGGGCGCGGCGCTGTGGATTGGGTCGCTGGTGGCGGCCGGCTATCTGTTCGGCAACGTGCCGCTGGTGCGCGATCATATGAGTTCGATCGTGCTGCTGGGTGTCTCGCTCGGTGTAGGATCGCTGCTGGTGAGCGCCGTGTGGCGCTTCGTCAACCGAAGGTTGCGTGCTCATTGAAGCAACGGTTACGCGGTCAGGATCACCAACCGCGCCAGCGCCACCTTAATGGCCGGTGTCGCCGCCGCGATCGCCACACGCTG
>NZ_DASRSY010000190.1:0-6706 GCF_035656215.1 Paraburkholderia sp.
GTGTACGTCTCGCCGGGATGCACCTGATTGCGGTCGATCACATGCCACGACGTGATGTGCTTGATCACCGCGAGCGCGTCTTTCAGCGTGGAGAAGCCGAGCTGCAACCCACCCGACGACACGCTCGACACACGATACTCACGCGTGAGCGGCTGGAACGACAGGCGAATGCTCTGTGACACGCTCACCGGCTGCTCGTCGAACCAGTACCAGCGCGGCCGGCTCAGTTCGAAGTCTGTTGTGAAGTACAGCGGAATGCCTTTGTTGACGGCGTCTTCGAGATTGCTGTTCAGGTCGAATTCGAAACGTGCGTCAAGGCTCCAGCCACTGTTGTCCGATTGCAGCGACGCGCGCTGCACCGCGATCGAATCGGCATACGCCGCGCCCGGTGCGGCGAGCCAGACGGCCAGCACGATCCAGAACACGGCAGCGAGCCGAAGCGGGAAGAAGCGTTTGATGGTCACCGTTTCTGGAAGCGCGCGTAGAAAAATCCGTCGTGGTCTGAGTTCGAGCCGGCGCTATCTGCAGCGGCGTGTCCGGCATGGGAACCGGCCGATGTGTCGGCGGGCGCGCGGGCAGCTGAGGGTAAAAGTTGCCCCGGCGCGTCCAATCGTACCGCATCCTGATACTTGTTTCCAAACCACTGCGCTTGCAACTCGCCTTCTTCGGGAAAGATCGAACACGTAACGTAGAGCAACTCGCCGCCTGGCTTCACGAGCGGCCATAGCGCGTCGAGAATGCGGCGCTGCTCGGCGACCAGCGCGGGAATATCCGACGCACGGCGCAGCCAGCGAATATCCGGATGACGCCGCACGATGCCCGAGGCCGAACAGGGGACGTCGGCCAGAATGCGATCGAACGGCTGGTCGATGTCGTCGTGCCATTTTGCCGGCGCGCCCGCGTCGCCGATACGCACTTCTGCTTCGAGCTTGAGTCGCTGCAGGTTCTCACCGATGCGGCGCGCGCGCGACGCGTCGCTTTCGAGCGCCACGAGTTGCAGGTTAGCGAGTTCGAGCAGGTGGCCGGTTTTGCCGCCAGGCGCCGCGCACGCGTCGAGCACGCGCATGCCGTCACGCACGTCGAGCAGTTGCGCGGCAAGTTGCGCACCCGCGTCCTGCACCGAAACGACACCGTCACTGAAGCCGGGGATGCGGTCGACCGGCATCGGCGTGCCGAGCTTAACTGCATACTCGCCAGCTTTACTCGCCGGGATGTGATGGTCTTGCAGCACTTGCAGATAGGCGTCTACCGTCGAGCGGCGCGCGTTCACGCGCAGCGTCAGCGGACCTTGCGTGTTACCGGCAGCGAGCACCGCTTGCCATGCGTCGGGCCATGCCTTTTTGACCGCATCGATCCACCACACCGGGTAGTTCCAACGCGCGACTTCGTCGGCTTGCGCTGCGCCCAGCAGCGCCTCGCGCTCGCGCAGGAAATTACGCAGCACGGCGTTGACGAGCCCCTTTGCAAACGCGGACTCACGACGCGCGGCGATGGCGCTCACCGCCTGATCGACCACCGTGAATGGCGCATAGGCGGCGTTCGCTTCATCGATAAGCAAGGCGAGCGCGCAGGCCAGCACATGGCCGACGTGCGGCGGCGGCGCCTTCTTCACCAGCTTCGCGATGAGCCACTCGGCGGTCGCCAGACGCCGCATGGTGCGATAGGCGATGTCCTGCACTGCGCCGCGCGCAGCGGCCGCATTGCCCTCAGGCGCGGAGACGAATACGGATTGCAGCGCGGCCGGTAAGGCTGCGCCGTGGCGCACGGCCCCCACGGCCTGGCCCGCGCAATCGAGCGCGAAACCGAGCGATTCGGGCGCAAGGTGCAGCATCGACAAACGGGATTCGCGCGGATGGGCCGACGGGGAAGCAGAACGCGAAGAAGGCTTTGGAGTCATGAAAGAGGCAAAAGCAGGCCACGCGGTGCGCGCGACGCAAACAGCACACATTGTAGCGTGGCGCGGGACAGGGGCCGCCGAGGGCGGAGGGCAGGCAACGGCCGTAATCGCAGCGACCGGGGCTGCGAGCAATAGGGCAAAGACTTGCAGAGGCGGCCAAGCGACGCAACGCGAAGCTTCACCCGAGGCGAAAGGACCCGCATTGGCTGCAGCCGGCCGCGCCGTTGCTACCCTGCATCTCCCAGCGCTTGAACAAAAAAGGCGAGCCCGAGGACTCGCCTTTTTCCACGCCAAGCAGCACCGCTTTTTACTCGAAGCGCCCCGTGCGCGCCATTTCCATCAAACGCGCGACGCGCTCCTCGGTGGCCGGGTGCGTAGAGAACAGATTCGCGATGCCGCCACCCGACAGCGGATTCATGATCATCATCTGCGCGGTGGCCGGATGCTGCTCGGCCACGGGGAAGGGAATCCCGCTCGCGTAACGATGGATCTTGTCGAGCGCCGAGGCGAGCGCCTGCGGATCGCCGGAAATCTGCGCGCCGCCACGGTCCGCTTCGAATTCACGCGCGCGCGAAATCGCCATCTGAATCAGCGCACCGGCGATCGGCGCGAGCAGCGCGACAGCGATGCCGGCGATCGGGTTCGTCGAACGGCCGTTTTCGTCGCGGCTGCCGAAAAACATCGCGAAGTTCGCCAGGGCGGAAATAGCACCGGCCATCGTCGCCGAAACCGTGGAGATCAGGATGTCGCGGTGCTTCACGTGCGCCAGTTCGTGCGCCATCACGCCGCGCATTTCGCGCTCGGACAGCACGCGCAAGATGCCGGTGGTGGCGGCGACGGCCGCATGCTCCGGATTGCGGCCGGTGGCGAACGCGTTCGGCGCGTCTTCATTGATCAGGTAGACGCGGGGCATCGGCAGGTTAGCGCGGGTGGAGAGTTCGCGCACCATGCGGTAGAACTGCGGCGCACTGTTTTCGTCGACTTCCTGCGCGTTGTACATGCGCAGAACCATCTTGTCCGAGAACCAGTACGAAAAGAAATTCATACCAAGGGCGACCACGAGCGCGATCATCATGCCGCGCGACCCGCCGATCATCCCGCCGATCACGATGAAAAGGGCCGTGATCGCGGCCATCAACATCGCGGTTTTGACCCAATTGAACATGTCTGCAACTCCTTGCCCTAACGCGAGTTCATATCTGCGCCGCATGATTGCGGCGACTGATTGTAAGCTAAACGTTAGATATGGGCGCGTGAGGAAAATTCAATCATCTTGATGCGGTGGCCAGCTTGATGCCCAGGCTGACGAATGCGCTGCCGACGCCACGATCCAGCCACTTCTTCATCGACGGCTTGCCGGAGAAGCGCCGGGTCACACTGCCGGCAATCCACGCGACAAAACTGTTCCAGATCATGCTCATCACGACGAACACCGCGCCGAGCGTGAGGAACGCCAGCGCCTTATGATCGCTGCCCGTCGTGACGAATTGCGGAAAGAACGACACGAAGAACAACACGACCTTGGGATTCAGCACATTGGTCCAGAAGCCTTGCAGGAAAAGCTGACGCAGCGATTTCGGCGCGCCGGCAGCGCGCGCTTCGCCGGCCGCCTGGGCTGCCGCCGGCTTCGCGAAAATCAGGCGCACCCCGAGATACATCAGATAAATAGCGCCCACGAACTTGATAACGGTGAACGCGGTGGCCGAAGCGGCCAGCAGCGCCGTCAAGCCAAACGCACAAGCAAGCGAATGAACGCAGCAACCGGCGGAGATGCCGAGTGCGGACATCAGACCTGCGCCACGGCCCTGAGCGACACTGCGCCCGACGATGTAAGCCGTATCAGGACCGGGCGTCACGTTCAGCAGAAAGACCGCGACGACGAAAAATTCGAAATGGGTGATGCCAAACATGGGGATCCTCAAAACGCGAGCACTTGCATAGAGGATTCTAACGCGCCGCAAGCCTGTGGCGGGCGTCTTGAACATCGGCCGAACGGGGGATGTTCAAGGCATGTGCAAGGTAGTTAGTTTGCTTCGGGAAGCTGGAAACGCTGACCCGCAGCCAATGTTGCGCCGGCCAGGAATTCGCGCACCGGCAAGCGCTTACCGCCGGGTTTTTGCAATTGCGTGAGACGCAGTGCGCCTTCACCGCAGGCGACCACGACGCCCTCGGGAGAAACCTCGGTGATAGCACCAGCGGGGGCGTTGCCCTGCGCTTCAATTGGAGCCGCTGACCAGATTTTGATCGACGTGCCGTCTTCCAGCGTGCCCACACCGCCGGGGAACGGGTCGAACGCGCGCACCTGACGCGCGAGGACTGCGGCCGGCTTGCGCCAGTCGAGTGCAGCCTCGTGCTTGCCGATCTTCTCCGCGTAAGTCACGCCATCCGCCGGTTGCGGCGTTGCCGCCAGCTTGCCGCTGCGTTCGAGTTCGATCAGCGCTTCGACGATCAGCCTTGCGCCGTCTTGTGCGAGACGGTCGTGCAGGACGGCCGTGGTGTCGCTGGCGGAAATCGGCGTGCGTGCTTCGGAGATCATCGCGCCGGTGTCGAGGCCGGCGTCCATCTGCATCAGCGTGATGCCGGTTTCCGCGTCGCCCGCCTCGATCGCGCGATGGATCGGCGCGGCGCCGCGCCAGCGCGGCAACAACGAAGCGTGAATGTTGATGCAGCCCAGCGGCGGAATATCGAGCACTTCCTGCGGCAGGATCAAACCGTACGCGGCCACCACCATCACGTCGTGCGGGGTGGCGCGCAGTTGATCGATCGCGGCTGTAGCTTCGGCCGGATACTTGCCCGTGCGCCGCAACGAAGGTGGCTGCGCGACCGCAATTCCACGCTCCTGTGCGTAGCGCTTGACCGGGCTCGTCTGCAATTTCATTCCGCGCCCAGCAGGCTGATCTTGCCGGGTCAGCACGAGCGGCACTGGAAAACCAGCGCTATGGATCGCGGCCAGCGCGGCCGCGGCGAACTCCGGCGTACCGGCAAAGATGACGCGCAACGAATGACTCATGAACGGGGGCAGTAGGCGAGGTGGACGCGCATTACATCGCGTGGGCGAGCTTCTTCATCTTGCTCTTGATGCGCGTCTGCTTCAGCGAAGACAGGTACTCGACGAACACGCGGCCCATCAGGTGATCCATTTCGTGCTGGACGCAAACCGCCAGCAGCCCTTCGCAGTCCGTCTCGAAGGTTTCGCCCTTCTGGTTCAACGCGCGAACCCGCACCTGCTCGGCGCGCTCGACGTTGTCGTAAATGCCCGGCACCGAGAGACAGCCCTCTTCCGACAGCTTCTTCTCGTCGCTCGACCAGACAATTTCAGGGTTGATGAACGCGAGCAGTTCGTCGTGCGTTTCCGACACGTCGATCACGATCACGCGTTCATGCACGTCTACCTGGGTCGCCGCGAGGCCGACGCCGGGCGCGGCGTACATCGTTTCGGCCATGTCGGCGACGAGCCGGCGGATGCGGTCGTTGACTACTTCGACCGGCTTCGCAATCTTGTGCAGCCGTTTGTCCGGGTAATTGAGGATGTTCAGTAAAGCCATGATCTTGAGTGTGTTTTTAGGCGCCGCTGACCGGTGGAACGCTAGCGTTAGCCGTTTGGCCAGGTTGTGGGCGCATCGCGTAACGCAGAGGATAGATGGTGTCGAACCGGTTCGATTCGACGCGCCCTATGCGCTAAACGACGAGCCCGCGCGGGTGGGCGCGGCGCTTCAGTTATTTCGGATGATGAAAATTTTAGCATGGCGGCCGTCTGCCCGCTGGCCCCGTAAGAGGATCGACTTTCAATGCGTACCTTGCCCGCAACCCATATTGAACTCGCCGCCTGGCTGCGGCTTTCACTCGCACCGGGGCTGAAACCCGCCGCCCTGCGCCTACTGCTGGGCGCTTTTGGACTGCCGGAAGCGATTTTCAATCAACCGCCCGAGGCACTCGCCGAGATCGCGGGCGAGACTACAACGCGCGCTGTGCTGGCACCTCCCGGCCCAGACTTCCAGGCGCAACTCGACGCGGCGATCGCATGGTGGGAGCTGCCCGGCAACCACGTGGTGACACTCGACGATCCTGCTTACCCTCCCGCGCTACTCACCATGCCCGATCCGCCGCCGCTACTATATATAAAGGGTCGGCTGGACCTGTTGCACACAAGGGCGGTCGCGCTGGTGGGCAGCCGCAGCGCGACACCGCAAGGCGTTGAAGATGCGGAGCGCTTCGCACGCGAGCTTTCGCAAGCCGGCGTCACTATCGTGTCGGGGCTGGCGCTGGGTATCGACGGCGCGGCGCATCGCGGCGGCCTGGAAGGCGTCGGCGGCACGGTAGCCGTGATCGGCACCGGCGCGGACCTCGTGTATCCGGCCGCGCATCATGCGCTAGCGCGGCAGATTGCAGCACAAGGGGCGATCCTGTCGGAATGGCCACTCGGCACGCCGGCGCGCGCCGCCAATTTTCCGCAACGTAATCGCCTGATCGCCGGCCTCGTCAGCGGGGTTGTGATCGTCGAGGCTGCAATGCGCTCGGGCTCGCTGATCACCGCTCGGCTCGCCAACGAAATGGGACGCGATATCTTCGCGTTGCCCGGCTCGATTCATGCGCCGCTGTCGCGCGGTTGTCATCGAATCATCAAGCAGGGCGCCAAGCTGGTGGAAACGCCCGATGAGGTGCTCGAGGAACTGGGCTTCGCCAAGTCGGTGGCAACGAAGGCCGCCAGCAAGCAGGCGGTGCGTCGGGAGGGAGCGGCCTCGGCGCATGCATCGGCAGCGGTCCAGCCCGAATTGGCGGCGGCCCATGCCCCGGCAGCGGTCCAGCCCG
>NZ_DASRSY010000191.1:0-18936 GCF_035656215.1 Paraburkholderia sp.
CCGAAAAATCAGACACGCTGAGGTAATCCGCCAGATGATCGATACCCGTCAGATCCGCACCAAAAGTCGGTTCCTTGCCCAACGACTCGCAGGCAGCAAGCGCACTCATCAAGACCAGCCCGAACGCAGCTACGAATCTTCCGCAAATACGTCTTTTCATCTTCACCTTTTCATAGAGAAATCGGTATGGCTCGCACGATCAACGTACTGTCGGCACGACCTTAACTGTGGCGCAGGCGGGCAGATGTGGCTTGTCTTGACACCGTCTCGCCCAACGGGCGGCACGCATGTGCTCTTCCGCCGATCTGATGCAATCCTGTTTGTCAACAGCCGTTGAGGCGCATACGGGCAGGTAGCGGCGGGCATCCACAAGCTGTTCGTCGAGTGACCTTTTCTCCAAATTTTTTTCGCACGCTTCGGGAGTCACCGCCGACGCACACTGTTGTTTGAAAAGGTCGATATCCACGAAGCGTTCATTCATGTCGCGGTTATCAATGCGCGGGGGATACATGGACCAAGGCTCCTTCTGCGGGATCGGGTCGTGCGGCCCGGGATAATCAGGCGCATACGGGCCGATATCGGTCACCACGATCCGCACCGAGCCATCGGCGAGGAAATGCACCCACATATGGCCCAGCCTTGCGTACGGGTCGACCAGCACGTCGGCCTCATGGAAATCACCACCGCCGTGCTTCCAGTCGCTTACGCTCCACTTCACATGCGCCTTTAAGCCCGGATGCCATTTCTCCGGAATGACAGCGCAACAAGTCGTACGTCCTCCCTTGCCTGCCTGAGCGCCCCACGCGCCATTCACCGAAAAATCAGACACGCTGAGGTAATCCGCCAGATGATCGATGCCAGTCAGGTCCGCACCAAAAGTCGGTTCCTTGCCCAACGACTCGCAGGCAGCGAGCGCACTCATCAAGACCACCCCGAACGCAGCTACCAAGCTCCGGCAAAAACGTTTTCTCATCCTCAACTCCAAATCCGAGCTTTCTAAACACCGCACCACTTCATCAATTCGTGCCAACGCCCTGACGCACGCACCGACCTGACCACCTCCAGAAATCTCGCGTCGCTCAGCAGCGCGCCATCGGTTTTCACAGTGACGGCAGCAACATGGCGCTGCACTTCGAACGGTTCGATGCCCTGCTCCAGGACGAACGACGCGGCCACCTCAATCAATCGGTATTGCGCGGCAATGAGATGCGGATGAAGTTCGCCGCCACTAGTCGCGTGCACATCGTCAGCCAGCGTCTGGGCGAACTGCAGTTCGAACAGACGCTCGCCCTGTGCCTCCGACAGCACAATCATGTCTTGACGACGTGGCTCGCTCGACACTGCCTCACCGAACTCCCGCTCCGCATCGAAGCGGTCCAGATACCGCCAACGGGCAACCGGTCCCTTCAACTGCCGTTTCTGTTCGCATGTCAGTAAGCGCTCCAACGTGGCAAGCGCGCGCGTGTCCGCGAACCTCAGGTAATAGCGGTCACCAGCAGCCATCGCGATAGTGCGTTGCGATTCGAGGTGCGCGACGAGTTCACTCAGGTCTGCCCCACTGGTCAATCGACTGACTCCATATCGCCACGGCACGGCGAGCGATGTATTCGCGGACACGATCACGTCAAAGGTGTGGGCCTCGATCAGCCACGGACCGAACCGGTGCGCATCGTAAGAAGATAAATCGCCGTACAGCGAGACCGCACCTGGACAGTGAGTCAATGCTTCGAAGTGCGCCGACGCTTGCAGGATTGCGGCATCGAACAGGACAAATTCGCGGATAGATTCGTTCATGGCGGGCGGCTCGTATCACTGTGGCACGATCGCACTACCCGAGCGCGCGGCGATCAGGAAGCAGCGTTCGCAGAATCGTTCGGGACGCCCCGGGAAGACGATAGGCTTTGTCATCGGCCCCGCACAACCATGGCTGGCTGCATGCACTAGTGACGAGCCCACGGTAGAGCCAACAATGCCACCCCGCGTGATCTCCACTTCCGAGCCGCCACCGTTGATGCGGATGCCCAGTTTCGCCTTCAACTCGATCCAGCCGTCCGTACTCATGATCTCGATCGCCCGTTGGGCAATGATTTCGACCCGGTCGTTCTGCGCCTCGACACGTACCTTCCCTGACGCTGCCACGAGCGTGATACCGAGCTTGTGCACAAACAGCGAGAAAGCATTTGCAACGCTCACAAAAAACGATGCGCCTGTTGCCACGGCGACATGACCTCCGGTCGTCAGCGCGAGGTTCTCGTCGCTCGCAATGTGCGTGCTGGCCGCCGTGGTGGTCTGAATACCCGCGGGGCTTGAAAGCGTCAGATGCGGTTCCGCAAACTCGGGGAATGCGTTGTCATTCGTCGGCGTGCCACCGCACAGCCCATGGTTCTGCTCCTTGATAACCTTCGTAACGTCGCTCTGGTCAGCGTCCCTCTGCTGCGCCCCATGCTGCTGCGCGAGTCCAGCCAGATCTTCGTGGAGATCGAACGCCTGCCTGAGTCGCGCCACCGTTTCACCCATGTCCTTCGCATGGGATTGCGCATCCTGTCGTGCCTCGGTCGTCACGAGCATCCCCTTCGCGGCGCGCAGCACGCCCCAAAAGTCCGTACGCAGTTCATAGCCTTCGCCACGCGCGTCCTGCCGCCCCTTATTGCCGAGAACGCGCCGCAGGAAACCGAGGCTCAGTTGCGAGGCGCCGTGATCGCTGGACAGTTGCGTCTGGATTTCGCCCGGCGTGTCGTCCTGGACGAGGTGATTCGATCGGCCACCACCGAGCTCGCGGCTGCGAAACCCCGACAGCGCCTGGTTGTCCGGCAGCGTCCACGCCGGTGGCTGGAACGCATTGACAGCGCGGCCTGTCACGATCGGCAGGTCGGGGTCACCATTGAGGTGATCGACAAGCACTTCCTCGCCGATACGAGGCAGATGCGTCGCGCCGAACTGGTTGCCCTGCCACGGTGACGACACGCGCACCCAGCAACTCGAACGCTGGTCGTGCAAGCCCCGCCGGTCCCAGGTGAATTGCACCTTCACCCGGCCATAGGCATCAGTCCAGATTTCCTGGTTCTCGGGACCGACCACTGTGGCGCTTTGTGGGCCAGACGTGCGCGGCTTCTCGATAGTTCTGGCGAGCCGGAACGTCTCGCTGGCCGGCTGAATCTCGAAGTCCGTCGTGCAACGGTAGCGCTGCCCCGTACCGCTTGCCTCGCCGGTCTCCTCGATATCGAGCGTCGCGGAAACCACGAGGTATTCACGGTTTGCGGCCGTCTGCGGATAGTGCGTCAGCGCGAAGGTCCGGCCGACCACGAGGCTGCGCAAGTTGCCACGGCCCTTCGCCCGCGATCCGACGCAGCGAAACGCCTGCAACCGCACCCTCGATAGATGTTCAGCTTCGCTCTGTGGCTGGTTACGCTCGCCCGTTAGCCCCGTTGCACCCGCCTGAGGCTGCGCAAAATCGCCCCAAGCGTAAATCTCCTGCCGTGCCTGCGCGGTGTCGCGCGGGTCTTCGTATTTCGCTGTCAAGTCTGCGCGCGGCCGCGTGTAATCGTAATCGACGCTCGATACGGATCCAGCTGTCAGTCCGTTTTGCACCGCCAGCGTGTGAACATGTTCCCTATCGAGGCGCTGACCAGTGGGCCCTTGATAACGGATCGTGCCATACCCCTCATCGTGCGGATGGTTCGCGGCCATCGCGTCGGCAAGCACCAGGCGGTGTTTGCCATCGCTATATTCGAACCAGTAATAGATGCCCCACTCCTCCCAGAGCCGCTGAAGAAACGTCCAGTCGCTTTCCCAGTACTGGCATTGGACATCACGCTTGGGATACGGCGTTCGTGGACTGGGTCCGAAGAGACGTTTCTCCACAGGGAACGTATAGGCTGACAGCACCGCCTCCGTGATTTCCACGACGTCGAGATCCTGGAACAACCGGCAATTCTGGTTCTTCGTGGCAAGCCAGAGCCATGGACGCAACACCAACTCGTAAACGATCGAGCGGTCTTCCTCGCGCACAATGCGCGCGGACGTAACGACGCCGGTAATTTCTCGAGTCTGCGCACCTGCATTCCCCGAATCAGTTTGCCCCGACATGCCTTGAAAGAACTGGCCATTGCCTTCGAGCTCGATCGACACAGTGACCTCGGTGCCGATCAGTTTGTCGAGTTCGATGTTGGCTGCAACACTCGGAGCAAAGGCCAGCGCGTCTGCCGTCTTCAATACGAGTGTGTACTCGAACAGTTTGCCGAGCGTTTCGGTGCCGCGCAGACGCACGGGACAGAGGACCGGCAGACCATCGAGGCCATGAGTGGGCAACGCGGAACCCGAAACCGCCAAGGTACGGGGCTGGATAAGAATGGACATAATCTTGAGCCGTGTGTCGTCGCGCCAAGGTCGGCGTGGCGGATGGTTAATGCGTTACGAGCAGGGAAAGGACCGTCTGTTCGCCCCGTGGATAACCCGAGCCGGGTCAGGGGCGTGACGATAGATGGGAGATGGTGTGGCAGCCGAGCATCGGCCGTATGACGATAAGTCGTTCGGTCTCTGACATCACGAGCAGTCCTTTTTGTTGTCTCGTGATGAAATTAACCGAAGGCTAAGGGAACTGCTATGAGAGCGGTCTGCTTTTGTCCTATTTTTACAAAACTTCACAGCCTTTATGGTTTTCACCGAAGCTCGGACCGTAACCTTGCGTCAGGTTCCCTTTGGGGTCATGCGGCGTATTGGCATGTGGTGTCAGTGTGTGCGTCCGGTCGAACCAAACCGAGTGGTTTAGTGGCCGGAGCACACGCTGGCGTCAAACGATGGTGTCACAAAGGCTATTGCCGCTCGTGCTGAGCTCGAGTTTTGGGCAAATGCGTCCGGCGTTCAGCCAACGCCTCACTTACCCGCTACATAAGCCTTCACTGCCGGCAACCCATCCTTGCCATCAAACGTCTTCACGCCCGCAAGCCACTTATCGAGCACACCCGGATTCGCCTTCAGCCAATCCTTCGCTGCCTTGTTCGGATCCGTCTTGTTCATGATCGGCAGCATCACGTGGTTCTCGATATCCGTTGTGAAGTGCAGGTTCGACACGAGCTTCGCGACATTCGGGCATCGCGTCGAGTAATCGTTCGGGACGACCGTCAGTACTCTGGCTTCGCCGTAGTTGGGGCCGAACACGTCGTCGCCACCGGACAGATAATCGATCTTCATCTGCACGTTCATCGGGTGCGGTTCCCAGCCGAGAAACACGATCGGTTTCTTGTCGCGAACCGCGCGATTCACTTCGACCAGCATGCCCGCCTCGCTCGACTCCACCAGCTTGAACTTGCCAAGGCCGTACTGGTTGCTGTCGATCATCTTCTTGATCAGCGCATTGCCGTCGTTACCCGGTTCGATGCCGTAGATCTTGCCGTCAAGCTTGTCGTAGTTCTTCGCGATGTCGGTGAAGGTTTTGATGCCCGCCTGATACGCGTAGTCCGGCACAGCCAGCGTGTATTTCGCGCCGGTCAGGTTCGGCGTGGGCAGCACGGTAAGCTGACCGGCCTTTTTGAACGGATCGATCATCGGATCCATGGTCGGCGACCAGTAGCCGAGGAACACGTCGATCTGCTTGCTCTTCACACCCGCGAAGGTGATCGGCACCGAGGCAATAGTCTTGGTCGGCTTGTAGCCGAGCCCTTCTAGCACCGTCGAGGCGAGACCGGTAGTCGCCGCGATATCGGTCCAGCCGACATCGGCGAACCGGACGTCACGGCAGGTGGCAGGTTCCGCGGCAAGGACAGATGACACCGACAGCGCGCACAACGACGCAGCCCACAAACGTTTCATGGCGTTCCCTTAGGGTGATTGATGCTTCACTGGTTTTAATAGTCGGATTTTCAAAGTGCGACTTCTTGCGTCGACTTCATTGACGTCAACTCATTTACGCCGACAGTCGCCGCTCGACGCTCGGCGCATGACCAAACTGCGCGCGATAGGCCTTGCTGAAATGACACGGCGAATGAAAGCCGCACACGGCCGTTACCCGCGCGATCGACGCATCCGTATTGCGCAGCAGTTCACGCGCACGACGCAAACGCAGGGTCAGGTAATAGTGCGTTGGCGACACGCTCAGAAACATCTTGAACATGCGCTGCAAATGACGTTGCGACAGATGCACGAGCCGCGCGAGTTCGTCGAGCGACAACGGTTCTTCGATATTCGCTTCCATCAAGCGCACGACTTCGATCAGTTCAGCACGCGAGAAGCCGACCCGCGCGTCGACGGGAATATGCTGGTAATCGGTCGAACCGCGAATCCGCTCGACGATGAACTGCTCGGACACTTGCGCCGCGACTGCGTGACCAAGGCGCATGCCGACCAGCTTCAGCATCAGATCGAGCGGCGCGGTGCCGCCGGTGCAGGTCATCCGGTCACGGTCGATCACGAACAGTTCATCGGCGAAACGCACATGCGGGTAGCTCTTGTGCAAGGGCGACATATCTTCCCAATGCACGGTACAGCGATAACCGTCAAGCAGGTTTGCAGCCAGCAGCGCGTACGGTCCCGTGCAAATGCCGCCAAGCGGAATGCCTTTTGACGCAACGTCCTGCAGCAATGCGGTCACCGTATCGTCCACGTAATCGCGCACATGCCAGCCGGCGCAGACGATCAGCACATCCGGCATACCCGCTTCGGCCAGCGTCGTGGTCGGCTTGACGGTGATGCCGTTGCTCGCTCGTGCCGGTTCGCCGTCCGGCGTAATCACCGACCACGTGTAGTGCTGCGCGCGGCCCACATAGTTGGCCATGCGCAGCACTTCGACCGCGCTTGTGAACGCGATCATCGAAAAGTTCGGCAGCGTCAGAAAGCCAAAGTGCGCGAGTCTGGACAGCGGCGAATCGGATTGAACCTCGACAGGAGAGATCGCGTCGCGCTTCATAGGCGGCTCAGCTGTGCTGCGCCGCCGGCGCCCTGCGCACCTTCATGACACTGCGCAGGCCCGACAGCAACGGCGCCCGCGCGGTGCCTGGCGTACGGCCAAAGCTTTCCGTAATGCGGTCGAGAATGATCGCGAGCATCACCACTGAAAGGCCGCTTTCGAAGCCGAGCCCGATATCGAGCCGCTGAATACTCGCCAGCACGTCGTTGCCGAGACCACCCGCGCCCACCATCGAGGCGATGATCACCATCGAGAGCGCCATCATGATCGTCTGGTTCACGCCGGTCATGATCGACGGTAGCGCGTTCGGAAACTGCACCTTGTAGAGCAACTGCAAGGGCGTGCAGCCGAACGCCTGCCCTGCTTCGACGATCTCGCGATTCACATGCTTGATGCCGAGCGACGTCAGGCGCACAGCCGGCGGCATGGCGAAGATCACCGTGGAAAGGATCCCCGGCACGCGGCCGAGACCGAACAGCATCGCCGCCGGAATCAGGTAGACGAACGCCGGCATGGTTTGCATCAGGTCGAGCACGGGGCGCACGATCATTTCGACGGTACGGCTCTTCGCGGTCCAGATGCCGAGCGGCACGCCGAGCAGCAGGCTGATCAGGGTCGACGAAAGCGTGAGACCGAGTGTGATCACCATCTGATCCCAGAAGCCGGTGCCATAGATCAGCAGCATCGCCAGCAACGTGAACAATGCGAAACGCCAGCCTACCCGCCACAAACCGATACCGACGAAAAACGCCATCAGCGCCCACATCGGCACGGCTTGCAGACCATGCTCGATCACCGCGGCAAAACTCTCGATGACTTTGCCGATGGAATCGAACGTTTTTGCGTCGTGGTCGAGCAGGTAGTGAACGCCGTGATCGACCCAGGCGCCAAGTGGAATGACTTCAGACATGGGAACCTCGATGGCGCGTGAGAACGTTCAGCACGTTCGTTTTGTTGACCGAACCGCAATAGGAGCCGTCCGCTTCGACGACCGGCAGCGGCGCGCGGCTCGCCACCACGCGTTCCACGACGTCGTCCAGAGGCGTAGTACGGCGGATGCATTCGATGTGATTGAGCCGCGGCGACGCACTGCCCATCGCATCGCGGCACACGAAGCCACGAATCTTGCGCTCGCCGTCGAGCACGAACGCGTATTCGGCGCTGCCGTTCAGCGTCGCGGCCACGCTCGAGGCGTCGATCTGCGGCGAATGCTGCATGAGCGGCACGGCGTCCGTCTGCATCAGGTCGCCGGCCGTCAGATAGCGGCTGGTGTCGATGCCTTCGAAGAACGCGCGCACGTAGTCGTCGGCGGGATTCGTGATGATTTGCTGCGGCGTGCCGATCTGCACCACCTTGCCGCCTTCCATGATCGCGATCCGGGTGCCGATGCGCATCGCCTCCTCCAGATCGTGCGAGACGAACAGGATGGTGCGCTGCTGCTCGCGTTGCAGTTCGAGCAGCACGTTCTGCATTTCCTTGCGCTTGAGCGGATCGAGCGCGGAGAACGCCTCGTCCATGATCATCAGCGACGGGTTGACCGCCAGCGCCCGCGCCAGTCCCACGCGTTGCTGCATGCCGCCCGACAGCTGGGCCGGCAGCTTTTCCGCGAACGGCGCGAGGCCGACCTGTTCGAGCACGGTCATGGCGCGCTTCTCGCGCTCCTTCTTGCCGATGCCCGCCACCTCCAGTCCGAACGCTGCGTTGGACAGCACCGAGCGCTGCGGCATCAGCGCGAAGGACTGGAACACCATGCTCATGTCCTTGCGGCGCAGCGCCGTCAATTCCGAGCGCGGCACGCTGGCCACGTCGCGGCCGTCGATCAGCACCTTGCCGGCGGTCGGCTCGACGAGACGATTGATCAGGCGAATCAGCGTCGACTTGCCGGAGCCCGAGAGGCCCATCAGCACGAAGATCTCGCCTTCCCTGACTTCGAACGATACGTTATGGACGCCGACTATCTGACCGGTGCGCGCGAAGACTTCCTCTTTCGTTGCGCCGCCTGCCAGCATGCCGATCGCCTGTTTCGGGTTGGTGCCGAACACTTTGCACAGCCCTTCGACCACGACCTTGGGGGAATTCATTGAATGCTCTCCTATGTCGACCGGAGTTGGCGCTTTAGCGCTTACTCCGGTCCCATGCAACGCTGTCGACCGGAGTTAGCGCTTTAGCTATCGGCCAGAGTGAGCGCTTCACGCTTACTCTGGTCCCACGCAAAGCACTTACTTCGGTCACATGCAAGATGGTTTGCTGCAGTGGCGGACGTCTGTCCGCGCTGTGCATACATAGTTGCCAGAAAAAAGTATGCCTAGCCGACTATTTGCGACAACCACATGTGGAAATGCGACACCGCTGTCGCCCGGGCGCCGCCAGACGGCGGGCAAACCCTTGCTGGATAAGGTTTTTCGGGTGCTCGGGTGGTCAGACGTGCATGTCGCGCCAGAGCAAGTGAATGCGGTTTGGCGGAGAAAACAGCGGTGTCAGGGAAGTGGAAGGCGCACTTGCCGCAATGCAGCAGGCGCGCGGTTGCTCAGCGGGCGTCGTTGCGCACTCGTGGGGACACCCGTTGATCGATGAGTCGTTGCTCAATTTCGCGTGCGAACAGCCTGCAGCAGACGGTCCGCCCGCGAAAAATACCAGATCGCAATGCCGCCCAGCACCGGGTACATACACCACAGGCGCGCGAGCGACCAAGCTTCAGCAGAAAAACCCATTGCGTTCCCCGATCAAACGTGGATATCAGTCGGCAAGATTTGACATGGCACGACCGGGCGATTGATTGCGGGTCGTGACGAAAACAGCATCGCTGGTTTGGACGCAGCGGGGAGAAACCGGAGGTCTGGCCGGTTTATGGTGCACGGGAATCATTACGGCAACCTTAAGGCTGCGCGGCGTTACTCCGTGTTACCAATCTCGCATCCCTCTTGCACCTGCAAACCGCGGCCCTGCCTACACTGCGCAGCATCTTCACTATCATCGCCTGCACCCATCTGGCGACACGAAAAGTATGCGCAAGAACCTATTATCAGCAATTCTCGGCGGCGCGATATTAGTGGCTTCCACAGTCGCTTCCGCCCACGTCGACGTGGGCATCGGCATTGGCATTCCCGGGCCGGTTTTCGTGCCCGCGCAACCGACCTATATCGCGCCTCCGCCGGTCGTCTACGCGCCTCCACCAGTCGTTGGATATGGCTACGGCTATGGCGACGACTGGCGTGCCCGTGAATGGCACGAGCGGCAGGAATGGCGCGAACGACAGTGGCGCCACCATGAGCATGAGGAGCACGAGCGCGAATGGCGCGAGCGTCGCGGCTGGGATGGGGATTGAAACAAACGAGGTGGCGCCGGCATCGACTGGCGCTACAGCCTGTACTTCGAAATGCGGAAGAAGGTTGAAGAAAGTTGTTTGGGCGCCCCTAAGGAGAAGTTAAGCAAAGCTGCTTACTCTGTGGACACGCATCGACCGATATGGCCGGCGCGGCACCATCACTCTCTTGGAGAACCACCGTGAAAGCACTCAAACACGTCATGCTCATTGTTTCGATACTCGCCATCCCGACCTTGTCGTTTGCCCAGCAGATGAGCCCACCGATGAACGACACAACACCTGCACCCGCCGTCTCGATGCACGACATGCAGAACAGTCAGCCCGGTACGCAGTATCAGCAGCCTTCGCGCAAGGCATCCGGCGACAGCTCGGGTTACGGCGCACCTGCCGCAGGTACGTCGCAATCTTCGATGATGCACTTCGTGGGCAAGCACTCCCGCGTATTCGATCATTGAATCCCCGCGCGATGATGCCCTGCGCTTCCGTGCTGCCCACGCGCTGCCCACGCGCTGTCGATTACTCGCAGTAAGTCAGCGGACAAAAATCGGCGCGGAAGCGAGGCACATCTTCGATCAGGAAATCGACCGGACAACCAGCGAGATCATTGCGGCGCGGGAGCCGTCCGATATCCTCGCCGGCCGATAGCCAACGTGAGCATGGCCGATACCGCGAGACTCGCCGCCACCACATAAAGTCCGGCAGCATATCCACCGGTCACGCTCTTCAGCCAGCCAATTGCAAACGGGCCGACGAAACCGCCAAGGTTGCCGATCGAGTTGATCATGGCAATACCGGCCGCCGCGCCGGCACCCGAGAGAAAACTACTCGGCATGGCCCACAACGGCGCCTTGGCCGCGCTAATGCCCACGTTCACGAAGATCAGTGCCAGCACCACCGCAACGATCGTATCCGCAAAACCCGCCCATGCGAGCCCAATGCCCGCAGCAATACACGGAAGCACCACATGCCACGTGCGTTCGCCAGTGCGATCCGAATGACGAGCCCACAGCACCATGCCGATCACAGCCAGCACGCTGGGAATCGCATTCAACGCGCCGGTGCCAAGCGCGCTAAAGCCGAATTGACGAATGATCAGCGGCGCCCATAGCCCGAGCGTATAAAGACCCGCAGACGTGCCGAAGTAAATCATCGACATGATCCACACGCGCGGGTCGCGCAGTGCCGCCAGCGCACCTGCCGCATGTCCTGCCTGCGATTCACGTCCCGCGCGTTCTTCGCGCAGGGTTGCGACGAGCCACGCTTTTTCATCCGCGGCAAGCCACGTTGCCTTTTCTGGCGAATCGGTGAGTGCTTTCAACACCACGAACCTGAGAACGACAGCAGGAATCGCTTCGATGATGAACAGCCATTGCCAGTCCTTCAATCCGAACAGGGCCGGCATCTGCATGATGGCGCCTGAAATGGGCGACCCGATTGCCGTCGACAAAGGCGCAGCCGCCATGAATGCCGCCGCCGCGACCGCGCGCTGCCGTGCGGGAAACCACTGGCTGAGATAAAGAATGATGCCGGGAAAGAAACCGGCTTCGGCCACGCCAAGCAGAAAACGCAACGTATAGAACGAGTTCGGTCCGACGACAAACGCGGAAGCCGCTGACACCAGCCCCCACGTCACCATTACGCGTGCAATCCAGATGCGCGCACCGACCTTGTTCAGAATGAGGTTCGAAGGTACCTCGAATAGAAAGTACCCAAGAAAGAAAATGCCGCCGCCCAGCCCGAACATGGTCGGCGAGAGTCCGAGGTCCTTGTTCATCGTAAGCGCGGCGAAGCCGACGTTCACACGATCGAGAAAGCTGACAAAGTAAAGCAGCATGACGAAGGGCAAAATTCGCCACGTCAGCTTGCGAACCACACGGGCCTGCAATTCATTGGTCATGCCAGTCTCCATTCTTTAAATCGCCCGTGACGTGCTCGTCCGGGCGTTATGTTTTTTTGTGTCATGCGCGCGTTGCGCACTGTGCATTGCGCGTCGCGTATTGCGCGTTAAGCCGCTTTGAATTCAGCCGCCGGTTCCGCTGCGAGGATCGCGCAGACCGCGTCGGTCACCTGCGCTGTTGTCGCCGTGCCGCCGAGATCGCCCGTGTGCAGCGCCGGGTTAGCCGTGATGCGCTCGATCGCATTCATCAGTTGTTGCGCAGCGACCATTTCTCCGAGATGCTCGAGCATCATCACAACCGACCAGAACGTGCCGACCGGATTGGCGAGACCCTTGCCCATGATGTCGAACGCCGAGCCGTGAATCGGCTCGAACATCGAGGGATAGCGGCGCTCGGGGTCGAGATTCGCGGTCGGCGCGATACCGAGGCTGCCGGCCAGTGCCGCTGCCAGATCGCTCAGAATATCCGCGTGAAGGTTCGTGGCGACGATCGTGTCGAGCGTTGCGGGACGATTGACCATGCGGGCGGTGGCGGCGTCGACGAGTTCCTTGTCCCATGTCACATCGGGAAACTCCTTCGAGACCTCCAGAGCAATCTCGTCCCACATGACCATGGCGTGGCGTTGCGCATTGCTCTTGGTGACCACCGTCAGCAACTTGCGCGGCCGCGACTGGGCGAGGCGAAATGCGAAGCGAAGAATACGCTCGACGCCCGCGCGGGTCATCATGGAAACGTCCGTGGCCACTTCGATCGGATGGCCCTGATGTGCGCGTCCGCCTACGCCGGAGTACTCACCCTCGGAGTTCTCGCGAACGATCACCCAGTCGAGATCCTTCGGCCCACAGCGCTTTAACGGTGCGTCGATGCCGGGAAGGATGCGGGTGGGACGCACGTTCGCATACTGATCGAAGCCCTGACAGATTTTCAGGCGCAAGCCCCAGAGCGTTACGTGATCGGGAATATGCGGATCGCCCGCCGAGCCGAACAGAATTGCATCCTTGTTGCGGATGGCATCGAGTCCGTCGGCCGGCATCATCACACCGTGCTGGCGATAAAAATCCCCGCCCCAATCGAAATTCTCGAACTCGAACTGGAAGGCGTCGCTTCGCGCAGCGATGGCTTCGAGAACCCGTTGGCCCGCAGGAACGACTTCCTTACCGATGCCGTCGCCGGGGATGGTTGCGATGCGATAGGTCTTCACTGGCGTCTCCATGATATTGAACGTATGGCTGCATCCTAGAACGGGGACCACTCGTGAAAACGCTGTTAGACTCAAAGCATCTTTAACCTGAAGTTAATAATGGGCACTTCATCGGGCTGCTCATTGCACCACTCAACATGACCTCGTCGATACAGCCGGACGACCTCGCCTTCTTCTCCACACTCGCCGCCAGCGGAAGCCTGACGGCGGCTGCCCGCGAACTCGGCTTGAGTACCGCAGCCGTGAGCAAGCATCTGTCGCAGATGGAATCGCGCGCGAGCGTGTCGCTCGTTAACCGCACAACGCGGCGCATGAGCCTCACGCCGGAGGGCGAGCTTTATCTGACGCGCGCGCGGCGCATCCTGAGCGAAATGGACGACCTGGCGCAGTTGCTCGGCGGCTCGCAAGCAGTGCCGAAAGGTCTGCTGCGCGTGAATGCAACGCTAGGTTTCGGCCGCAGTCACGTGGCGCCGCTGATTTCCCGGTTTGTGCGGCGCTTTCCCGAGGTGGACGTGCAGTTGCAACTCTCCGTCGACCCGCCGCCAATCAGCGACGACGCCTTCGACGTCTGCGTGCGCTTCGGCGAACCACCAGATGCTCGCGTGATAGCGCGCCGGGTCGCGTCCAATCGGCGGCTGCTTTGTGCATCGCCCGCGTATTTCGCCAAACGGCGCGCACCACGCAGCCCGGCAGAACTATCGCAACACAACTGCATCGGCATTCGTCAGGGCGACGACGGCTACGGGCTATGGCGTCTGACCAGCGGACGCGGTGCAACCGAAAAGACCGAGACCGTACGCGTGCGCGGCAACCTCACCACCAATGACGGCGAGATTGCAGTGAAGTGGGCACTGGACGGCCACGGCATTCTGATGCGGGCGGAATGGGATATCGCGGAGTATCTCGCCGATGGCCGCCTTGTTCATGTATTGCCGGAATACCGCACGCCGGGTGCCGACATTTACGCGGTGTACCCGCAACAGTTGCAAATGACGGCGCGGGTCAAGGCATTCGTCGACATGCTGATAGAGACGCTTGGCGCGCGTTGAGTCAGTCTTCCGCTAGTTCTGCAATGCAGAACTAATGCATCAAGCCCAGCCGGCAATTCAAACCGGATAATTCCGCCAACTTCCTTACATTACAAAGCCTTACGGAACAAATCAAGCACGGCTATAGCGCCAGGTGTTTTCCCTATTTTGTCCTGCATTGCAGTCCAAACGAGCGATTTCCCTCGTTGACATAGAACGAACGGTCGTGCCAAATTGCGCCTGCATCCTGTGCGCAAGCACGCGATCAATGAGTTCATAGCAGCGCCGAGCCGCCCCAGCGATCAGGAGACAACGCAGCACGCAACCGGACCCAAGGCGCACACCAGCAGACCCACTATTTCGCATCCCTGATCAGATTGCGAAGGTTTGTTATCGCCCATTGAAATCATATCGCGCAACAGATCGCCAGAATCTTGCAGCACACGCATTACTTCGCCAGTTCAATTGATTTCAATAAACAAGGAGACACGAAGCATGCCGGCAAGTCATCGCAATCGGGTTGGAGCCATTCTCGGATTAGCAGGTCTGTGTGCATTGGGCGCCGCCCAGAGCGCCCACGCGCAAAGCAGCGTCACGCTGTACGGTATCGTCGACGCCTCCCTCCTCTACACCAGCAAAACACTTAACGCGACGACCGGTCAGAGCGCGGGTCACCAATACTCGTTCACCGACAGCGGCCTCTCCGGTTCGCGCTTCGGCATGCGGGGCGCCGAAGATCTCGGCGGCAGCACGCGCGCGATCTTCGAACTCGAAAGCGGTATCAGCATTGCCAATGGCTCGCTCAGCAATTCGAACGGCAACGAATTCGGGCGGCAGGCGTGGGTCGGCATCGACAGCCGCTACGGTACGGTCAAGGCCGGTTTGCAGTTCTCGCCCTTCTTCCTCGCGGTGTACGACTTCGATCCGCGCGAGATGTCGTACTTCGGCAGCGGCCTCATCACCTACCTCAATAACGTCTATGTGACCGGTCTGTTCAACCCGAACGGCATTTCGTACACGTCGCCGGAAATCGCTGGCTTGCAAGCCAGCGCGATGATGGCATTGGGCGGCACAGCCGGGGATTTTCAGGCGGGGCGCCAGTACTCGGCGAGCCTGCGCTACCACCTCGGCTCGCTGACGGTCGATGCCGCGCTCTACAGCGGCAACGCCGGTGGCAGTGCTGCCTCGATCGCGATTCCGAGCGTGGTCGAATTCGACGGCCGTGCAATCGGCGCCAGCTACGTGTTCAACAACCTGACCGTGAAGGCCTCGTACGTACAGTACAAGGTGGCCGGTTCGTTCAATGATCGCGTCTATTCAGGCGGCGCCAGTTATCGCATCACACCGGCGCTGAACGTCGACGCGGGTGTGTGGGTTACGCGCGATGGGAACAACTCGTCGAACAATTCGATACTGGCATCCGCCGGGCTGGAGTATTCGCTGTCGAAGGCCACCGTGGTGTATGGGCAAGGCGGCTTCGTAACGAACCACGGCGCGATGCACACCGGACTGTCCGTCAACAACGCACTGAACGAAGCCACGGGCACCACGGCCGGCGTGAACGTCGGCCTCCGGCACATGTTCTAGTGGACGCAGAACGCGGGATGCCGGCGTGCCACGCGAGCGCTGCGCCGGATCATGCGAAATTGTGGCCTTACTGATCGTAGCCAGGATTACGCCGCGTCAAACGACGCAGCAAACCTGGCCACACCAGATCGGCGCCCTTGCCTTTGCTAACCTGACGCGCCTGCTCACCCATCGTCTCGATGATCGACTGCGGTACCTCGATCAGCTTACCGCCTGCTTGAGCGAGGATCTGGATACGGCATGACGTTTCGAACAGATACATGGCCTGAAACGCTTCGGCGACGGTCCGTCCGCAGGTCAGCAGACCGTGATTGCGCAGCATCATGAAATTGGCGTTGCCGAGATCGCTGACCAGCCTCGCCTTTTCCGCGTCGCGCAGCGCGACGCCTTCATAGTCGTGATAGGCGAGGTTCGTCAGCACGAAACCCGATTGCTGCGACAGCGGCAGCAATCCCTCTTCTTGCGCCGCGACTGCGACGCCATAGGCCGTATGCGTATGCAACACGCAATTCACGTTGGGCCGCGCGTCATGCACGGCGCTATGAATCACGAAGCCGGCAGGATTCACGTCAAACGGCGTGGGCATGACGGGATGACCCTCATGGTCCACCTTGACGAGACTCGACGCGGTGATTTCCTCGAAGAACAGGCCATACGGGTTGATCAGAAACTGGTGCTCGTGTCCCGGCACGCGCGCCGAAATATGCGTGAACACCAGATCGTCCCAACCGAACAAAGCCACCAGCCGGTAGGCGGCGGCAAGGTCGACGCGGGCCTGCCACTCTTCAGGAGACACCATCTGACGAACGCTGGGGATATCGAGTACGGAGTTCATGGGCGGGACACCTTGAGAAAGCGAAGAACATCGTGTTGACGGCTGCGTTGCGAAGCACTCGCGCCGGAATGTATCGAGCGCGTCAGCGGCGGGTTAGTTTCTGCATTGCAGAATACTGGGGCGTGCAAAGTGAAGTCAAGCCGACTTTCCATTTTCACCGACGCTGCTCGCGCATGTGAGCGGCAGGTCGTCGATCCATGCGGAATGCAAGCAATGGCACGGTTCTTTTACGATTGACGTATGGCGCGTCAAACGTGCCAGCGTGGAGCGCGAGCGGTCTAAGTGACTTCCCTAATAATCTGCAATGCAGAACAAGCAAATGGAAAAACCTGTTGACGAAAAGCGAACGCCCGTGCCAAATTTCTCTCGCGCCACTACGTATCGCTGTTTGCATTTTTGCCGATGCGCGCGCGTTTCAAACCGTCGACAACCGTCGATAACGGTCGCCGGATTCGAGCAGCGGCTGTTGTCCCGTCCGTAGTCAGGCGTGCGGCGAAGCGTCCCCAGAAGCACGGGTGACAATTGCACCGCGCGCCTCCGTTGGAGGGTGTAAAAGCGTGGATATGTTTTTGCAGCAGTTTCTCAACGGGTTGACGCTGGGTGGCATCTACAGCCTCGTCGCACTCGGACTCACGCTGGTCTACGGCATTCTCGCGGTGCCGAATTTCGCTCACGGCGCGTTCTACATGGTCGGCGCGTTCGTCTCGTTCTACCTGATGAGCCGGCTCGGCTGGAACTACTGGCTCGCCATGATCGGCTCAGGCGTCGCGGTCGCGGTGCTCGCGATTCTCGCCGAGCGGCTGGTGTTTCATCCGTTGCGCAAATCCTCCGAATTGCATCCGATGATCGCCGCGATCGGCCTTCTGCTGTTTCTCGAAGCCGGCGCGCAAGCGATCTGGGGCGCGGACTTTCACCGCATGGCCACGCCCTACGCCGGGATCATCGAACTGGGCGGCGTGACCGCACCGTTGCAGCGCTTGCTGATCATCGCCGCCGCGTTCGCGCTGGTGGTGCTGCTGCAACTTTTCCTCAAATACACGGTGATCGGTTCGAGCATCATCGCGATGGCGCAGGACCGTGAAGGCGCCTCGCTGATGGGCATTGACGCCAACAAAGTCACGATGCTGACCTTCGGCATCTCGGGCCTTCTCGCCGCCGTAGCAGCCACGCTGTACGCACCGATCAACCTGGTCTATCCGGCGATGGGTCAACTGGTGATCCTGAAGGCCTTCGTGATCATCATTCTCGGCGGCATGGGCAGTGTGCCGGGCGCGATCGTGGGCGGGTTGATCATCGGCATGGCAGAGAGCTTCGGCGCCTTCTACATCTCGACCGACTATAAAGACATCATCGCCTTCGTGCTGCTGGTGGTGATTCTGTCGGTTCGTCCTCAAGGGCTGTTCACCAGGGAACTGCGCGCATCGTGAGATCAGTCATGAAATTATTCGAGGGCAAGCTGGGGTGGACGCTGCTGTTCGTGCTCGGTCTCGTGTTTCCGTTTCTGGCCACCAACGACTACATGCTCACCGTGATGTCCACCGCATACATCTTCGCGCTGGCCACCGTGGGGCTGAATCTGATCACCGGCTACACGGGGCAATTCAATCTCGCGCACGGCAGCTTCATGGCGGTGGGCGCGTACACGGTGGGCATTCTCACGGTCGATCATCAGGTGCCGTTCTGGCTCGCGTTTATTGCCTCGGGCGTCGTCGTCGCGATACTGGGCGCGCTGGTCGGCCTCGTGTCGCTGCGTCTGCGTGGCCATTACTTTTCTATTTTCACGCTGTGCGTCGGCTACATCATGTTTCTCGTGATCGAGAAATGGGACAGCCTCACGCACGGCGTCACGGATATTGTCGGCATTCCGGCGCCTTCGGGTTTCGGCATCGTCTCGTTTGAAAACCCGCGGCCGCTCTATTACCTGGTGTTCGCGTTCCTCGTGCTCGGCGTGTGGCTGATGCATCGCATCGTCAACTCGCTGCTCGGCCGGACCTTCATGGCGATCCGCAATAGCGACGGCCTCGCGCAGTCGCTCGGCATCAACCTGATGCGCAACAAGGTGCTGGCCTTTGTCCTGTCGGTCGTCTATGCGGGGCTCGCAGGCGGTCTCTATGCGGGCTCCGTGCGCTTTCTCGCACCGGATCTGGCCGGCGTCGACCAT
>NZ_DASRSY010000192.1:0-13744 GCF_035656215.1 Paraburkholderia sp.
AAATGTGCAGCGCATGTATTTCCAATGTGATCCTAAGGATTCCGTCGACAACTGGTCAGACGACCGGATCTGGGCCGAACTGCACGCACGCGTCGATTCGCATGACGGCCAGAAAATCGTGGACGGCAAGATCTTCCAGAAGAATATTGTCGGCATGCGCAGTTTCGTGTCGGCCACCATGCAGCATGGCCGCCTGTTTCTTGCTGGCGACGCCGCGCATATCGTGCCGCCTACCGGTGCCAAGGGCATGAATCTCGCGGTTGCCGACGTGCGTGTGCTGACCAGAGCGCTGAATGCGTTCTACGTCGAAAACCGTAGCGATCTGCTCGACAGTTACAGCGAGACCGCGCTCAAACGCGTCTGGCGTGCGGAGCATTTCTCGTACTGGATGACGAGCATGATGCACCGCATTGAAGGTGCATCACCGTTTGAGCAACAACTGCAGGTAGCCGAGCTCGAATACGTGACCACGTCGCGTGCAGCGGCCACCGCGATGGCGGAGAACTATGTGGGCGTCGCCGCCGTATAAGAACGAGCGGGCAGGGCGCGACGTGTGAAACGGGAGATGCGGAGTTAAGCGAAAAATCCCCGCGGCGCCCGGTTCGCATCGGCAAACCCTTGATGGGCGGCCATTCGCCATTGTCGTGCCAAAACCAACAGTGAATTCGGGATTGGAGGATTTATCCGCGTTTGATCCACACCTAGACTGTCTTTGTCGGCTGCACCACCCGTCATATTTGCAGCGCGTGCAAGACAATCTCTGGAGGTGGTTTCATGAAATCGCTCATCAAAGCTGTTGCTATTGCAGTTGTTCTTAGCGCCCCGATCGCGTCGTTTGCGCAATCGAATCAGTCTGCTCCGCAAAGCGCGCAGGCCACGCAAGCGCAAGTTTCCCAACAACAGGGCGCTGCCCAGACTGATACCAGCGGTTATGGTTCGGGCAGCCGTGGCACGTGGCAAGCAGGTCACGGCAGCGATACGGCGGTAAGCTCCTATTCGCCGCCGATCTATAACGCACGTTAAGGGCAATACGAAGTGCGCGGATCATCGCTGCGCTGTTCGACTCGTTCAATATCTGCGAGTCGACTATAAGAGGCCGCTCATCGGAACCTGTTTGGTGTGCGGCCTTTTTTTGTGTCCATCACGCGGTTATTCCGTGCGCAACAAGGTCATCTCGTTGCGCAGCAAAGCCCGCAGGTCCTCGTCAGTAGGCCGCGTACCCCAATGCCGTGCACCGGCGACCGACGCAATCGCAATCCACGAGTGAGGTGGAAACCATTCGCGAAGCATGGCGCCGTCTTGACGCAAACACAACTGGCCGGTCTGTTCGCTGTATTCGGCGGAGATGACCGTGTCGTCGATTTGTGCCGTTACACGCCGTGGATCGTTGCGTATCAAATCGTCGCTCCTGCAAATGGTGTGGGGCGAATACCCGCGCGGGCCGGCCGCGTTAGTGACGCCGCCACGGCCCATGCATTAATGATCGCCCCGGCCGTGATCATCGCCATGGCCATGCCAATTGCCGTGATCGCCACCGTGGTCGCCACCGTGGTCGTGCCAGTCACCGTGCGGGCCGTCGCGATAGCCGCGCGCGTCATGCCATTCACGGTCGCGATGGTGTTCTTCCCACTCGCGTCGTTGCCAATAGCGGTGGCCGTCGTAATAGCGCTCGCCATACCAGCCCGGACTCACCACGACCACCGGCGGTGGTGGAGCGTAGACAGGCGGAGGCGGAGCATAGACCGGCGCGGGCGCATAGGCCACCCCTGGAATGCCGATGTTCACGCCCACATCGACGTGCGCCAACGCAAAGGAAGATGCACCGATCCCCAAGCCTGCAACGATCGCCATGGACAGCCAGTGGCTTCGTGAATTACTCATGATTTATTCTCGGATTTTACGATTGAGAGTGGAGAGCGCTGCTCGCGCAACGCTTAGTAATGGTCGTGGTCGTGATCGTGATAGTGGTCATGATCGTGGTCATGATCGTGGTAGCCACCCTCTGGCACGACGATGCAGCCGCCCAATGCACTCCCGAGAGAGATAGCCAACAGAACCAGCGCGAAAATTCGTTTCATGACGTTGCCCCCTTTTTTATGTGTGATTGAACTCTACTGAGCGGCTGGATTACCGGTGTGTTCGTGTGTAACAGGACGTGTCGATTCCTTCGCATGTCGGCGGGATACATGATCCGGTGTGAGGATACGTTGCAGCGCTGCGATTAGCCTTTCCTCTGGCGAGAAGCCGGCGGCCAACCCGTTGAGCGCGCTATGAAAAATGTCGGACCTTCGTGCATCCGGCGTGTTCGGGCAGGCCGATGCGCATGCGTATGAACAACTCGAATATGCACGGCGTGACATATCTCTGTGTGTATGCCAGACGGATACATTCAGTTGCAGACTCAGGATGAGATCCGGCCTCATGGATCGCCGATCGCACCTTATACGCGGTCACTGGTGCGTTGCGGATGCATTTCCGCCTCATGTGCCTGGCAGAGGTTATCAGACGCGGCATCAGCTTTTCTTAAGATTTAATCCGTAGCATGCCGCGTCAGTGCGCTCAGAATTTGTGTATCCTCGGCGCAAATAAGCGCGCTTCCTCCAATGGCTTAACTGCAGCTAAACATTCTCATGACCATGCGATCCGACCAGGCCAATTTCTCACGCTACGCGTCAGGCTATGACGGCGTGGCCAAGTTTCTTCACTGGCTGGTGGTCTTATTGATCGCTGCGCAGTTTGTGATCGGTTGGACGATGCCGGGCATTCATAAGGGCACGCGACCGGATGGTCTGATCGCGTGGCATCTCGGCGTGGGTGCAACACTGATTGCAGCGGTGGTGGTGAGAATCGTCTGGCGTCTTACGCATACTCCCGCACCTGCATCGCTTTCACCTTTCTTCCGTGTTGTTTCGCACATCACGCACGGTCTTCTTTATGTCGCGCTGGTGGCTGTGCCCTTGTTGGGATGGGCCAATGCGTCTTCGCGCGGATGGTCCGTCAAGCTGCTTGGCGTACTGCCATACCCCAGCATCTCGCCGGTCGGCTCGTCGGTGGGGCATGAAATGGGCGATATCCACGGCTATCTGGCCTGGGTGTTGTTCGCACTGATCGCGCTGCATATTGCGGGCGCGTTGTTTCATCGCTTCGTGCTAAAGGATCAGACATTGCAGCGGATGCTGCCGTGACCCGTTAGTGTGCGTTAGCCGTTTGTTACTGCCCGTCTATTAATCGCTGTCGCCCGTATTCTTGTGGCGGCAGCGAGTCCATCGATATCCTTCCCCGGTGCCTGGATCATGGCGATTTCGACGCCATTGCATCCGCGTGCGATGGTCATGCCCGCGTGCGTGATAAGCACATGAAAAACAAGTGTTTTACGCGCGCCGCTAACGCTGGTTAGATCGAAGATCTGATCCGCGCTCAGCCGATTCGCGCCGTCGCTATCTTCAGCTAAAGATTTTCGCCCTGCGCGCCGCGTGGCGCGCTGATCTGTCTCGTCCTCAGACTTAGGAGTTGCATCGCATGTCGAATCTCAGTCTCGCGACGTCCAACGCACTGGACATTCATCCTGTCACCGGCCGCATTGGCGCGGAAATTCGCGGCGTGCGCCTGTCGGGCCAGCTCGAATCCGCAACCGTCGAAGCGATTCGCGCGGCGCTGGTGCGTCACAAGGTGATCTTTTTCCGCGCCCAGACACACTTGCAGGACGCCGATCAGGAAGCCTTCGCCAAGCTGCTTGGCGAACCGGTCTCGCATCCCACGGTGCCGGTGGTCGACGGTACCGACTACCTGCTCGAACTCGATTCGCATCGTGGCGGCCGCGCAAATTCGTGGCACACGGACGTGACGTTCGTCGACGCGTATCCGCAAGCATCGATCCTGCGCGGCGTGACGATTCCGGAAGTGTGTGGCGACACGGTGTGGGCCAACACCGCCCAGCACTACGCCGTCAACGACTACGGCGACGCTCACCGCGTGGTGCGTCGCGTGACCTTGAAGGGCGACGTGCCGGTCAGCGTCGACGGCCGCCGCAGTTTTACACGCAGCGTCGAACCGAATCCGGCTGTGAAGGCCGCTTGAACAACGCGCGCCGTTTAGGCTTAAGCCGCTGACATCTCGCGGCCCGCGCGCTTGGCCGATCCATCCTCACGACAGGTGTTTCGTGAGGCATTCAGCCCTGCTCGACGGCGGCATGCGCCAACGCCGTCGCTTCGCGATAGCCGAGCCGCGTCGAGATCGCGAGTCCCGATTGCTTGAGTAGCGCGACGTAGTGCGACTTCGTATCCGCACCACAGCGCATTGTCGGAAACGAAATCGACAGACCGGCAATCACGCGGCCGAAGCGGTCGAACACCGGTACCGCGAGACACTGCAATCCCTCTTCCTGCTCCTCGTTGTCCTCGCCGTAGCCTTGCTCGCGCACGCGCGGCAGGATGCTTAGGACGGCTTCGGCGGAGGCGAGGGTCTTTTGCGTCGACTTGCGAAATTCCACATGCGAGAGGACTTCGCGCGCTTCGGCCGGGTCCATCCACGCGAGTAGTACCTTGCCGATCGCTGTGCTATGCAAAGGATTCCGGCGGCCGATCCGCGACTGCATCCGCAGCCCGTAATCGGCGTCGATCTTGTGGATGTAGATGATGGCGTCTTCGTCGAACGCACCGAGATGAATCGCCTCGCGGGTGGCCTGGCCGATGCGGCACATCTCGATGTCGGCCTCGCGCACCAGATCGACGCTCTCCAGCGCCTTCGCGCCGAGTTCGAACAGGCGGATCGTCAATCGGTAGCGCTCGGTTTCGATTTCCTGCGTCACATAGCCGAGTGCTTTCAGCGTCTGGATCACGCGGTGTACGGTGGTCTTCGACATGCCGAGCCGCTGCGACAATTCGCTGATGCCGATCTGTCCGCTGTCGCCGATCGCACCGAGAATTGCGAAGACCCTGCCGATCGATGAAGCCGACTCGCCTCTGTCATTGGCCGTGCCACACGTGCTGTCCGCTTCCTGCACGTGTGCGACGTCGGCGTCCTTGCGCTGCTTGTCCATTGCTGCCATTTCCGTCATTCCCTGTTAATGCCAACCCGATCACAATCCGATTACCGCTCACCACAGCCCGATGTCGACTGAGTCCCGGCGCCGAAAGCATACCGCGTCCCGCGATCACCGTGACCGCTGCTTCTGCCACGCTAGCGTGCAAGCCACCCGCCGTCCACCGCGAGCGCATGGCCGTGCACATAGTCCGACGCGGATGACGCGAGGAACACGACCGGTCCCGCGAGATCTTCAGGCGTGCCCCAGCGGCCCGCCGGAATGCGCCGGACGATTTCTTCGTTACGCTGTGCGTCGCCCCGCAGCGCCGCCGTATTCGCGGTTGCCATGTAGCCCGGCGCGATCGCATTCACGTTGATGCCGTGCCCGGCCCATTCGTTTGCGAGAAGCCGCGTGAGACCGAGCACGCCGCTTTTCGACGCCGTGTAGGACGCCACGCGTATGCCGCCCTGAAACGACAGCATCGACGCGACGTTGATGATCTTGCCGCCGCTTTGCTGCTTCACGAACTGCCGTGCCGCGGCTTGCGAAAGAAAGAAGGCGCTCTTCAGGTTGACGTCCATGACGGCATCCCAGTCGTCTTCGCTGAAGTCGAGCGCGTCCTCGCGGCGGATGATCCCTGCGTTGTTCACCAGCACGTCGACGCGGCCAAATGCTTCGACAGCGGTGCGCACGATGTCGTCGACGGGGGCGATCGACGCGAGGTCCGCGCGCACATCCGCGAAGCCCCGGCCGGTCGCCTTGATGTACGCGGGCGTATCGCCGGCATCGGCGCGGCTCACGCCGACGATGTCGCAGCCGGCCGTTGCGAGCGCGATGGCCATGCCGGCGCCGAGGCCCGCGTTGCTACCGGTGACGATGGCGACCTTGCCGTTCAGATCGAAGATGTTCACGGTGCGTAGGTTCCTTGAATGGCGAAGGTGTCCGGAGTGGCCAGCATGTTGCACATCAAGGCGCGTCAACGCAGATCACGCACCGCGATGTGATCCATATCGCCGAACACCTGGTTCTCGCCGACCATACCCCAGATGAACGTGTACGCGCGCGTGCCGACACCCGAGTGAATCGACCAGCTTGGCGAGATCACCGCCTGTTCGTTATGAACGAGGATGTGCCGCGTTTCGTTCGGCTCGCCCATCATGTGAAAGACGGCCGCGTCGTCAGCGACGTTGAAATAGAAATACACCTCCATGCGGCGCTCATGTGTGTGGCACGGCATCGTGTTCCAGAGGTTGCCCGGTTCGAGCTTCGTCATGCCCATCGAGAGCTGACAGGTGGGCAGCACTTCGGGGACGATGAACTTGTAGATGGTGCGGCGATTGCTCGTAGCGGGATCGCCCAGCGTTTCAGGTGACGCTTGCGCAAGCGAGATCGTGCGGGTGGGATGCGACTCGTGCGCCGGCGCGCAGTTCAGGTAGAACCTGGCGGGGCGCGCCGCGTCGTCGCTACCGAACGCGATGGCCTGCTTGCCCTTGCCGATGTAGATCGCCTCTTCGTTGCGCACCGTATAGCGCGCACCATCCACGTCGACCCAGCCGTCGCCGCCGATGTTGATCGCGCCGAGTTCGCGGCGCTCCAGCAGATAGCCGACGCCGATTGCCTTACCGAGCGAGGTGGGCACCTCGACCGCGCGCGTGGCCGGCCACGCGCCGCCCACGATGATGCGGTCGATGTGACTGTAGGTGAGTTGAAGCGCGTCGCGTTCGAACACCTGCTCGACGAGAAACTGCTTGCGCAGCGCCGTGGTATCCAGCGTCTTCGCGTACTCGCTATTAATGCTCTGTCTCACTTCCATTGTTCTTTTCTCCGGTCAGATTGGGCGCCGTGCCATGCCGTATTGCGGCGCCGGTTTGCTCTCAACTTTAGCGCAGAATCTTCAATTTGGAACGTCGGTCCGAAAATATTGCAATGCCACATTAAGAGCAGTAAGGCTTCTACGCGGGACGCGGGTAAACGATGAGCAGGAAGTCTATCAAAAACGGAACGTTGTTCCTAACACGATGCTATATTGCGCCAAAAGGGAGTCGCCCGGCGTAAGAACGGGACATTACCCCGGGTGATCCACCCGACAACTGGACGCGAAGTCCATGGAGGAGGCATGAAGCTCAAGAAGGCCATCGACCGCATTCCTGGCGGCCTGATGCTGGTGCCGTTGCTGCTCGGCGCCTGTGTTCACACGTTTGCGCCGGGCGGGGGGAAATACCTCGGGTCGTTCACGAATGGATTGATCACCGGCACCGTGCCGATTCTGGCGGTGTGGTTTTTCTGCATGGGCGCGACGATCGACCTGCGTGCGACTGGCGTGGTGCTGCGCAAGTCGGGCACGCTGCTCGTGACCAAAATGATCGTGGCGTGGATCGCGACCATAGTCGCGTCGCACTTTATTCCGATCGACGGCGTCAAGGCGGGCCTGTTCGCCGGGCTCTCGGTGCTCGCGATCACGACCTCGATGGACATGACCAACGGCGGTCTCTATGCGGCCGTGATGCAACAATATGGCAGCAAGGAAGAGGCGGGCGCATTCGTCCTGATGTCGATCGAATCGGGGCCGCTCGTCAGCATGATCATCCTCGGTGCGACCGGCGTCGCGTTCTTCGAGCCGCGGCTTTTCGTCGGTGCGGTGTTGCCATTCCTGATCGGCTTCGCGCTGGGTAATCTGGACAGCGAGCTGCGCGAATTCTTTGGCCGCTGCGTGCATCCATTGATTCCGTTTTTCGGCTTTGCGCTCGGCAACGGTATCGACCTGAACGTGATCGTCACGAGCGGCTTGCCGGGCAT
Organism: Paraburkholderia sp.; assembly: GCF_035656215.1. Taxonomy (GTDB): domain Bacteria; phylum Pseudomonadota; class Gammaproteobacteria; order Burkholderiales; family Burkholderiaceae; genus Paraburkholderia. Next base: position 7,820 of record NZ_DASRSY010000192.1, read on the forward strand.
CGTGCTGGGCCTCGGCGTGATCGTCGTGACGGGCATTCCGCTGATCCTCGCCGACCGCTGGATCGCGGGCGGCAATGGGGCGGCGGGGCTGGCGGCTTCGTCGACGGCTGGGGCTGCGGTGGCGAACCCGGCGATCATCGGCGAGATGATTCCGCGCTTCAAGCCGCTAGTGCCGGCCGCCACAGCGATGGTGGCGACGGCTTGTCTCGTGACGGCGATTCTCGTGCCGATTCTGACCGCGCTGTGGGTGCGTCGGCATCATGCACGGGATGCGCTGCGCGAGGAGATTGCGGCAGCAACGACGCCGCCACCGCTTGGTGAGCGGGACGTGCACGTTTGATAGAAGCGGCTGGCTTGCGCTTGAACGCGGAGTGAAGTCAGTAATGGGAGGTGGGGCTCATCGCCCCAGCTTCTCCTCCAACATCGCTCTCACTTCCGCCCACTCCTCATCGATGATGCTAAAGCGCACCGAGTTGCGCTTACGACCATCAGGCATGATCCGCTCGTGCCGGACAATCCCTTCCTGTTTCGCACCGATCCGCAGAATCGCCGCTCTCGATTTTTCGTTGAGCTCGTCCGTGGTGAACTGCACGCGCACGCACTGCATCGCGTCGAACGCATGACTCAGCAGAAGGTACTTCGCCTCGGTATTCACCGCCGAGCGCTGCACCGACTTGCTCAACCACGTGTGCCCGATTTCCAGCTTCCGGTTCACCCGATCGACCTTCCAGAACCGTGTGCTGCCGACAATCGTTCCCGTATCGCGCCTGACGATCACGAAGGGCATCACCGTACCGGTCGCGCGTCCGTCAAGCGCGGTTGCAATGTAGCTGCCGATGGTTACGGGTCCTGGCACCACAGTCAGCGTCATGTTCCACAACTCACCGTCCGCGGCGGCATCGAGCAGACCCTGCGTGTGTTCCTGCTGAAGCGGCAGGAGTTCGACGATCTGTCCGATCAGCGTGGGTTGCATGGAGTCAGTGGAGGTGTCGTTCATGATGAAGTCGATTTTCGTTGCATGACTGCAATCATAAAACGTCGAGCAGTCTGAACGAAGCGAATGAGCCGTGACTGAGCCGTGAATCAGCGGACGACTCGACAAGCGAATGCCAATAAAAAAGTCCGCGAATGAACGTTCGCGGACCTTGGCACAGCAATCAAACAGGCAGACGAGGCGGGAAACCTCGCCCTTAAAGCCTTACGGCCTTGCATCCTTCGACGTCTTAAACCGCCATCACCGAAACAGCCTTGGTGACCAGATATGCTTCCATGGCTTCCGGACCGCCTTCCGAACCGTAGCCCGAATCCTTCACGCCGCCAAACGGCATTTCCGGCCAAGGCGTAGCAGGCTGGTTGATCCACAACATGCCGACTTCCATCTGTTGCGACAGCAGATGCACGTTGCGGAACGACTTCGTGAACGCATAGCCGGCGAGACCGAACGGCAGGCGATTCGCTTCAGCGATCGCATCTTCGAGTTTGTCGAAACCACGGATAGCGGCGATCGGGCCAAACGGCTCGTTGTTGAACACGTCCGACTCGAGCGACACGTTGGTCAGCACGGTCGGGGCGAAGAAGTTACCTTCCGAGCCCACGCGTTCGCCACCCGTCTCGACCTTGGCGCCGGTCTTGCGCGCGTCGTCGAGCACCTTGCTCATCGCGGTGAGACGGCGCGCGTTGGCGAGCGGCCCGATGGTCGTGCCTTCGGCCAGACCGTCGCCGAGCTTGAGGCTTTCAGCGTGCTTGACGAGCGCCGCGGAGAATTCTTCGCGAATGCTGTTGTGCACCAGAAAGCGCGTGGGCGAGATACAGACCTGGCCCGCGTTGCGGAACTTCGCGGCGCCCGCGGCCTTGATGGCCAGCTCCACGTCGGCATCTTCGGCCACGATGACAGGCGCATGACCGCCCAATTCCATCGTCGCGCGCTTCATGTGCGCGCCAGCCAGCGCGGCCAACTGCTTGCCGACCGGCGTCGAACCGGTGAACGTGACTTTGCGGATCACCGGGTGCGGAATCAGGTAGCTGGAAATCTCAGCCGGATCGCCGAACACGAGGCCGACCGTACCGGCCGGCACGCCTGCTTCCACGAAAGCCTGCAGCAGCGCCGCCGGCGATGCCGGGGTTTCTTCCGGCGCCTTCACGAGGAACGAGCAGCCGCACGCGAGCGCCGCGCTCAGTTTGCGCACCACCTGATTGACAGGGAAATTCCACGGCGTGAACGCAGCCACCGGGCCGATCGGCTCCTTGAGCACCGTTTGCTGCGCCGCCAGGTTGCGCGGCGGCACGATCCGGCCATAGACGCGGCGGCCCTCGTCAGCGAACCATTCGATGATGTCTGCCGCGGACAACATTTCGACGCGAGCCTCGGCAAACGGCTTGCCCTGTTCCTGCGTCATCAGGCGGGCGATGTCAGACGCGCGCTCGCGCACCAGCGCGGCGGCCCGGCGCATGGTCGTTGCGCGTTCGTTGGCCGGAATCTTGCGCCAGGCTTCGAAGCCGCGCTGCGCGGCGGCCAGCGCCCGGTCCAGATCGGCAATGCCGGCATGGGCCACCTTGCCGATGGCCTTGCCAGTGGCGGGATTGACGACGTCGATGGTTTTGCCGCTGGCGGCGTCGCACCACTCACCGTTAATCAGAAGTCGGGTATCGGTATAGCTCGAGGTGGCCATGCTGGGTTCCTGTAAGTGGGGAAAACGATAGGTCGCGCGGATGATGCATTGGGCTGAACCCGCACGGCCAGAGGAATGGACTGCCGATATCGATTATCTTATCTGATTGCGCGCAATCGCATCGGCCGGTGCGCCCGTCCGGGCTGCGCGGCATGGGTTTTGCTATTCCGGTTGCCGCGGCGGAGGAACGCCTGCCTGAGCGGCGCCGCGCAAACAGGCGTAAAGTCAAGCAGCAGTAGCAGGAACTGTCACGAGCAGGCAGCGATGGATCGTGTCACGAGTGGGTAAAAACAGCACTCGAGATATTGATCGAAAGCCGCAGGTGAAAGACGGTGAATGCAACCCAATCAACCAAGGTGCAAACGAGGAATCGACATGCCAACCGGTACAGTGAAGTGGTTCAATGACGCAAAGGGCTTTGGCTTTATCACACCGGACGACGGTGGCGAGGATCTGTTTGCCCATTTCTCGGAAATTCGCAGCGAAGGCTTCAAATCGCTGCAGGAAAACCAGAAGGTCAGCTTCGAAATCAAGCAGGGACCGAAGGGCAAGCAGGCGGCGGATATCAAGCCGGTGTGAATGTAGTAGCCGGTCCGCACATGCAACGTGTGCGGACCGGAACCCGGCATTAAGCATGTAGAACAATCCGGACCAGGCGTATTTTTTCTTAAGGTTTCCTTCAGCTTTGCTCCGTAGTATTTGCGCGAACGCCCGTATCCCCACGGGCAATAGTTCCGATAGTTTTCCGACAGAAAACTGAAAGCGCCGATCAAAGGCTTGCTGGAGCATTCATGAAAACCCTGTTCTTACAGGCGCCGTCGTACGACGGCTTCGATGGTGGCGCGGGTTCGCGCTATCAGGCCAAGCGTGAAGTGCGCTCTTTCTGGTATCCGACGTGGCTCGCACAGCCCGCGGCACTGGTCCCCGATAGCCGTGTACTCGACGCCCCCGCCGATGGCCTGTCCGTCGAAGCATCGCTCGATATAGCGCAGCAATATGACCTGGTGATTATCCACACCAGCACACCGTCTTTTCCCACCGACGCCCTGTTTGCCGAAGACCTGAAGAAGCGCAAGCCTTCGGTGCTGATCGGCATGGTCGGTGCCAAAGTCGCGGTCGATCCGCACAACTCGCTGACTGCGAGCGATGCGATCGATTTCGTCTGCCGTGAAGAATTCGACTTCACCTGCCAGGAAGTCGCCGAGGGCAAACCGTTCGCCGGGATCAAAGGTCTCAGCTATCGCGCGAGCGACGGTTCGATCGAGCACAACGAAGCGCGCCCGATCCTCGAGAACATGGACGAGCTGCCGTTCGTCGCGCCGGTTTACAAGCGCGATCTGAAGATCGACAACTATTTCATCGGCTATCTGAAGCACCCATACGTGTCGATTTACACGGGCCGCGGTTGCCGCTCGAAATGCACGTTCTGCCTGTGGCCGCAAACGGTGGGCGGCCATCGCTACCGCACGCGTTCGACTGAGAACGTGCTGGAAGAAGTGAAGTGGATTCGCGACAACATGCCTGAAGTCAAGGAGATCATGTTCGACGACGACACGTTCACCGACTTCAAGCCGCGCGTCGAGGAAATCGCTCGCGGTCTTGGGCAATTGGGCGTGACGTGGTCATGCAACGCGAAGGCGAACGTGCCGTATGCGACGCTGAAGATCATGAAGGAAAATGGCCTGCGCCTGCTGCTGGTCGGCTACGAGTCCGGCGACGACCAGATTCTGCTAAACATCAAGAAGGGTTTGCGTACCGACATCGCGCGCCGTTTCAGCGATGATTGCCGCAAGCTCGGCATCAAGATTCACGGCACCTTCATTCTTGGCCTGCCGGGCGAGACGCAGGACACGATCCAGAAGACCATCGAGTATGCGAAGGAAATCAATCCGCATACGATCCAGGTGTCGCTCGCAGCGCCCTATCCCGGCACGACGCTCTACAACCAGGCGGTCGAGAACGGTTGGCTGGAAGAGAACAAGGTCATCAACCTCGTCAGCAAGTCAGGGGTGCAACTCGCGGCGATCGGCTACCCGCATCTGTCGCGCGACGAGATTTATCACCAGCTCGAAAACTTCTATAAGCGCTTCTATTTCCGGCCGTCGAAGATCTGGGAAATTTTGCGCGAGATGCTCACGAGCTGGGACATGATGAAACGGCGCCTGCGCGAAGGCGTCGAATTCTTCCGCTTCCTGCGCGCTCACGAAGCGTGAGCGCCGTGCATCTGCTCGCCGTCACGCTTGCCTATGCGTGTGCGGCGGGTGCGGTTTTCGGCATCGCCTACACGCTGCTGGCGGGTGCGCTGATCGGCCGGTTCTTCGCGCGAGCGGTGTCCCAGCCGACCAGTTTTCCACCCGTCACGATCGTCAAACCGTTGCACGGCAACGAGTGGGCGCTGCTCGCCAATCTGTCGAGCTTCTGTCAGCAGGAGTATCCGGGTCCCGTGCAATTTCTGTTCGGCGTGCACGATTCGGCCGACCCCGCCTTGCAAACCGTCGACGATCTGCGGCGGCTGCATCCGGACGCGGACATCACCGTGGTCGCCGATGCGCGCCTGTACGGTCCGAACCGCAAGATCAGCAACATCCTCAATATGCTGCCGCAGGCCCAGCACGACATACTGGTGTTTGCCGACAGCGACGTGAGCGTCGGGCCGGATTATCTGCGCAATGTGATCGGTGAATTGCAGAAGCCCGGCGTCGGTCTCGTCACCTGCGCGTATCGCGGTGCGCCCGACCCCGGTTTCTGGCCGCGCATGTCGGCCAAGGCCACTAACTACCAATTCCTGCCCAGCGTGGTGACGGGGCTTGCGCTCGGTCTCGCGCGTCCCTGCTTTGGACAGTCCATCGTGATGCGACGCGATACCCTCGAGAAAATCGGTGGGTTCACGCCGTTCGTGAAGCATCTGGCCGAAGATCATGCAATCGGCGAAGCCGTGCGCATGATCGGCGAGAAGGTGGTGATTCCGCCATTCACGATCTCGCATGCTTGCGTGGAATCGAGCGCGACGCAACTGATCGCGCACGAACTGCGCTGGAGCCGCACGATTCGCAGCATCGATCCGCTCGGCCATCTTGGCTCGGCGCTGATTCATCCGCTCGCTTTCGCACTGCTTGCCATCGCCTTCTCGAGCGGCGCGCTGTGGTCGTGGCCGCTCGCGCTGGTTGCCGTATGCGTGCGGCTCGTGCTGAAACTGCAGTCCGATCGCGCGTTGCGACAGGCCCATCGTGACCTGTGGCTGTTGCCGTTATGGGAT
>NZ_DASRSY010000193.1:0-7100 GCF_035656215.1 Paraburkholderia sp.
CCGCCCGCTGCGGCAATGTGGTTTTCCTTGATCAGAATGCCGTCGTACAAAGCAAGCCGCTGATTCGCCCCACCGCCCACGCGCACTGCGTATTTCTGCGCGAGCCGCAAGCCCGGTAAGGTCTTACGCGTATCGAGGATACGCGTTTGCGTGTGGGTAATAGCGTCGACATAGCGACGCGTCGCGCTCGCCACACCCGAGAGCAGTTGCAGGAAATTCAGCGCATTGCGTTCGGCAGTCAACAGCGCACGGACAGGACCGCGCAGCTCGCAGACCGGCGTATCCACTGCCATCCGATCGCCCTCGCGATAACACCACTGCACGTCGATACGTGGATCGACCTGGCGCATTACCGCGTTGAACCAGGGCACGCCGCACAGCACGGCGTCTTCGCGCACGATGATGCGTGCATCACGCACGTCGTCTGCGGGGACAAGGCGACCAGTCTGATCGCCTGTGCCAATATCTTCGGCCAGCGCGTCGGCGACGTTGCGCGCCAACGCAGCATCGAACGCGGCGCCGTACTGCGCATGAATCTCCGCGAACAGCGGCGAGACTGCCTCGACCTGATTGCGTTCCACCGCTCCCATTACGCTGCTCCCACGTTCGAATAGAGTTGCGCGTCACGCGCGAGATCACCGCTGGCTTGCACGCGCTTCTTGTGACGCGCCGCGAAATCGAGCATCCGGTCGATCGGCAGACGTGCCCGCTCGCCGATCGCTCGGTCGACGAAGATTTCGTTGTGGCCGCGTTCGAGCACCTCGGCCAGATTGGCGAGGCCGTTCATCGCCATCCACGGGCAATGCGCACAGCTCTTGCAGGTCGCACTGTTGCCGGCCGTCGGTGCGGCGATCAGCGTCTTGCCGGGCGCGGCGAGTTGCATCTTGTGCAGAATGCCGAGATCGGTCGCCACGATGAAATGCGTCGCGTCGAGTTTTTGCGCAGCGTCGATCAACTGGGTTGTCGAACCCACCACGTCCGCTTGCGCGACGACGTTAGCCGGCGACTCCGGATGCACCAGCACTTTCGCGCCCGGATATTCAGCGCGCAGCAGATCGAGTTCAATGCCCTTGAATTCGTCGTGCACGAGACACGAGCCCTGCCACAGCAGCATGTCCGCGCCGGTCTTACTCTGGATGTAGCTGCCGAGGTGCCGATCCGGCGCCCAGATAATCTTTTCGCCGCGTGAGTGCAGATCGGCAACGATTTCCAGCCCGATCGACGACGTCACCATCCAGTCCGCACGAGCCTTGACGGCCGCGCTGGTGTTCGCGTACACAACCACCGTGCGATCCGGGTGAGCGTCACAGAAAGCCGAGAATTCATCGACGGGACAACCCAGGTCGAGCGAACAGGTCGCATCGAGATCGGGCATCAGAATGCGCTTATCCGGGCTCAGTATTTTCGCGGTCTCGCCCATGAAGCGCACGCCCGCCACCACCAGCGTTTGTGCCTCGTGATCGCGGCCGAACCGCGCCATCTCCAGCGAGTCAGCCACGCAACCGCCGGTTTCGTCGGCGAGCTCCTGCAATTCCGCGTCGACGTAGTAATGCGCGACGAGCACCGCTTTCTCGCGCTTAAGCAATGCGCGGATGCGTTCCTTCAGCGCCACCTTCTGTTTCGCCGACGGCATGTCGGGCACCTTCGCCCACGCCTGCCCGATCCCGCAGGTCGTGCCCTGCGCCTGTGGCCGGTCGTATTCGACGGTCCTGATCGCCTGCTGATCCATGATCTCCTCTGCCCTCGCTCTGCCCGCCGCGGACTGTCAATCGTGTGCCGTTGACCTATCCACCGCCCAAAAAGCAAAACCCCGCCAACGCGGGGTTTTGTGACGTAACGAAATTTTAAAGGATTTCGCGATCAAGCATAACGACGTAGACGCATCGCGAATTCTTGCAGTGCTTTTATACCGCTCTGCTCAGCGCGATGACACCAGTCTTGCAACTGAATCAGCAATTGATCGCGCGACGCATTCGAGCGCTCCCACATCGCCGCCAGTTCATTGCGCATGTCGATGTAAGTCTTGAGCTTCTGGCTATTCGCGAAGATTTGCGGCAACTGGCGCTTCTGCGGCTCGTCGAGACCCGCTTCTTCCTTGTGGAACCAGCTACGCGCACCGCGCATCACCTGATACTTCTCGCGTGCGCCGACTTCCTTCAGATGTGCCAGCTCCTGGCGATAAGCGCGCTTGAGCGCCTTGCCGTAACGCGCCATCACTTCGTAACGGTTCGCCAGCACGGCTTGTAGCGTGTCCTGATCGAGGACCAGCTTGCCGGAGGTCAGACGCGGCGTAGGCGCGATCTTCTTCACCTTGGCCAGACGGAACGCCGACATGATGCGGATGTACATCCAGCCGATATCGAACTCGTACCACTTGTTCGACAGCTTGGCCGACGTCGCATACGTGTGGTGATTGTTATGCAACTCTTCACCGCCGATGATGATGCCCCACGGGAAGATGTTGGTGCTCGCATCCGACGAGTTGAAGTTGCGGTAGCCCCACCAGTGCGCGAGGCCGTTCACCACGCCTGCCGCCCAGAACGGAATCCACACCATCTGCACGGCCCAGATGGTCAGACCGACGACGCCGAACAGCGCGACGTTCAGCACCATCATCAGGCTCACGCCGAGGATCGGGTACTTGGTGTAGACGTTGCGTTCCATCCAGTCGTTCGGCGTGCCGTGACTGAACTTGCGCATCGTTTCTTCATTCTTGGCTTCGGAACGGTACAGTTCCGCACCTTCGAGCAGCACCTTCCAGATGCCGCGCGTTTGCGGGCTGTGCGGATCTTCTTCGGTCTCGCACTTGGCGTGATGCTTACGGTGAATCGCGGCCCATTGGCCGGTCAGCATGCCTGTGGTCATCCACAGCCAGAAACGGAAAAAATGACTGACGACCGGATGCAGTTCCAGTGCGCGGTGCGCCTGGCAGCGATGCAGATAGACCGTCACGCCAATGATCGTGATGTGCGTCGCGACCAGGGTGTACAGCACAAGTTGCCACCACGAGAAGTGGAGCAAGCCGTGCGCAAGGAAATCAAGCAAGGAATTCAACAAGGCAATTTACCTGTGGAACAAGAGACGCCAGACACACGCAAAATGCGCGTGTCAAGAAAGTAAAAGCATACAGCGGGATTGGACGATATTCTACTTGAAGCGTTCCAAGTGTTTGTAACAAATAGGGATTTTTTGTGTGACATCAACAGGATGGAACGCGCCGGAGGTCATTTTTAGACCGGCCGACGGGTTCGAAGTGCCCGTCAGCGGGCGCTGTAGGCCTGATTGGCCGCAGGAGCAGTCATTGTTACCGCCTGCGGCATCGCGTCGCTCACATTGCCGACGATTCGCACTTCGCGTTGCGCGAAAGGAATCGAGATGCCGTGCTCGGAGAACAGACGCCAGATGTTGCGATTGACGGCCGAGCGCACGCCTGAGGTACCTGTCGCTGCGTCTTCGATCCAGAAGCCCAGTTCGAGATTGATGCCGTCGGTGCCGAAGCTCGCAAGATAGGGTGTGGGCGCCGGTTCCTGCAGTACTCGCGCGACATGTTGTGGGGCTTGAGTGAGCAGCGCCATCGCCTGCTCGACGTCGGAGCTGTAGGCAACCTGCACGGCCACCTTGGCGTAACCGCGCGTCAGATAGGAGGACTGGTTCTGCACCACGTCCGTAATCAGCTTTTCGTTCGGAATCAGCGTTTCAATGCCGTCCAGTCCGCGCACCACCGTATAACGCGTACGGATCTGCGTGACCATGCCCTGCAAGCCGCTGACGTTGATCGTGTCGCCGATGCGCAGCGAGCGGTCGATCAGGATGATGAAATGTAAATCAAGCCAATACCGAACAGCGGCACCAGCGCCAGATTGAGCAGCGCGGTGTGCATGAACTGACCGGTAATCGCCTGTGCGAGCCACACGAGCGCCGCCCCAATCAGCGGAAAGAATGCGCGATTCAGGCTTTCCGCGCCGAAACGCAAGGTCTGGTAACGCGTCTGACGCCGCAGATCGAGCGCCCGGCGCAGCAGGCGCGCGAGCAGTCACGCGACGAGAAGCGTCCCAAGCAGCACGCCGACCTGCCACAGCATGACCGGCTGGCCGAAATCGCGCGCGAGGTCGCCGAACATGTGAGGAAAAATGCGGTTTTGCATGATGTCGCCGAAATCGCCAGCTCGTCCGGGTTCAGGAAAAGAACCCGGACGAGCTAGCAGATGGCCTGTTGCGTTTAGCTTTGGCGTTCCAGCACGGCTGCGAAGAAACCGTCAGTGGCGTGAAGGTGCGGCCACAGCGATAGGTAGTCGCCCATTTCCAGTTCGATGCGCTGCTCGGCCAGCACGTCGCGCGCCGGCACCAGTGCGAAGTCCGGATGGTCGGCGAGGAACTGCTGCACGACGGCCTCGTTTTCCTCTTCCAGAATCGAGCAGGTCGCGTAGACGAGACGGCCGCCCTTCTTCACCAGACGCGAGGCGCTGGCCAGAATCGAGGCCTGCTTCGGCGCCAGTTCAGCGACCGATTCAGGCGACTGGCGCCACTTCAGATCCGGGTTACGACGCAGCGTACCCAGGCCGCTGCACGGCGCATCGACCAGCACGCGGTCGATTTTGCCGGCCAGACGCTTGATCTTCGCATCGTGTTCGCTGTCGATCAGCACCGGATTCACGTTCGACAGGCCGCTGCGCGCAAGGCGCGGCTTGAGCTTGGCCAAACGACGTTCGGAGACGTCGAATGCGTACAGACGCCCGGTTGAGCGCATCGCTGCCCCCAACGCCAGGGTCTTGCCGCCCGCGCCCGCGCAGAAGTCCACGATCATTTCGCCGCGCTTGGGTGCGACCAGCGAGCACAGCAACTGGCTGCCTTCGTCCTGAACTTCGACCCAGCCTTGCTGGAACGCGTCCAGCTTGGTGAGCGGCGGTTTGCCGACCACCCGCACGCCGAACGGGGCGAAAGGCGTCGCACCACCTTCGATGCCGGCCTTCGACAGCGCGTTCAGTACCTCGTCGCGGCTTGCCTTGATCGGATTCGCGCGCAGGTCCAGCGGCGCCGGATAGTTCAGCGCGGCGGCGAGTTGCGCCAGTTCTGCGGGTTCAAAGCGCCTGGAAAGCGCCTGGTAGATCCAGTCGGGCAGATTCAGACGAATCCGCAGCGGCAGGCTTTCCGGGTCGATCTTCGCGACGTGTTCGAGCCAGTGCGACTCGGTGTCCGACACAAACGGCTTGAGGGCCGTGCGCCCCGCCGTCTGCATCAGTCCCAGCAAGGCCATCCGGCGAGCCGGGCTGCCCGCGCCGCCTTCCGCCAGATGGGCAAATTCCATCCGACGACGCAGCACCGCGAAGACCGCCTCGGCGATCACGCCGCGCTCACCGTGCCCGAGCTTCGGATGCGCGCGGAAAAAGCGGCTCGTCGTAGCGTCGGCCGGGCCGGTGAGTTTCAGGACTTCAGCCAGCAAAGTCTCAGTTTGTCCAATCAAAAAACCATGTAATCTCATGCGCCCTCTCCGGCGGTGTGACCGGCAAAGAGCCATTGCGGCTCCGGCGGCGTAAGCGTGACACGCAAGCCGTCGAGGGCAAGACGCCCTTCGACGAACCAGCGCACCGCGCGTGGATAGATAATGTGTTCAGTTGCCAGCACGCGTTCGGCGAGCGTGGCGGGGGTGTCGCCAGCCTCAACGGGGACGGCCGCCTGCGCGACGATCGGCCCGTGATCCAGTTGCGACGTGACAAAATGCACCGACGCGCCGTGCAGCCGCACGCCGGCGTCAAGTGCCTGTTGATGGGTTTTCAGGCCCGGAAAGCTCGGCAGCAACGACGGATGCACGTTCAGCATGCGCCCGGCGTAGTGATCGACGAAACCGGCCGTGAGCACCCGCATGAAGCCGGCAAGCGCGACCAGATCGGGCGCGAAGCTGTCGATTTCTTTCGCCAGCGCGGCGTCGAAACTGTTGCGATCGGGAAACTGGCGGTGGTCGACCACCGCCGTGGCAATGCCGTGCGACGCTGCGAACGCGAGGCCCGCGGCGTCAGGACGGTTGGCAATCACGGCGGCGACTTGCGCTGCCCAGCCCTCGTCCGCGCAGGCGCGAATGATAGCTTCCATGTTGCTTCCCCGTCCGGAAATCAGGATGACGAGTTTTTTCATCCGCGGATTTTATCATTCGGGGGACACTGAAACGGCGACGCGCCGCCGTCTCGTGCGCTGAGCGTTTATAATCGTTTGTTTTGCGGCACCTCGCCCGCTCTACCTCAAACCCGTTATCGTGAGAGTCTTCCGCGGTCTTCCCAATGCTGAAAGCCGTGCGCCCTGCGCACTGACCATCGGCAACTTCGACGGTGTCCACCGCGGCCATCAGGCTTTGCTCGCCCACGTTCGGGCCGCAGCCGATGCACGCGGTCTGCCCGTCTGCGTGATGACCTTCGAGCCGCACCCGCGCGAGTTCTTCAACCCGGCTGGCGCGCCGCCGCGAATCGCCATGCTGCGCGACAAGCTCGAGGCGCTGCGTACCAACGGCGTCGACCGGGTCGTGGTCGAGCATTTCAATCACACCTTCGCCAGCCAGTCGCCGGATACGTTTGTCGAACGGATCATCGTCAACGGGCTGCACGCTCGCTGGGTGATGATCGGCGACGACTTCCGCTACGGCGCGAAGCGCGCGGGCGATTTCACGTCGCTCAAGACCGCGGGGCAGCAGTACGGCTTCGAAGTCGAACAGATGGCAACCGTGGCCGATCCGTCCGGCGCGCGCATTTCCAGCTCGGGCGTGCGCGCGGCGCTGGTGGCCGGCGATCTCGACTCGGCGCGCGCCGCGTTGGGCCGCGACTACCTGATTAGCGGCCATGTCGTGCATGGCATGAAGCTCGGCCGCGATCTTGGTTTCCCCACGCTCAATCTGACGATCGCGCACAAGCGTCCGGCGCTCGCCGGCATTTTCGTGGTGCGCGTGCATGGCGTGGCGGACGAACCGTTGGCGGGCGTCGCCAGCCTCGGCCTGCGCCCCACTGTCGACGATTCCGGCCGAGTGCTGCTCGAAGTACATCTGCTCGACTGGCACGGCGATGCGTACGGCAAGCTCGTGCGCGTCGAATTCCTGAAAAAGCTGCGCGACGAGGAAAA
>NZ_DASRSY010000194.1:0-11773 GCF_035656215.1 Paraburkholderia sp.
CGGCAAGTTTCTTAACCGAGAATTCTTCGTTGAGAACAGCAACTCTGACCTGTGCCAGGCAGTGCGCTCCCTCGTCCGTCTATCGCATTTGTTGCTTCTTCGCCATGCGATGGCTGACCACCAGGTTCACCGCAGACCCGGCAATGCTGCTGCTGATCGGTAGCCCCTTGTGATAGCGCATGCCATAGTTCGCGAGCGTACCGGCGTTGTTCTCGATGTAGAAGTACAGGCGGCGCAGGTTCCAGTACAACGTCGAGTGCTCATAGCCTTCCTTCGCCAACAGCGTGGCATCCAGGGCCTTGATGCGGGACACCGATTGTCGGCCCTTTCCATGCCAAACCAGCCACCTGGCGTGATCGATCTCTGTCTCTACAGCGATTCGCTCGTGGGACTCCATCGTCTGGCTTCCTAACACCGAGTTCCTGGCAGCCTTGAACTTCATCGCGATGTGAAACCAGTCCAGGATCCTTCCCCTGGCGAGCTGGCTGCCGTCCACAGCCTTGCCGAATTCGCCAGCGTCATCGCTGATCACGGTGACCCGCTCGTCTGGAGCCACGCCGCTTGCAAAGAGAAATTGGTCCAGCCGCGCGGCCGCCGATGGCACCAGCTTATGCACGTACGCGTAGAGACGCGGGGTGCGATCAGCAAGAGTTGCACGGCCCGCAACGATGTTGACATGTCGATCCCGCGTCAACTTCTGCGCCCAAGGCGATTTCAGCTCCGCAAGGTCGCGCGCCGCCTTGCGGCTCTTTGGGCTGCTGCTGAAGCTCAGCCACGCCGAGTCGACGCTCACGCAGCCGACGGTGGTCGATTCGCGAAGCTGCTCTCCGCCGACCGCTTTTGGTCCAGACGCGATATCGCGCTCGATCTGCGCGTCCAGCGCCCTACCGATGGCGAGGATCCGACGGCGAGTACTACCGAAGGAAATCCCTTTGTCCAGCGGAAGGACCTCTCGAAGCAGCTCAGTGGCCTGACGGTAGGGTAGATGGGCGGCCCAGCTGGCCTGCAGGTACTCCAATTCCGGCGTCACACGCTGGTGAACGGGCCTTGCACAGCGGACTCACGGAGCGGCGCGGTTGCCCTTGCTTTGCCGCGCAGCTGCACGCCCACAGCCTCGGACTCGGCACGTCGACCTTGCCAAACACGGTTCGCAGCACGATCGACCGGGCGTCCTTGTGCGCCAGCATCGAGCCACAACGGTGGCAAGCCAATTGGCTCTCCATCCACCCGGCAGTCTGCTCCGACACCAGTAACGATTGAACCTCGGCGAGCAAGACGCGACCTTCGGCAAGTATGAGTCCCAGGTCGGCGACGCTCCGGTCTTTTCGTTCCACCACAGCAACGATCGTCGCTTCAGTCTCACTCGTTTCCCCACCCTCCAGGCGGGCCTCGATGATCAGTCGCATAGCAACTCCGATCGTTTGGCAACGTCGCGAGCATAGCTGATACGGCCAGCGCGCAGGGGGGCTCGCTGGGCTCTTGTCGTTAGAAACTTCGCAGATTCCAAGCGCCGTATCCCATCGGGTCAGGCGCCGTCGCGCCGTCTACGACGGCGGTCAAGTCGACGGAAATGGCCTCCCACGGTTTGGTTCACTCTCCACCAACGCGCCTAGAAGTGCTTCGTCCGATGCGCGACACCCGACAACGGCAACTTCAGGCGCACCGCCAGCGTATCGAAACATGCAACGCCTTCGGAGATCGCCGTGCGGATGGTGCGAAAGGTCCGGCTGGTTGCGAGCACCGCGTCGCCATCGCCGGACTCGCTCCACACCAGCAGGAAACGCGTGCCTTGATCATTGTCACGCACTTGCAGCTGCCGGCGCGTGGATGAACCAAATGCGCGGATTTTTTCCATATGGCATCCCTGATGGATGGGATATTCTCTTCTCGTTTTTACGTCAAAACGCGACGGCGACGACATGCACGCGTCGTCGTCGTCGCGCGCAATCAGACTTCAGCAATTACGTGACTCGGCAGCAAAGTGGTAACGGCTTCCGGCGCCTTGCAGTCTGACACCCATGCTTTCATCGCGGCGATATCGTCCGCGAAAAAACGGTCCTTTTCATAAAAGGCCACGTTCTCGCGAATGTTCCCGATCACACGTTCGAGCGTTTGAGTTGAACGCAGCGGGCGATGAAACTCGATGCCTTGCGCTGCTGCCATCGCTTCGATGCCGACCACAACGGCGGTGTTTTCCGCCATGTCGCCCAGGCGCCGTGCGGCGAAGGTCGCCATTGACACGTGATCCTCCTGATTGGCGGAGGTCGGCAGACTGTCGACGCTGGCCGGATGGGCGAGCGACTTGTTTTCCGACGCAAGCGCTGCGGCCGTTACCTGCGCAATCATGAACCCCGAGTGCAGGCCGCCGTCGGTGACGAGGAAAGGCGGCAGGCCCGACAGATTCGAATCGAGCAGCAAGGCGAGACGACGTTCGGATATCGCACCGATTTCGGCGATGGCAATCGCAATGTCGTCTGCTGCGATCGCGACCGGTTCAGCGTGGAAATTCCCGCCCGACAGCACGTCGCCTTCGTCTGCAAAGACGAGCGGATTGTCCGAGGCCGCATTCGCTTCGATGCGCAAGACTTCAGCGGCGTGGCGCAACTGGTCCAGGCACGCACCCATGACCTGGGGCTGGCAGCGGATCGAATAGGGATCCTGCACGCGCCCGCAATCGTGATGTGACGCAACGATCGGGCTGTCTTCGAGGAGTGCCCGGTAAGCCGCGGCCACATCGATCTGACCCGGCTGCCCACGCGCCGCATGGATTCGGCTGTCGAACGGCGCGAGCGATCCCCTGATCGCTTCGAGCGACAGCGCGCCGGCGAGCACGGCGGATGCGAACACGTCTTCCGCGGCGAACAGACCCACCAGTGCCAGCGCCGTGGACACCTGGGTACCGTTGAGGAAGGCGAGCCCTTCCTTCGGGCCGAGTTGCAGCGGATCGAGTCCGGCATGGCGCAATCCTTCGAGCGCAGTGACACGTTTGCCGTCGACGCGTGCGTGTCCAACGCCGATCAGCACCGCGGTCATATGCGCGAGCGGCGCCAGATCGCCCGATGCGCCGACCGATCCCTTCGCCGGAATGCACGGATAGACGCCGGCGTTGATCAGACGCACGAGCGCATGAATCGCTTCGGAGCGCACGCCGGAATGGCCGCGTGCAAGGCTGATGGCCTTGAGCGCCATGATCAGGCGCACCGTGCTGTCGGCGAGAAGTTCGCCGGTGCCGACGCTGTGCGAGAGCACAAGGTTCTTTTGCAACTCGGCCAGCTTGTCCGACGGAATGACGGTTTGCGCCATTTTTCCGAAACCGGTGTTGATCCCATAGACCACCGCGCCACGCGCAATCACATCGTCGACCACCGCATGGCTGCGTTCGACTCCGGGAAACGCGCGTGCATCGATCTCGACCGGCGCGCATTCGCGCAAGACCCGGCGCAACTGATCGAGTCTCACTTCGCCTGGAAAGAGGGTAATGACATTCTTGAATTGCGTCATGATTGATTGTCCGATATCAAGGAATTGGAGAGCGTGGTAGAGCTAGCCGTGTCGCTGGGCGACATCAGGAGCAAAGCGGCAACCTAGCCGGTAGCGTGAACCCGGGTGAACGAAGCGCGCGAAAGTCACAGCGACAGCTCCTGTCCACGTACGCCGCACCAGAGTGAGGCAGGGTTCCTCATTGGAGATTTCCAGCAGTTGCGCCTCCGTGGCCGTGACAAGGCCCGCATCGACAACGTGTTCGATTTCATCCAGCGGCACGGTGCTGTACAGATATGCAGACGGGCGTGTGCTGTTGAAATCCTGGTCGAGAAAGGCCGGCGCCACCGCAGGATTGACATATCGATCTTCAAGCTGGACCGGCAGACCATTTTCGCGGTGCACGCAGATCACGTGAAACACCGAGGCACCTAGCTCAAGTCCCAGCGCGTTCGACACGATGGCCGGCGCGGTTTCCCGTTTTTGCAGCAAGGTTTTGAAGCTGTATTCGTGACCGCGCGAGCGGATTTCGTCTCCAATATGGGCGATCATCAGCAGCGTGGATTGCGGTTTGCTCTCGGCGACGAACGTGCCGACACCCGATAGCCGTGTGAGCAGGCCTTCGTCGCTCAGTTCGCGCAAGGCACGATTCACCGTCATGCGCGAAACGCCGAGTGTTTCGACCAGGCTTAACTCGGACGGAATGCGGTCGCCCGAACGCCACGTGCCGGCGTCGATGGTGGTCCGGACGTAAGTCTTGACGCGCTCATAACGGGCGACGGCCGGCCCGTTGGCCGTATCCGAAGGTGCGGTGACGTGCTGCACTGCGCGCTTCGCCCTGGCGCTCGCCTGGTTTGTCTCTTCCTTCGCCGAGGAGCGTGGGTTGCGTTCAGTGGATTTCAATTTGCATTCCTCTGCTCTGTGCCGCGCCCAGACGGGTAAGCGCCTCAATAAACAGATCGTTGTCGTCGCGGCTGCCGATAGAGACGCGCAGGCAGTTCGCGTAGCCTGTTTCCCGCCATGGTTTGACGATCACGCCTTCACGCAGTAGCCGCTGCGACAGCGCGACCGCATCCTCATGGGCGTCGAAAAACAGAAAGTTCGCACATGAGCGCGCCGGCATATAGCCGAGCGCGAGCAACGATGCGCGCATCCCCTCGCGTTCACTGGTCACGTGCGCAACGCTAGCGGCGACGTGCTCAGGGTCGGACAAGGCCGCAACCGCGGCGCACTGAGCGAGGTGATTGATATTGAATGGCGTACGCACCCGGTTCATCAGGTCAGCGAGCCGCGAGTCCGATGCGATGCCGTACCCGATCCGCAGCCCCGCAAGTCCATACGCTTTGGAAAACGTCCGCAGCACAAGCCACGGCAACCCGGATTCCGCCAGCAATGCCAGGCAGTCCGCATAACCCGGCGTGGCGACGGCATACTCGTAGTACGCTTCGTCCCAGACGACCAGTGTGCCGGGCGACACACAGGACAGCAGGCGCTTGATCTGCGCGCCATCCATCGCACAGCCGACAGGATTGGACGGGTTGCTCACCAGCAGCATCCGCGTGTTGGGTGTGAGCGCTGCGCAGAGTGCGTCAACGTCAAATTCGAGGCCGCGCATCGGAACGGTCGTCACGGTCGCGCCGACGCTTTGTGGGCAAATGACGTGCAGTCCGAACGACGGCACGACGGTGACCACCTCGTCGCCAGGCGCAAGAAACGTGTGTGACGCCACGGACAGCAGATCTTCGGAGCCGTTGCCGACCACCAGTTGTCCGGCATCGACGGGAAGACGTGCCGCCAGTGCGGCCCGCAACACGCCACAGGCTGGGTCTGGATAAACAGCGATGCCGTCGACCAGCGCCTGCGCCAGCGCATCGGCCACGCGTGCGCTCGCGCCGTACGGATTTTCATTGCTGGCGAGTTTGGCAATGCGTGTCACACCGAACTGCTCGCGCACATGGCTCGCGGACAACCCCGCGTTATAGGCGGGCAATGCGCACACTTCGGGGCGAAGGGCGTCAATGAGCGCATCGGTAGGGGTCATGCTGGCTCCGTATCGTTGCTTCGCGTCCAGAACGCGTTGCGATCAAAGTAGTTCTGCAGAAATTGCCGCAGGCGCGGCTGGGCTGCATCATGAAAGACCTCGTGCGGCGATCCCTGGACGGCGATGCGTCCCTGATCGATGAAGACCACCTTGTCGGCGACCTGGGCGGCGAAGCCCATTTCATGGGTGACCACCATCATCGTCATACCGTCGCGGGCGAGCTGTTTCATGACCTGCAACACCTCGCCGACCAGTTCGGGATCAAGCGCCGAAGTGGGCTCGTCGAACAGCATGATGTGCGGTTCCATCGCCAGCGCGCGTGCAATGGCGACGCGTTGCTGCTGGCCGCCCGAAAGTTTGGCCGGGTAGGCGTGGGCCTTGTGTGCAAGACCCACGGTCTCCAGCATCGCCATGCCGCGCCGCTTCGCTTCGTCGCGCGACTGGCCGCGCACGCGCTGCAAGGCTTCCATGACGTTGCCGAGGGCGGTCATGTGCGGCCACAGGTTGAATTGCTGGAACACCATGCCGACGTTGCGCCGAACGCGGTTGATCTCGCCCTGCGAGGCCCGCGTGCGGCGACCGTTGCGGTCGGTGTACCCGAGCAGTTCGCCTTCGATCAGCACCTCGCCCTGGTCATAGGTCTCCAGCGCCGCGACGCAACGCAACAGGGTGCTCTTGCCCGATCCGGACGGGCCGATGACGCAGACCACTTCGGATTTGGCGATGTCGAGGTCGACGCCGCGTAACACTTCGTTTTCGCCATACTGCTTGCCGAGCTCACGCACCTGGATCAGGGGTTGGCGCGTGGGAGGCGTGGCGTTCGGGATAGGACTGGTAGGCATATCAGTAATGGCATTCATGGCTGGGAATCCCTGTCAGGCGTAAAAGCGGGCAAGCCGTGTCTCTGCCCATGTGCCGGCGCGTGACGTCGTTTCGACCAGCACGAGGTAGCAGACGCACAGCACGAGCAGCGTTTCCATAAAGGCGAACGTCGCTGAGCCGATCCCCGTCAGGACGAAGGTGAGTTCAGGGACGGTGACGATCGACAGGACGGCCGTTTCCTTGCTCAGCACGATGGTGAGGTTGGTGAGCGCGGGCACGATCAGCACGAGCATCTGCGGGAGTTGAACGCGCCACACCGTCTGCAGGCGGGACAAGCCGAGGCATTGCGCCGCTTCGAGATGACCCTTCGGCACTGAGCGGAATCCCGAGCGGAATGCCTCTGCAAAATAGGCGCTGCTATAGAGGCCAAGCCCGACGACACCAGCCGTCATCGGCTCGAGTGTCAGACCGAATGATGGACCGCCGTAGTAGAGCAGAAAGAGCTGGATGAGAAACGGCGTGCCGCGGAAGAACTCGACATAGGCGCGCAGCAGTGCACGCAGCCAGCGGCTGCCGAACAATTGCAGGACCGCGATGATGAAACCTATCGCTATGCCGATGAGCACGCCCGCAGTCCATGTGCCGATGGTGTAGGCGAGCCCCGAGAGTATCGGCTGAAGGTTGTGCGTGATGACGGTGAGATCGAACTGTTTCATCTTATGGCCTCATGCCTGTAGCCGGTGTTCGGCCAGATGAGCAAGCGCCGCCAGCGTGCCGTTGATCAGAAAATAGATCAGCCCGGCGGCCAGATACGCTTCAAGTGGGCGATAGGTCCCGGCGGCGATGTTCTGCGCGGTGCGAGTGATTTCAGCGACGCCGACCACGGAGATCAGCGACGATGCCTTGATCAGCAGCACCATTTCGTTCGCGAGCGAGGGCAGGGTGAGCCGGAACGCCTGGGGTATCTCCACGCGCCGCAGCATGTCGAACGGGCGGATACCCAGCATGCGGGCGGCCTCCATCTGGCCGGGCGGAATGCTCAGAAAGCCGCCACGGAGAATTTCCGCGACGTACGAGGCGGAACACAGCGAAACTGCGCTGATTGCCGCGACGAGAGGCGGCACGTTGATGCCCACAAAGGGCAGCAGGTAGTACACCAGAAGCAGTTGCACGAGCAGCGGTACGCCGCGGAAAAAGAACACATAGGTTCCTCCGCACGCGCGTGTGACGGGGTGGGCGGAAAGCCGTGCGGCGCATACGCCGAGCGCCAGGAAAAAGCCGATCGCAAGACCGGCGAGCGAGATTCCCACGGTTGCAAGGGCCGCCTTGAGCAACAGGGGGAACGCTTGCGCAAAAACAATCGGGCTGAACATGGCGGGGGCGTCTGAAATAGGGGGCGAAAGGTCGGGCAGGCGTGTGCGGCAGGCTCTGCGCCGCACACGCGCGAACACCGGTGTGGCTCGCTCAATAATTCGGTGCGGGCAGCGTGCTCGGCGTGTCCATTGCGACGCCAAGCCACTTCTTCTGCAAGGCTGCGAGACGTCCGTCTTTGTTCATCTTGACAAGCGCGGCGTCGAACGCGGCGAGCAGCGTCTTGCTGTCTTCGTCCTTGCGCATGCAGTAGGCGTAGTACACCTTCGCGCCGAACGACGGTTGCATGACGGCGAACGTGTCGGGCCGCTGTTTTGCGACGTAGGCGATATTGGTCACCGAGTTCGCCACGGCGACGATGCGGCCGGCAGCGAGATCGGAGTAGGCCTGATTAAAGTCGACGTACTCGCGGATTTCGGGTGGCCTGGGCAGGGTCGCAGCCCAGACTTTCAGCTGTTCGTACTGTGCCGTGCTCTTGCCCGCGCCAACCGTTTTGCCGGCGATATCCGACGCCTGCTTGAGGGACGTGTCGCCGGTGCGCTTGAGCAGCGCGTCGGTTGCGTCGGCAATCGGCAGGGTGTATGCGTAGCGGTCCGCACGGGCCTTCGTCACCGTCAGCGGGCCGCCGACCATGTCGAACTTGTGCGCTTCCAGTCCGGGTAACACGCTCGGCCACGGCAGGTCGATGAAACGCACCTTCACGCCCAGTTCCTTGCCAATTTCGGCGAACAGATCCTTGTTGAAGCCGGCTTGCTGGCCGTTCTCGAGGAAGTCGAACGGCGCGAACTGCATCTCCGTACCGACCACCAGTTCACCGGCCTTGTGCACGTTGGCCAGGTCGTCCGCGTGGGCGCCCACGCTTGCCGCACACAACGCCAAAGTCACTGCACAACTCTTCCAGCCTGCCATCTTGTTCATGGGATTTCTCCTGAGGGATAGAAAAACGCTGTAGGGGTCGTACCGTCGGCGCCGGCCGGTTCGATGTGACGCAGTATATACCGCAATTTTTTGCGAATTGCCTGTTTTTGCTGCATCGTTTACCCATGATTGCGGTTTGAATTTATGCGGTATATACAGCATGTCACACCAACGAAAATCCCCTCAGGAGTGTTTACATGTACCTTTCGATTCCGCTTTCAGATGGCTTCGTTTTCACGTCATGCGCAGGAGCGGCGGTATGAACAACGCTCCCTTTGATGACACGCTGGCGGCACTACGTGAAGCGCTTGGCGAAGATGGTGTGCGGGTGGGGGCGGCGATCGGCGAACGCTCAATGACGGATTGGACGAAGCATGCCGCGACGCGGCCCGTTGC
Source organism: Paraburkholderia sp. (assembly GCF_035656215.1). GTDB lineage: Bacteria > Pseudomonadota > Gammaproteobacteria > Burkholderiales > Burkholderiaceae > Paraburkholderia. The sequence continues at coordinate 9,029 of NZ_DASRSY010000194.1, forward strand.
ATTGCTCCTGCCGTGCACCGTGGGGCAGGTCGCGCGGGCGCTGGCTATCTGCAATGAAGCGCACCAGACGGTGGTCCCGCAAGGTGGGATGACTGGGCTGTCGGGAGGTGCTATTCCCCGGGCATCCGATATCGCACTGTCGCTCGACCGGATGGCCGGGATCGAAGAGATCGACACCGCTTCGGCGGCGATGACCGTGCTGGCCGGCACGACCTTGCAAACCGCCCAGGAGGCGGCTTCCGAAGCCGGTTTCGAACTGGCGCTCGACCTGGGGGCGCGCGGTTCCTGCCAGATTGGCGGCAATCTGGCGACCAATGCCGGGGGCAACCGGGTCATCCAGTCGGGGACCGCGCGCGAGCAGGTCCTCGGACTCGAGGTCGTGCTGGCGAGCGGCGCCATCCTCAGTTCGATGAACAAGATGGTGAAGAACAACACCGGCTACGATCTCAAGCACCTGTTTATCGGGTCAGAGGGCACGCTGGGGGTCATTACGCGCGCCGTGCTGCGCTTAAGGCGGCAACGCGCCGCACGGCACACGGTTCTCGTCGCATTCGACGCGTATGACAAGGCGGTGGAACTGCTGCGGCGGCTGTCAGCCCAGTTTGGGAGCGACATCAGCGCGTTCGAGCTCATGTGGTCTGACTTTTTCGACTTCGGCGTATCGCTGACCGCGAGCGGGCGCTCGCCGTTCGCCGAGGCCTACCCGCTCTACGCGCTGGTGGAGCACGCGAGCTTCGACGCGGCCGATGACGGTGAGTCATTCGCTGCCGTGCTCGATGAGCTGCTTGAGGAGGGCGTGATTCTGGATGCGGTGATTGCGCAATCGGTTGGCGACGCCGAGGCGCTTTGGGCGATCCGCGAATGCACCGCGGAGTTTCCGGTGAAACTGGATCCCGTGAATTTCGACGTTAGCCTGCCCACAGGCGTGCTGGGCGAATTTGTCGCCCGTTGCCGTGTCGCGCTCGACGAAACATGGCCGGGCAACGTGTCCTATTTCTTCGGCCACATCGGCGATTCGAACCTGCACCTCACAGTCGATGGGCGGTCTGTGCCGGAGGTTTCGCATCACACGATTTACGCGTTTGTTTATGACATGTTGAAGCCTTATGGCGGTTCGGTGTCCGCAGAGCACGGCATTGGTCTGCTCAAACGAGAGTTTCTGGCCGTATCGCGCTCGCCTGAAGAGCTGGCGGCGATGATGGCAATCAAGGCGGCGCTCGACCCGAACGGCATCCTGAATCCGGGTAAGGTGATCTGACAGGTAGCGGTGCCGGTGTGAACAGGTCGGATAGTGACAGGCGGAACTGATCGTTGCGGAATTGAAAGGTGACTCAATGATGTTCAGGCATTGGCGGCAACTGAAGCCGTGATTTTTTCCGATGCAAGCTGGATAGACGAGGAGATTAAATGAAAGTGTTGGTAGCAGTGAAACGCGTGGTCGATTACAACGTGAAAGTTCGGGTGAAGTCGGACGGCACGGGCGTCGACATCGCGAACGTGAAGATGTCGATGAATCCGTTCGACGAAATCGCGGTTGAAGAAGCGGTGCGTCTGCGCGAAGCGGGTGTGGCGACTGAAGTGATCGCCGTGTCGGCCGGTGTGACGCAGTCGCAGGAAACGCTGCGCACGGCGCTGGCGATCGGCGCGGACCGCGCCATCCTGATCGAGTCGAACGAAGATCTGCAGCCGCTGGCGGTCGCCAAGCTGCTGAAGGCGCTGGTCGACAAGGAACAGCCGCAGCTGGTGATCTTCGGCAAGCAGGCCATCGACGACGATTCGAACCAGACCGGCCAGATGCTGGCTGCGCTGGCTAACCTTCCGCAAGCCACGTTCGCTTCGAAGGTTGTCGTGGCCGACGGTAAGGCGACGGTGTCGCGCGAAGTGGATGGCGGCGCCGAAACGCTGTCGCTGAGCCTGCCCGCTGTGATCACGACCGACTTGCGCCTGAACGAGCCGCGCTACGTGACGCTGCCGAACATCATGAAGGCGAAGAAGAAGCCGCTGGAAGTCATCAAGCCGGAAGACCTCGGCGTTGATGTGACGCCGCGTCTGAAGACGCTGAAAGTCGTCGAGCCGCCGAAGCGCTCCGCCGGTGTGAAGGTGCCGGATGTGAAGACGCTGGTCGAGAAGCTGAAGACCGAAGCCAAGGTGCTGTAAGGAGACGGACGAAATGACGAATCTGGTAATTGCTGAACACGATAACGCGTCGATCAAGGCCGCGACGCTGAACACGATTGCCGCCGCGCAGAAGATTGGTGGCGATATTCACGTGCTGGTCGCAGGGCACAACGCGCAGGCTGCGGCGGATGCGGCAGCGAAGATTGCAGGCGTGAGCAAGGTGTTGCTGGCCGACGCGCCGCAACTGGCAGCGGGCCTGGCAGAAAGCGTCGAAGCGACGGTGCTGAACATCGCGAAGGACTACACGCACATCCTTGCGCCGGCGACGGCCTACGGCAAGAACATCGCGCCGCGTATCGCGGCGAAGCTCGACGTCGCACAGATCAGCGACATCACCGCAGTGGAAAGCACCGATACGTTCGAGCGCCCGATCTACGCGGGTAACGCGATCGCGACGGTGCAATCGGCTGACCCGATCAAGGTCATCACGGTCCGCACGACCGGTTTCGACCCGGTCGCAGCAGAAGGCGGCAGCGCAACGGTCGAGAAGATCGAAGCGGCAGCCGACACGGGTCTCTCGCAATTCGTGAGCCGTGAAGTGACGAAGCTGGACCGTCCGGAACTGAC
>NZ_DASRSY010000195.1:0-2516 GCF_035656215.1 Paraburkholderia sp.
AAGCGAGGAATTCGTCGCGGCGCACCCCGCGCATCGCGGCTCGATCGCATTCCTGATTACGAGCGACGAAGAAGGCCCCGCTACCGACGGCACCATCAAGGTCGTCGAAGCACTACAGGCGCGCGGCGAACGCATGGACTACTGCATCGTCGGCGAACCGACGTCGAGCGCACAGTTCGGCGACATGGTGAAGAATGGCCGGCGCGGGTCCATGTCGGGCAACCTGATCGTCAAGGGCGTGCAAGGCCATATCGCCTATCCGCATCTGGCGAAAAATCCGGTGCATCTGCTCGCGCCCGCGCTGGCCGAACTGGTCGCCGAACGCTGGGACGACGGCAACGAGTACTTCCCGCCCACCACCTGGCAGGTTTCGAACGTCCATAGCGGCACCGGCGCGACCAACGTGATCCCCGGCCATGCGGACGTGATGTTCAATTTCCGATTCTCGACGGCCAGTACGGTGGAAGGCCTGCAGGCTCGCGTCCATGCGATCCTCGACCGGCACAATCTCGAATACGACCTGCAATGGACCGTGAGCGGCCTGCCGTTCCTCACGCCGCGCGGCGATCTGTCGAACGCGCTGGCTAAAGCGATCAAGGACGAAACCGGCGTCACGACGGAACTGTCGACCACCGGCGGCACCTCGGATGGCCGCTTCATCGCCCGCATCTGCGAGCAGGTGATCGAATTCGGCCCGCTGAACGCCAGCATCCACAAGATCGACGAACATATCGACGTCGCACACATCGAGCCGCTGAAGAATGTGTATCGCCGCGTGCTCGAACAACTGATCGCCTGACCAAGGAATATCTGCGATGACGCTCCCGTTTTCCACCGTCCGCGACCTGCTGCGTTTCGCGGTGTCGCGTTTCAACCAGGCCGAGTTGTCGTTCGGCCACGGCTCGGCCAACGCCTACGACGAAGCCGCCTATCTGATCCTGCACACGCTGCATCTGCCGCTCGATCTGCTGGATCCGTTTCTTGACGCGCGTCTCTCCGCCGCCGAAATCGACGCCGTGCTGAACGTCATCGAGCGCCGCGCCGGCCAGCGCGTGCCGGCTGCCTACATCACGCAGGAAGCGTGGATGCACGGCTTCCGCTTTTACGTGGATGAACGCGTGCTCGTGCCGCGCTCGTTCATCGGCGAGTTGCTGCAGGATGGCCTGCAGCCGTACGTCGAAGATCCCGAACAGGTGGGCGCCGTGCTGGAACTGTGCACCGGTTCCGGCTGCCTTGCGATCCTCGCGGCGCACGCATTCCCGAACGCGGATATCGACGCCGTCGATCTCTCGGCGCCCGCCCTGGAAGTCGCCACGCGCAACGTCACGGAATACAGGCTCGACGACCGCGTCGCCCTCTTCGAGGGCGATCTGTACGCGCCGCTCGCCGAGCGCCGTTACGACGTGATCATCAGCAATCCGCCGTACGTGAACGCCACCTCGATGCAGGGACTCCCAGCCGAATACAAGCACGAGCCGGACATGGCTTTGGCCGGCGGCGCGGACGGCATGGATATCGTGCGAAGGATCATCGCCGAAGCGCGCAACTGGCTGACCGAATACGGTGTGCTGGTGGTCGAGATCGGCAACGAGCGCGCAAACGTCGAAGCGGCATTCGGCGGCCTCGATCTGGTCTGGCTGTCGACGAGTGCCGGCGACGACAACGTGTTCCTGATTCAGGCCGCGGATCTGCCGGTCTGACGTTTTATAGCTTCATCCCGCGACGCGCGCAGCAGGTGTTGACTGCTTGCCGCGCGTGCCGCACCTGAGCGCACTTCCTGAGCCAGCCCCTCTCGCCGTCAAGCGGCCGCGGCAGCGCTTTGCCAAACCTCCACCCGCCTATGCAATTCGACCTGCTTCACATCGGCCCGCTGGTCGCACTCGCCCATATTCTCGGCGTGATCGCGGCGTGCCACGCGATTCTGAACACCCGCACATCGCAAGGCGCGATTGCGTGGGCCGTGTCGCTGGTCGCCATGCCGTATCTGACGCTGGTGCCATATCTATTCCTCGGCCGCAGCAAATTCGAGGGTTACGCGGACGCTCGACGCGTCGAAAACGAATTGCTGCGCACGCGCGCCCATCCTCAGGAATGGGACACGCTGGCCTCCTCCGCGGGGCTGCCTACGCAGGAGCTTGGCACGAGGCTCGTGCATTCGCTTACGCGCCTGGGCGGCATGCCGTTCCTACCGGGCAATTCCGTGCGCACGCTGGTGAACGGAGCCGCAACATTCGAGGCGATCTTCGAAGCAATCGAGGGCGCACGCAATTACGTGATCGTGCAGTTCTTCATTGTGCGCGACGACACGCTTGGCGAGATGCTGAAAGACGCACTGATCGCGAAAGCGCAGCAAGGCGTGCGCGTCTACTTTCTGTACGACAGCATCGGCAGTTTCGATCTGCCTCACCGCTACGTGGCGGCGCTGCGGGCAGCCGGCGTGGAGACACACCCGTTCGCCACCAATCGCCGCTTCGTCAACCGTTTGCAGTTGAACTTCCGCAACCACCGCAAGATCG
>NZ_DASRSY010000196.1:0-2344 GCF_035656215.1 Paraburkholderia sp.
GACTCCTTCTACAAATACCACGTCTTCTTCTGTCTCAATCAGCGCGATCCCGGTGCGGAGCGCCCGAGCTGCGCGAATTGCAACGCGCAGGCGATGCAGGAACACGCGAAAAAACGCGTGAAGCAACTCGGCCTTGCCGGCCCCGGCCAGGTGCGTATCAACAAGGCCGGCTGTCTCGAACGTTGCGAACTCGGCCCGGCGCTCGTCGTGTATCCGGAGGGCGTCTGGTACACGTATGTCGACGAGAGCGACATCGATGAAATTGTCGATTCGCACCTCGTGAACGGCAAGATTGTCGAGCGTCTGAAAATCGATCAATAAGCTTCGCCATGAACGTACATACAAAGAAATATCTGATCGAGGGCCCGGTCGGCAAGATCGAGGTCGCGCTGGATCTGCCCGACGAAATGCGCGAGAACGGCGCCGCGCCGCGCGGCATCGCGCTGGTCGCGCACCCGCATCCGCTGTTCGGCGGCACGATGGACAACAAGGTTGCGCAGACGCTCGCGCGCACGCTTGTGCAGTTGAACTACGTGACGTACCGCTCGAATTTCCGGGGTGTCGGCGAAACGCAAGGCGAGCATGACGCCGGCATCGGCGAACGCGATGACCTGCGCGCCGTGCTCGATCACATGCGCGCGCAAGCAGGACAGGGCGATCTGCCCCTCGTGCTGGCGGGTTTTTCGTTCGGCACTTTTGTGCTGTCGCACGTGGCCGCGAAGCTGCGCGAAGAAGGTCAGGCGATCGAGCGGATCGTGTTCGTCGGCACCGCGGCGAGCCGTTGGGAAGTCGCACCCGTGCCGGAAAACACGTTGCTGATTCACGGCGAAACCGACGATACCGTTCCCATTCAGTCGGTTTACGACTGGGCGCGGCCGCAGGAATTGCCAGTCGTCGTGATCCCGGGGGCAGAGCATTTTCTGCATCGCAAACTACACATCCTGAAGCGGATCATCGTCGACGCGTGGCGTTAATGGGCACGCGAGGGGCACGCGAGGGGCACGCGAGGGGCACACGCGGGGCCCGCGCGGGACGCGCCGCGCGTGTTTTCCGGGGTACAGGTACGTGCAAACGCAAATTAATCGCCGCCCTTCGGTCAAGGATACCAGGATAGCGCGCGTATAATGGGCGCTCTTTTTTGGGCGCAGCACATCGCCCACCCGGCGGTTCGCGCGACGCGTAGCTTCGCTGCGCGCGCAGCGGTGCCGGATGAGAGGCGTGCTGCGCGAACCGATCGCGTGGCCGGAAGTCCAATGGGCGCCGCGCCGTTTTTACGGCCTGACGCTCGCTGACCGGCTCCTCCAAACTATGCGCCCTGCGCGCGATGTATTTTTCCGCACGAATCGACCCTATGCGTTTCTCCACCTCCGGCCGCACGACATTCCCGTCAGTTTCTTCTTTCGTTCCCCATACGCTTAGCCGTGCCGTGACCCTCGGCATCGTGCTGCCGGCAATGCTCGTTGCCAGCACGGCGTTCGCGCAGGTGCCGCCGCCCGCGGTGAATGCGCGCTCGTGGGTGCTCGTGGATGCAACCAGCAATCAGATGCTCGCGTCGGGCAATGCCGACGAACGCGTCGAACCGGCCTCGCTGACCAAGCTGATGACCGCGTACCTCGTCTTCGAAGCACTGCAGACGAAGAAGATCACGATGGACCAGACGGTGATGCCGAGCGAAGCAGTGCGCCGCGTGCGCACCGACGAATCGCGCATGTTCATCGAAGCGAACAAGCCGGTGACCGTGCACGATCTGGTGTACGGCATGATCGTCCAGTCGGGCAACGACGCGGCGATCGCGCTGGCCGAACTGGCGGGCGGCAGCGAAGCACAGTTCGTCAACATGATGAACACCGAAGCGCAGCGCCTCGGCATGAAGCACACGCATTTCGCCGACGTGAACGGCATGCCCGACTCGCAGCACTACACCACGGCGGGCGACCTCGCGGTGCTGTCGGCCCGTCTGATTCGTGACTTCCCCGACTACTACAACATCTTCTCGGTCAAGGAATTCACGTACAACAAGATCAAGCAGCCGAACCGCAATCGTCTGCTGTGGATCGATCCGACAGTGGATGGCCTGAAGACCGGTCACACGCAAGCCGCTGGTTATTGCCTGATCGCCAGCGCGAAGCGTTCGCTGCCGGGCACGAGCGACGGGTCGCGCCGCCTCGTCTCGGTGATGATGGGCGAGACCAAGGAACACGACCGCGTGCAGGACAGCCTGAAGATGCTGAACTACGGCTACACCGCGTATGACACGGTGCGCCTGTACAAGGCGAATCAGGTGGTGGGCACGCCGCGCGTCTATAAGGGTGCGCAGGACACCGTGCAGATCGGCGTGAAGACC
>NZ_DASRSY010000197.1:0-18787 GCF_035656215.1 Paraburkholderia sp.
TGCGTTCATACATGCCCGACACCGTAACGACGCACGGATGCGCCAACTGCGGCGCCGCGGGAACCGGCATGCCGGCGAGGCGCGGCGTGCCGATCGTGCCGTTGCGCACCACACTCAGGCGTGCCTGCGGGATGCCGCGCCGCGCCATCGCCACACCCACGGCGTCGCTAACCGCCACCACGTGGTCACCGACACGCATCAGCGAGGCAGCCCGCTGGAACTCGTTGTGCACCGTCGTGATAAGCACGTAACGCCGCCGTAGCGCGCTAAGCCGCGCAATCAGCGCACCGGTCATCATGTGAGCGTGCACGACGTCGGGATCGACCTGCGCGACAAGGCGCCTGAAGCTAGCCACCATGCCCGGCAGGCGCGATGGCGTAGGCGATTGGGGAAGCAGCACGTGACGCACGCCGTGCCGCGCCAGCAGGCTTTCGAAACCGCCGCCCGCCGACGCCACCGTCACGTCGTGGCCGGCGCGTGCCTGCAAACACGCAAGATCGATCATCACGTTGACGATGCCGTTACCGATGCTTCGCGCGTGATTGGCGAGATGGATGATTTTCATGGGGTCCGCGCAACATCCGTTGAGTGAGGGGAAACCGCGGCGAGCGGCACCGTCTGCGGCGTGAAGCGATACATCAGCGCTTTGCCGTGTGCGTCTTCCTCGACCAGCACGAGGTATTCGCCCGACGCGAGGCGGTGAGCGGTAAGTGGCATCGGCACATCGATCCAGCCGCTCGTCGAGCCCACTTCCTTGCCCGGTTCGAGCCGGCCGACGTCGCGCCCGGTGGTCCGGTCGTAGACGCGCACGATCGCGCTTCGGGTTTCGATGGCGAAGACGTAGTCGCCCGCCACCGCGAAGCCGCTGATCGACGACCAGTCGGGCGCGCCGCGGTCGGGCAAGCCGATGATGTAACGCAGCACTGGCTTGCCGCTCTTCCAGTGGTCGTAACACGCCAGTTGCGAACCCGCGCCATTCCAGTTGTCCTGAACGAACGGATGCGCCGGTGTCGACCCGGAGACGAACATCGTGTCGTCGGCGGGGAAGTAATTCAGGCGTGCGATACGGTAGAACGGCGCGGGCGGCGGATATTGCCGCATCGCTGCGTAGCGGTAGATCGGATTTCCCACCCGGTCGAAACCCTGCAGCGGAAACGAGCGGATTCCCTGCGACTCGGTGCCCTGCCAGATATCGCCAAGGCTGTCGACCCACCACGCGCGCATCTGCGGCGCGTCGGTACTGCCGGTGTTCTGATCGAACGCGCGGGCGGAGAAGTCACCCTTGCCGGTCGCGTCGCGCCAGATCCATTCGCCTTGCGCTGGCTGGTTGGGCGGCCACGCGCCGTCGACGTGCGACTGCGCGAAGAGACCCGAAGGAATCGCCGTCTCGCGATCAGCGGTGAAACGATAAATGCGCAGGAACGATGAGTACATGTCCGTCGTAAAGAGCAGCCGGTGTCCATGAACATCACGCACGAGCGGCATGCCGCGCTGACCGCCCAGGTACAGATGAAAATACGGATCGTAGGGATAGCGGAAACGGTCGGCGGTGTAGCCGGCGTAAGACCACTCCTCCCCGACCGGGCGTGTCAGGTCGAGCGTGAAGCGCTTGCTGCCGCTATAGACCGAGGGCGGCTCGCCATCGACGAACTGCGCCCCATCGACGAACAACAGCCCTTGCAGACTGAAGCGCTGCTTGCCATCGGGCGCATAGCTCTCGATCAGCGCGCCGTCGTAGGTGCTCGGACCCGTGCCGATGGAACGCGGTCCCGCGCCGTTCATCGACACATAGATGTTGCCGGTCCGGTCCACGCCTACGCCGGTCAATCCATTGAAGCGCCGTGGCCCTGGCGCGCCGGCGCGGCCCGCGTAAATACCGCCCTCTTCTCCGAAGCTCGCCGACAGTTGCATACCTGCTCCCGGCTGCGCGGCGCCGGATGCCGTGACGCCAGAATTCACAGAATTTGCTGGATTCGCCGTGAAAATCAGAATCTGCTGGCGCGCGCCGTTGTCGGCGATCAGCAACCGTCCGCGTGTATCGACCGTCAGATCCGCGGGCACCACGCCGCGCGGCAATGCGAGCTCGCCAAGACGTGCGCCATCGCGCGCCCGGTGGACCACGCGCCCGGCGCCGTCGGTGCGGCTGTTCTCGACGATCCACAGCGAGCCATCGGGCGCGAGCGCGAGGCGCCCCGGTTCGTGGACCGGAAAACTGCCGACCGCCTGCATCGTTTGGGCGTCGAAGATCTGAACGCGGTTATCACGCTGATTCGACACGAAGAGGCGCGTCTCGTCCGCGGCGAGTCCGCGGATCGCGTAATCTTCCTTGCTCGAAAAAGTCGACACCAGCAGAAACGCCAGCCGGCTGCCGCCCGGCCAGCTCACCTGACCGGCGAACGGTACGCCGTCGCGGATATCGGCGCGGCTGCGGCGAGCGACGCCGGTCCACTGTTCGCCCTCGCGCGGCATGCGCCGGTGTTGGGTCATCTCGTTGCCGAGACTGACAACGGTTTGCGCGACGAACACGTATTCGTCGTTCACGGCGATTGCGTCGCCACCCATCATGCCCCAGCCGTGCGACTCGCCACCGTAGCGAATCAGTTGACCGTTACGGTACTGGCCGATCTCGCCGCCGCCTTCGTCCCAGGGCGCGTTCGTGAAGACGTCGCCATCCGGCGTGACGGCGAGCGCCTGCACGTCGATCTGCACCCAGCGATGATCCGCGTAGCCCCAGGTATTGCCAATCCACGAAGTGCGGTATGACAGAGACGGATGCGCGACAGCCGCGCGCGCTTCGGCTGCGGGCTTGCCGGCGGAAGCCACGAAGTTCGCACCCGGCGCAACCCGGGCAGTCTGCGCCGTCCCGAGTGTCGTGCCGCCGCCCGAATCGCTCGCCGCGATCAGCACGAGCACCGGCAACGCCAGTGCGGCGGCGCATACGAGGCGTTCGAAGGTTTTGCGTGCAAGACGTTGCATGATCTCTAACGCGTCAGAACGCGTCGATCGCTTCGCGGTAGATATGCGCGACCTGCGCGGCGACCACCGGCCGGTCGAAATGCCTGCGGGCATACGCGCGGCACGCCTGCGAGTCCGGCACCACGCGACGGCCAAGCAGGACTTCCGCGATGCCGTCGCCGATCGCCTTGAAGCCGCACGAGGGCAACACCAGCTCGGCCGATAACGGCGCGACCGCTTCTGGCAGACCACCCACCGGCGTCACCAGAACCGGCGTGCCGGCCGCGAGCGATTCGATCGTCGTGAGCCCGAAGCCTTCGAGCGACACTGTCGGCACCACTGTCATGTCGGCGGCGCGATACCACAGCGGCACCTTGTCGTCGGGCACGTAGCCGGCGACCCGAACGTGACGCTCGAGCCCGCGCGCGACGATGCGCGCCTGCAATTGCGCCTCCAGCGGCCCTTTGCCGGCGATCGTCAGGAGTACGTCGGGCAGCATGGGCTTGACGATGGCGATCGCATCGATCAGGTCCTCGAGTCCCATGCGCGATACCAGGCGCCGCATGCAGAACAGCAGTGGGCGGTCCAGCGGCAAACCGAGGCGCTCGCGTGCCTCCCGCTGCGTTACACGCGTGTCGAATTGCGCGACGTCGACGCAGCCAGGCACGACCCGGACGCGCTCGTCACGCACACCATAGGTCTCGCGCAAAATCTTCCCGAACGCCTGCGACAGCACGATGTGACGCGTGCCGCCCCGGTACACGAAGCGCTCGAGCGCGACACGCATCGCGCGCGACCAGCCACCGCCGCCACCCGGATACGACTCGGCGGCCCACGGTCCGTGAAAATGCACGACCTTCGGCACGCTTCTGAAAAGGCCCGCGGTCGGCGCGGCATAGAGCGCGAAATGCGTGGCGACGACGTCGGGCATCTTCGCCGCCCGCAGCGCACGCGATTGCGTGCGCGAGCCCCACAGACGCGCGCCGAGCGGTGCCTGCGCGCCGGCGAAGGCAAGCACGCTGCCGCCCGACGCGTCGAACACGCCGGGGGTGCCCGCCACCATCCCGCGAACATTGACGCCCTGTGCCGGCAGCGTATCGATCAGCGCCTTGAACATGCGATCGAGGCCGCCTGGCCGTTCGTTGAACCAGTGCATGCCGATCTGCAGCGAATCGATCGGCGCGCTCATAGTTCCACCGACGCGGTAGCACAGCCGGCAGGCAACGATTGCGCCGTGCGCCGCGCATGCACCTGCTCGTAGAGCGACAGATAGCGCTCCGCCATGGCCTGCCAGCTCAAGGTCCCAGCGACTTCGCGTGCCGCCTGCCCCAGGCGGTGGGCGTATTCGGGATCGCGCGCGAGGCGTTCGATCGCCGCGGCAAGCGCAACCGCATCGTTGGGATCGTCGAGCACGATGCCGCTTCTGGGTGAAATCACTTCAGCGCCACCCGCGGTACGTACGGTAATGACCGGCAATCCCGCAGCGAGTGCTTCGAGCAGCACCAGTCCCATCGGTTCGTAACGCGAGGGAAACACGAACGCATCGACCGAACGCATCAACGCGGGCATGTCCATCACCATGTCCGTGAAGTGGACCCGCTCCGTCAGCCCGAGCGAAGCCACCAGCGCCGGATACGGACTGTTGTGCAGAATTCCCGCTACCGCCAGATGCACGTTGGCCGAGGTATGCGCGAGCGCGTGCAACACCGTATCGAGATTCTTGCGCGACATGCGCAGGTCGCCTGCGAACAGGAGCATGAACGGCGCCGACGGCAAACCGAAGCGGCCCCGCTCAGGCGTACCGGGCGTGAATTCGTCGACATCGACGCCGTTATGAATCACTTGCACCTGCGCCGGCGCGATGCCGAGCGCGCGCACCTCGGCGGCGACCGTATGCGACACCGGCACGATGACCTCTGCATGCCGGAATGCCCATTTTTCGCAGCCGATATTCAACAACGTGTAGATGACCTGATACGCGTCGTAGAAGCTTCGTAGCAGGCGAAACGGATAGAAGCCGCAGCGATACCAGCCGTCATGAACGAAATGCGCCGCATTGATGTCGGCGCGCGCCCATGCAATGAAGCCGTTCACATGAATCACATCGAACTCCTGACGATGTGCACGGATCCACGCACCGCAACGCCACGCGAACATCTGGTACTGGGCGAGTTTGCCCGGCAGCCTGCTTTCGGCGATCTGCACGAAGCGCACGCGCGGGTGCTGCACCAGTTCCGGAGCAGCACCCGCGGCGAGCAGCGTTACCGAATGACCGGTCGCGAGCGCCGCCAGTACGATCTCGTAGTTGACGCGCCCTTGCCCATCGTTCTTACGCACGACATGAGTGACGATCAAAATCCGCATCCGGGTGTCCTTCATCTGGATATCTTTTAGGGTCGTGCCGGGGTCGCGGCGACCGCACGGTGGCGTTCACGCGCATAGCGCAGCGAAATCACCGGCAGGGTCACGCCGATAAAGAAAAACATTCCCGACACCGAGGTCAGCGTGTTGATGAAAACCATCATCGAGAAAATCGCCACGGCCACGCCGACGCCGGAGATCGCCAGCAGATCGGTCGGGTGCTGGCGGCTCGCGCGATACGCGCGCCACAGCAGCATGACGATGCCGGTGGTGTAGAGCAGCGTGCCTGGCCACCCCATCACGTAGGGCACCTCCATCAGGCCGCTGTCGAAATTGAGCATCGCCTGCGCGCCCTTGTCGTCGGACAGCTTGCTGCCAAGTCCGGTCGTGCCGAGCCCCTGGCCGGCAATATCGGTTAGCGCCGACGACATGAATGACTTGTAGAACTCCGCGCGCGCCTGGTAGCTATCGTCCTGGGCGAGATCCTGAATCGAGCTCAATCGCTGCATCACCGGCTCCGCGACCTGATCGATCATCATCAGCGGCGCGGCCACCACGGCCAGCCCGACCACGGCCGCCATCAGCCGCATACGGCTTTTGCCGTCGAGCATGGCGAAGGAATACACCAGCGCAATCGCGAAACCGCCCCACGTGCTGCGCGCACTGGTGAGCAGCAGCGCGGGAACTCCGACGCATCCGAGCACGATGCGCGCTTTACCGCGCGCGGCCAGCGACATCAGCAGAATCGTCATGAGCGTGACCGCGAACGGGCCGCACGAATTCATCGTGCTGCTCACACGCATGCCGAACGGCACCGGCTGCCCCTCGGACAGCATCTTCGAGGAGATCAGCCAGAACGCGTCCCACGGCATGGGCGAAACGAATTCGAGCAGACCGTACACGCTCATCAGGAGCCCGCCATAGACGAACGTCTTCAGCAGAACCCGGTGATAGTCCGGATAGTGACGCCATGTCACGGTGAGATAAAACGCCACCATCACGGGATACAGCCAGTTGATGAGCGTAAACGTCGCCGCCGCCGGACCGACCTGCGCCATGCCGACCACAAAGGCATAAAGCAGCGCGATGATGATCAACACCAGCGGCGCCGCACGGCGCTGCCCCAGCAACGACACATGCTTGAGCAAGGTCAGGCCGGTGAGCGCGACGGCGAGCAAGGTCGCCACCATGATGGGACTTTGCTGATTGAACGAGCCGTTGACGAAGTCCGCGAGACGCCGCACTTCCGGCGTCAGGAAAAACAACCAGCAGACGAAACCGATGTAATGCGCGGGCGAGCGCCGATACAACATCAACGCTACGCCGAACGCACCGAGCGGAAAGAAATATTCGACCAGCCTGCCTTGATGCAGAAGGATCAAGCCCAGGGTCACGGCAAACAGGAGCAACGGCAAGCTCAGTGGATAACGCAAGCCTTTGCGCCGCGTGCGCGCTGCGGATGCGGGACGTACCTGGGGCCGGCCCGGCACGTCCGGCGCAAACGCCGCACCAGGCAGAACCCGCGGCTGGCGCGGCGATGTCGGCCGTCCAACCTGCGTGGAAGGCGTGATCAGCATTCGCGCCATTACAGGAGCTCGAATGTGTTGACGAGCGCCATACCATCGCGCTCGCGGCGCCGCGTGCCGAAGAGCGGCTGGCTGCCGCGCACCTGGCGCGTCAAGCCGATAAACGGCACGCCATGTTCGAGGTACGGCCCTTCCGTCTTACGAAAGCCAAATTGCTCGTAGAAGTCGCGCAACCCGAGCGGTGCGCTCACGCGCGCAGCATGTCCCGGCCAACGCTCGGCGATCGCCTGCAGCACGCGTTCGAGCAATAGTTCGGCGGTGCCGTCGCCGCGCCGCAGCGGGCTCGTCAGCACCTTGTCGATGGTGATTTCCGGATCTTCGGCGTCGCCGGGTTGCAGGCGTGCGTAGGCCAGGACCGGCATGGGCCGTGCCATGTCCTCAACTGCGAAGACGTGCAGCGCGTTCTCGTCGTGACCGTCGGCATCAAGACAGACATGCGATTGCTCGACCACGAAGACCGCACTACGCGCCCGTAAGATCAGATACAACTCGCGTGCCGAAAGCTGCCCGAATTCCAGCGTTTTCCAGTTCATCACGTTCCCCAGCGGTAAATAAGTTCAGCGAGCACGGCATCGCACGCCGCCCTCGACGGCCTGGCTCAACATGCCGGCCTGTTGTCATGGCTACACGGTACGTCCGCGAAACGCGCGTTTCCGTGCGCCATCGCACTGACGCTGGGCTTTGACAATTCTTAAATACGAGGCGTCGGAGCACAGCGCCGCAGGAAACCGTAGAAAACGGTCTCAGGGCACCGTGCAAGCGCGGCAACGATGCGCGCCCATCCGCCATCAGACGCGCCGCGATGACGCCACGCGCTGCGATAAACGCCAAAAACGACGATGTCCGTTCGTTTTACGACAGCAACACCCGAGAGACCGTTGACCAACAAGGGGGCACCTCAACATGAAAACCGCACTGCGACGCATCCTTTCCGAATCGGCCCGCCTCGACGTCCCGCCGGACGCCCTGGCTGATGACGCCGATCTGTACGCCGCGGGCCTGTCCTCGCTCGCCACAGTGCATCTGATGCTGGCCATCGAAGATGAATTCGACATCGAAATTCCGGACCGCATGCTGACGCGCCGGTTGTTCTCCAGCATCGATTCGATGGCCGCCGCGGTCGCCGAGCTGCAACGGGCGAAGGCGGCAGCATGAACGCCCCATTGCTGGACACGGCCGCGGTGGCGGCGCCGCTCGCCGGCGCCGATGCGGCGCAACCCGCCGGTGCGGCGGTCGTGCTAAGCGCGGTGGAAACCGAACCCGGCTGGCGCGCCGCGGCGCAGCGCTGCGCCGCCGTGGCCGCCCAGTTCGCCGATTCGGTGGACCGCGAAGCGCGCTTCCCCATTGAGGCTTTCGACGCGCTCAAGCACGAACATCTGCTGTCGGCGATGGTGCCGGCCGCGTTTGGCGGCGCGGGGCTCTCGCTCGCGGATGTCGGCGCAATCTGCGACACGCTCGCGCAGGGCTGCGCCTCCACTGCGATGGTGTATGCAATGCATCAGATCCAGGTGGCCTGCATCGAGGCGCACGGCAGCGAGTCGGCGTGGCATCGACAATTGCTCGCGCAACTCGTCGAGCATCAATGGCTGCTGGCTTCGGCGACCTCCGAGGAGACCATCGGCGGCAATATGCGCACCAGCGCCTGCTCGGTCGAACTCGACGGCGAGCCAGGCACGCAGCGGTTTCGCATCGAAAAGCTCGCGCCGACGATCTCCTACGGCGCACACGCCGACGGGATTCTGGTCACCGCGCGCCGCACCGCCGAGTCGGCCGCGGCCGACCAGGTGCTGATCGTCGCGTTACGCGAAGAAACGCAACTGGAAAAGCGCGGCGGCTGGGATTCGATGGGCATGCGCGGCACCTGCAGCGAGGGCTTCCGGCTCGTCGCCACCGGTCTCGCCGAGCAGATCCTGCCGACACCCTTCGCCGATATCGCCGATCAGACCATGCTGCCGGTCTCGCATACGCTGTGGGCCTCCGTATGGACGGGCGTCGCCAGCGACGCGGTGAATCGCGCGAAAGCCTTCTTCCGTGCGCAGGCCCGCTCGAAGCCCGGCTCGATTCCGCCGGCCGGCCTGCGCCTCGCCGAAGCGGTCGGCCTACTGCAGATGATGCAGGCGCGCCTGTCGGTCGCGCTCGAAGCGGCGCGCACCGCGCACCACGCGAAACACGGCGGCTGCCAGGCCGATGCGCCGCTCTCAGCCATGCTCGGCTTCGCCTCCGACATGAACACCCTGAAAACCAGCATCTCGACCACCGCGCTGCAAGTCGTACAGGAGGTGCTGATGATCTGCGGCATGGCAGGCTACAAGAACGGCACGGAATACAGCGTGGGACGGCATCTGCGCGACCTCTACTCCGCGCCGCTGATGATCAACAACGACCGTATCGCGCAGAACACTGCGAGCCTGTTGCTCGCCCAGCGTCCTGCCGCCCCGGGGAGAGCCTGACATGAACACCATGACCGATACCGCCGCGCTGGCAGCCGCAACGGCCGCTGCCGCTCAGGGATCCGCGACGCCGACGTTCCGCGACGAACTGCTGGCCGCGGGCCTGCTGATCGATACCGGCGAAAACGGCCTGTACGGCCGCAGCCAGATTTTCGAAGACGTGGTCGATCGCCTGAACGTGGCAATCACACATCTCGGTGCCGACCAGCAGCCGGAAGTGCTGCGCTTTCCGCCCGCCATGCGCCGCACCGACTTCGAAGACAGCGAATATCTGAAGAGCTTTCCGAACCTCGCTGGCACGATCCATTCGTTCTGCGGCAACGACATGGGCCACCAGCGCCTGTTGCGCGCACTCGACGACGCGATAACCGAAAGCGACGACGAACGCAGCGAAGAATGGATGGCGCAGCAAAAACCGACCCGCGTGGTGCTGACGCCAGCCGCCTGCTATCCGATCTATCCGGTGATGGCGCGGCGCGGTCCGCTCCCCGCCGACGGCCGAACCATCGACGTGCTGTCGTATTGCTTCCGCCACGAACCCTCGCTCGATCCGGGTCGCATGCAGATGTTCCGGCAGCGTGAATACGTGCGCCTCGGCAGCGCCGACCAGGTGATGGCGTTCCGGCAAATGTGGGTCGAACGCGGCTCACTGCTGATTACGCTGCTGCAACTGCCGGTGGAAGTGGATCTCGCGAACGACCCGTTCTTCGGCCGCGGCGGCAAGATCGTCGCCGATAGCCAGCGTGCTCAGGCGCTCAAGTTCGAACTGCTGATTCCGGTGGCCGACCCGCGCGGCAAGACGGCGTGCCTGTCGTTCAACTATCACATGGAGCACTTCGGCGCGATCTGGAAGATTGCGTGCGAAGACGGCGCGGTGGCGCATACGGGTTGCGTGGGCTTTGGCATGGAACGCATTACGCTGGCGCTATTCCGTCATCACGGGCTCGACGTCAACGCATGGCCTGACGACGTGCGCGCGCTGCTATGGGGCGACACCGAGGCGCGCGTGGCACAGGGCATGCAGTCCATGCAACCGGCTTCCACGGTGGCTGCAGAGGGTGCCGGAGACAGCGCATGAATCCATCCGTGATCCCTGTGCCGAAGGGCGTGCAATCCACCTTCCCGATGCCCCGCCGGCTCGACTTGCCAGCTCAGGGCGGCGTGGCCGCGCCCGCAACGGCGCTGCGTCAGCATGCACCGCACGCGCTGCATCAAGGCGAGCGCGTCTGGCAGGAGACCAACTGCTACGTCGATCTGTGGATCGAACTGCTGCACGGCTTCGGGCTCGATCCGCGCGCGGCGTTCGGGTTTACCGTCACGCAGGACTTCGAAGGCGATCAGTTCACGTTCTTCAAATTCCCGCTCGAAGACCTCGAGCGGCTTTACGGCACCCAGGTGCAGGAACTGGCGATCTACGACTCGCTCGAAGCCCGCGTGCTCGCGCAGACCTTGCGCGGCCATACCGTGCTGGTAGAAGTGGACGGCTATTACCTGCCGAATACGCGTGCCACGTCGTATCGGCGTGAGCATCCGAAAACCACGGTGGGGATCGACTTCATCGATCCGCCGGCGCGCCGCCTCGGCTATTTTCACAACACCGGCTATCACCTGCTCGACGGCGAAGACTACGACGGCGTGTTTCGCAAGCTGCCGCAATTCGCGCAGCAACCGGATCTGCTGTTTCCGTATGTCGAATTCGCCAAGCAGACGCGGCCCGCACTGGAAGGCACCGCGCTCGCCGAAGCATCGGCGGAATTGTTGTGTGCCCATCTGGGCCGGCGGCCGCTGACGAATCCGATCTCGCAATGGCGCGCGGCGTTTCCCGCGCATCTCGACATGCTGCTCGAACGCGGTGAGGCGTTCTTCCATCCGTACTCGTTCAACCTGATGCGGCAGCTCGGCGCGAACTTCGAATTTCTCTCGAAGTATCTGCTGTGGCTCTCAGCACAAGGCTTCGAGGTGCCGGCGTCGATCCCGGCGGCGGCGCAGAGTATCGCGTCGGAGTCGATGGTGATGCAGTTCCGGCTCGTGCGGGCCATCGCGCGCGGACGCCGCGATTCGTGTGAAGACTGCTTCGACATGCTCGAAAGTGCCTATGAAAAGACGCTGCCGCCACTCGCCGCGCTTGTGCTGTGACGAGCTCGTTTCGAGCTTCAGGAAATCGCCGTGAATGCGCTGACGACTGACCGGGTACCGGATGAAGGTGGGTCGCTTCCGGGTGCTTTCGCTGAGACAGCGGAGACGGCTGCCGAAGCTGCCGAAGCTGCC
The DNA here is from genome assembly GCF_035656215.1 of Paraburkholderia sp. GTDB lineage: Bacteria > Pseudomonadota > Gammaproteobacteria > Burkholderiales > Burkholderiaceae > Paraburkholderia. The sequence continues at coordinate 11,621 of NZ_DASRSY010000197.1, forward strand.
GAAGCTGCCGAAGCTGCCGGCATTATCGCGGCCGTTGCAGCGGCCAACGCTATACCCCAGGACATCTGGCCGCAGCAACTCGACACGGGCTGGCAGTGCGTCAGCACGCCGGCCAGTGCATGCGCGTCGCCCGCCGACCTGCCCGCGCAGGGCTGGCTCGCCGCGCAAGTACCCGGTACGGTGGCGAGCGCGCGCCGTGCCGCGGGCCTGCTGGACATAACCCATCCGCCGCCGCTCGCTTTCGAGGATCACTGGTACCGGCTCACGCTAACCGGCACAGGCAAACGCCGCTTGCGCCTGCATGGCCTCGCCACGCTGGCCGAAGTCTGGCTCGACGGCGTCAAGCGCCTCGACTCCGATTCGATGTTCGTCGCGCACGATCTCGACATTGAACTGCACGGCAGCGCGACACTCGCGCTGTGCTTTCGCTCGCTGACTCCGGCACTGGCGGCAAAACGCTCACGCGCCCGCTGGCGGCCGCGGCTCGTCACGCCATCCACCTTGCGCAACGTGCGCACCACCCTGCTCGGCCATATGCCCGGATGGTGTCCATCGGTGCAAGCGGTCGGCCCCTGGCGGCCAATTGAATTGTTGAGTGACGCGCCGCACGCATTCGACACGATTGATCTGACAAGCCGCCTCGAAGACGACAACGGCGTTGTTTCGCTCACGCTACATTTCGTTCATCCGCACGACGTCGACACGTGTACAGCCTCGTTGAATTGCGGCGGCTCTGTTTCGTCTTTGCAATGGCGCGATGCATATACACTGACCGGCAGCGTCTGCGTCCCGCATGCTGAACGCTGGTGGCCACACACGCACGGCAATCCCACTTTATATCCTCTGACGTTGCAGCTTGATGACGAGCGCGCGATTTCCTATCCATTGGGATCGATCGGCTTTCGCAGCATCGAAGTGGATCGCGGTGCGGACTGCGCGGGCTTCGCATTGCGCGTAAATGGCACGCCCGTGTTTTGTCGCGGCGCCTGCTGGACCAGCGCGGATCTCGTCACGCTGACCGGCACCGAGACGCAACTGCGCCACACCTTCGCGCTCGCCCGCGATGCGGGAATGAACATGCTGCGGGTAAGCGGCACGATGGTGTACGAGTCCAACGCGTTCTATGCGCTTGCTGACGAGTATGGCCTGCTCGTCTGGCAAGACTTCGCATTGGCGAATTTCGACTACCCGAACGATGCCGCCTTCAGCGCTTCCATCGAGCGCGAAGCGACGCAATTTCTGACCCGCACGCGGCGCTTTGCATCCCTCGCAGTGCTATGCGGCGGCAGCGAAGTCGACCAGCAGGCCGCCATGTTCGGCCTGCCCGCTTCGATGCGCGCGCAACCAATATTTACCGAACAGCTACCCGCGATCGCCGCGCGCGAGCGGTCCGACGTACCGTATGTGAGCAACTCGCCCTCAGGCGGCGCGTGGCCGTTTTCAACTAATGAGGGCGTTACTCACTACTACGGCGTGGGCGCCTATCAACGCCCGCTCGACGACGTGCGTCGCTCGCAGGTACGTTTCGCCGCCGAATGCCTCGCGTTCGCCAACGTACCCGACGACGCCACCTTGCACGACGCGCTCGGCACGATCCATCTGCACGACCCGCGCTGGAAAGCGGCCGTACCGCGCGACCCCGGCGCCGGCTGGGATTTCGACGACGTGCGCGACCATTATCTTCAGACGCTCTACGGTGTCGAGCCGGCGCGGCTGCGTTACGAAGACCCTGAGCGCTATCTGGATCTGTCGCGCGCGGTGGTCGCCGACCTGATGGCCGACGTGTTCGCCGAATGGCGGCGCGCCGGCTCGACGTGCAGCGGCGCGCTGGTCTGGCAGCTCCAGGATCTGCGCCCCGGCGCAGGCTGGGGCTTGATCGACGCCACAGGACGGCCTAAAAGCGCCCTGCACGGGCTCGCGCGCACGCTGCAACCCGTCCAGCTGGTCATCACCGACGAAGGCCTCAACGGCCTCGATATCCACCTGCTGAACGAACGTGCGGAGCCGTTGCACGCGCAACTGGAATTGGTCTGCCTGCGCGACGGCAGCGTCAAGGTGGCGTCGGCCAGCCGCGCGGTCGAACTGGCGCCGCGCAGCACGCAACGTATCGGCGCGGCGGAGTGCCTCGGCCAGTTCTTCGACTTCACGCACGCATACCGCTTCGGCCCGCGTGCCCACGACGTCACAATTGCGACACTGCGCGATCCGGCGAGCGGCAGGATCGTTTCAGAAGCGGTTCTGCCGGAGCGGCGTGCCGGCGAGCGTCACGACCTCGGCCTGACAGTCCGCGCCGAGCGCACAACCGATGGCTGGCAACTGATCATCGAAGCGAAACGCTTTGCGCGCTTCGTTCATATTATTGACACGCATTACCGTGCCGCACACGACTGGTTTCATCTACCGCCGGACCGCCCCTGTGTCGTGCCGCTCGTCGCCATTGAGAAACTCGTTGTGCACGCATCCAACGCGGCGTTTAAAGCTGACGCAACATGCGAGGCACCCGCCGGGGAAGTGCGCGCGATCAATGCGATATCAGCCACCTTCTACGGTTGATTGTCGTCCCTGAACGAGCCACCCCCTCGCAAGCCGCATAAAACCTCGCTCTGCGCGAATCCGCCTGTCTGGTCTACAGAATCACTGTTGGGTTTTTTACGACTTCCCAATCGTCAAAACGGACGCTTCGTACGGCACCGTACGCAACGTATAGAACACATCTGAATCAATTCCGGCACATCTTGGACGGCCCCCAACAACGCGCGCGCAAGGGCTATTTCATCTCTGAGACACCCCTGCAAAGATATGCTGATCAGCTGTTAATCCAACACGATCAAGGACTTGGCTCGAATAAAAATACCCTTCGACGAAGGGGTGCGTTAAGCAGGCGTTGTACAGAATTGAAACAAAAAGCCACGTTTGGCCTCGCGCGCCGCCAAGGCTTTGTTCGTTGCGCCGCACCAGCACTCGTTTCTCCTATGGCTGGCACGCTCCTCGCTAAAGAGAAAGCGCAACATCGCGTCGCTGCAACGATATCTACAAAGACCGCCGCGACGCATCAGGCCAATACGGGGCCGTTCCTGTTCATCCCTCGCTGCTCGCCAGGCAGCACGTTGTTTATTCAAGGATGCGGGCATCGGATCAAAAACACGAAGTCACGCAGCGCGCGGCTTCAGCGAGGACCGATCATGTTGACTCTTCAATCAGACCTGCACGGCAACCATTTGCTCGGCGCATTGCCGTCACACGAATGGCAAGCACTTGCCCCTCATCTCGAACTGGTTCATCTGCGCACCGAGCAGTTGCTGTGCGATTCAGGTCAACGCATCCACCATGTCTACTTCCCGACCACTGCGATCATCTCGATGCTCTCGACGATGGAAGACGGCAGCTCCGTCGAAATCGCCGCGGTCGGCCGCGAAGGCATGACCGGCGTGCCGGTGCTTACCGGCGGCGAAACCATGCCGAACCGTGTGCAGGTGCAATGCGCCGGCTTCGCCTACCGGATGAGCGCACAGGCGCTCAAGCAGCAATTCGCACGCTCCGACTTCCTGCGCCGCCTGATGCTGCTGTATATGCACGCTCTGCTCACGCAAGTCGCGCAAACCGCCGCCTGCAATCGCCACCACGCGTTGAACAAGCAGTTGTGCCGGTGGCTGCTGATCGAGGTGGACCGCGTGGCATCGAACGAGCTGACGGTCACTCAACAACTGATCGCCGACATGCTCGGCGTGCGCCGCGAAGGCATTACTGAAGCGGCCGGCAAGTTGCACGACGAAGGCCTCATTCATCACAGCCGCGGCCACATCAGGATCCTCGATCGCAAAGGTCTCGAAGCGCGCGCCTGCGAATGCTACGGCCTCGTCAAGCGCGAATTCGACCGCCTGCTGCCGCGCCTGCGTCAGGCTGAAACCGTCGAATAAGCAGTCAACCACAGGCTGCATCGTTCGATTACAGGGTAGATCATCATGTTCAGGAATACTGCGCGATGTCTCGACGCACTCTTTGTGATTGCGGGCGGGCTGCTCGCTCACGGGATGCGCTTTTCGACGCCGATTGCATTGTCGGACACCGAGCGTCTTCTGATCGCCTTCAACTGCGTACTCGTGCTGCTGATGTTTCCCGGCTTCGGCGTCTATGAAACGTGGCGCGGCAAGGCGCTGCCTTCCATGCTGTTGAGAGTGGCCGCCGCGTGGCTGGTGGTAGTCGCCGCCGCCCTCGTGCTGGCGTTCACCTTGCACCGCATGGATGCCGTTTCGCGGCTGTGGTTCGGTTACTCGACGCTGATCTCCGGGGCCCTGATCATCCTCACCAAGTGCTTCGTGCACGTGGCGCTGCGCAGTGTGCGCCGGCGCGGCATGAACTTCCGCACGGTCGCGATCGTCGGCGCGCCCGGTTTTTCGCGCACGCTGCTCGCGCATCTGGACCGTGCACCGCAAGCCGGCTTCAGGCCGGTCTGCGTTTTCGACACCAGTATCGAAGCGGCCGGCACGTACGGCACGCGCCTCAATCGCCTGCCGGTGCTGACCGATCTGAATGCGTTCGCCGCGAAGGTGCGCGAAGAACATGTGAACGAAGTGTGGCTCGCGTTGCCGCTTTCGGAAGAACATACGATTTATCGCTTCACGCGTACGTTCAGACATGACTTCGTGAATTTGCGCTTCATCCCCGATGTACGCAGCCTCTCGCTGTTCAACCACGCACTGGTCGATGTCGTCGGTTTACCGACACTCAATCTGAGCGCCACGCCCGTCTCGCCGCCGCAGATGTGGCCCAAGCTGATCTTCGACCGCCTGTTCGCGGCGGCCGCGCTGCTGGCGCTCGCGCCCGTGTTCATCGTGCTCGCGATCGCCATCAAGCTGAGCTCGCCAGGGCCGGTGTTCTTCCGCCAGACCCGCAAGGGTGTGGACGGCCAGCCGTTCGCGATCTACAAGTTCCGTTCGATGACCGTGCACCACGAAGCGCACGGCCAGGTCACGCAGGCCGCGCGCAACGACGTGCGCATCACGAAACTCGGCGGCTTCATGCGCCGCACCAGTCTCGACGAACTGCCGCAATTCCTGAATGTGCTGCTCGGCCAGATGTCGGTGGTCGGTCCGCGCCCCCATGCCGTCGAACACGACGATCTCTACAAGGATCAGGTGTACGGCTATATGAACCGCTACCGGATCAAGCCGGGTATTACCGGCTGGGCGCAGGTGAACGGCTATCGCGGCGCCACCACCAAGGTCGAAAAGATGGAGACGCGCGTCAAGTTCGATCTCTTCTACATCCATAACTGGTCGTTCTGGTTCGACATGAAAATCGTATTCGTCACGATTTTCAAGGGTTTCGTCGGCCGCAACGCATTCTGACCATGCCACTCCGGGAACCGTTTGTGAAAGTCTCCGTGATCGTGCCGACGTACCGGCGCACCGCCGACCTCGCACGCTGCCTCGCGGCACTCGACGCGCAGGAGCGCCGTGCCGACGAAGTGATCGTGATCGCCCGGCACGACGATTACGCGACACTCGACTGGCTGCGCACGCGCGAAACGAGCCGGCCCGACCCGCGCCGCTGGATCGTGCTGGTGCATAAACCGGGCGTGGTCGCGGCCTACAACCTCGGCGTCGAAAGCGCAAGCGGCGACGTGCTCTGCTTTACCGACGACGATGCCGCGCCGCATTCCGACTGGATCACACGGATCGCGCGTGCGTTCGAAAGCGATCCGGCACTCGGCGGCCTGGGTGGACGCGATATCGTGCATGAACGCACTGGCATTCTGCAGGGGCAGAAACCGCGCGTGGGCCTCGTGCGCTGGTATGGCCGGACCATCGGCAATCACCATATCGGCCACGGCGCGGCACGCGAAGTCCAGGTGCTCAAGGGCGTCAACATGGCGTTTCGCCGCGAGGCGATCGGCACGCTGCGCTTTGACTCCCGCTTGCGCGGCACCGGCGCGCAGGTTCACTGCGAGATGGCCTTCAGTCTGGACGTGCAGCGGCGCGGCTGGACCCTGATTTACGACCCGTCGCTGCTGGTGGAGCACTTCCCGGCCCAGCGCAGCGACGAAGACCAGCGCTTCACATTTAACGACGCCGCTTTCTATAACGCGTCATTCAATCTCCGACTCATCATGTGCGAATACCTGACGCCACCCGGCCGATGGGCGTTCGTCGTTTACTCGACGCTGATCGGCGATCGCGCGGACCCGGGGTTCCTGCGCGCATTGTCGTTGGCATTCGAGCGCGGCGGCGTGGCACTCGCGCTTCGCAAATGGAGAGTGGGTTTACGCGCAATGCGCGGGGCATGGCAGGAGGCGGCGCGCTGATCGATCAGCGCGCCGTTTCACGCGAGGGACCACCAAAATGACTATCAAAACGATTGCCGCCGGGCTCGCGGCCGCATCTCTATGCGCCTGTTCACTGGCGCCAGGACCCTATCTGGACACCAGGCGGCTGGAGCCGCCTGCTCCGCCGGAGCAGACCGCGGAGAAGTTTCCGGTACACACGATCGACGTCGGCTATTTTCGCCAGCAACGCGCGGCCGCCATACCGGCCGTCTGCCCACTGTCATGCCTGACGGCGAAGACGCGCGGCGCTTACGACTACCGGCTCGGCATCAGCGACCAGTTGAGCATCATCGTCTGGGATCACCCGGAACTGACCGGCGGCGGCGCAGGCGTGAATGTGCCCCCGCTTCCCTCCGCCAGCAGCGGCTCGACGCCCTCGCCCGGCCCCACGCAGACGCAAGGCGCGACACCGATCGCGCCGACGCTGACGGGTGGCGGCGAAGGCGGACTGACTGTGCGGGTCGCCAATAACGGCACGATCTTTTTCCCGCGCGTAGGCCGTATCAAGGTGCTCGGCATGACCGCGCAGCAGGTCCAGGAGTCGCTGACGAAGGGGCTTTCGAGGACGATTCGTAATCCTCAACTCGACGTGCGCGTGTCGGGCTTTAACAGCCAGTCGGTGCAGGCGACCGGCAATCTACGCACGCCCGCCTCCGAAGCCATTACCGATACGCCGCTGACCGTGCTCGATGCGATCAATCGCGCGGGCGGCGCGCTGCCTGACGCGGACCTGCAGAACGTCGGCGTGACGCGTGACGGCAAGCGCTACACGGTCGATGTCGCCGCACTGCTCGAAACCGGCGATCCGCAACAGAACGTATTGCTGAAAGACGGCGACATCA
>NZ_DASRSY010000198.1:0-7291 GCF_035656215.1 Paraburkholderia sp.
GGCGCTTGTTGTCGGTGGTTTTATGGCGTTGGTCTTTCCTTGAATTGCTTGCCTTCGCGGCGCTTTTTGGTTTATGCCTACGGTGTTGGCCTTTTCTTGTTTTGTTATTGGTTTATTAGCGTCGCCCCTGTGCGGGGCAGGCACTTACTTCTCTTTGCCGGCCGCAAAGAGAAGTAAGCAAGAGAAAGCGGCTCACACCGCCAATTCTTAAGCGGGTCCCCCGCGCAGTTGCGGTAGTGGTGCATCTGGAATCTGTGTTCTCGCACATTCCGCGTGAGTGACAAGGCATTCATTCTTCCGGCGGCGCTGCGCGCGCCGAAGCGGACGTCATAGAATCGTCCGCTGCGTTTTACGTCGCCGCGTTTCCCACTGCCGTCGCTCGCCGTTGTACCGTCACTGCAACTGCAACGGTGGCTATGGCTGCGACAGCGATACACCAACATTTCATTCGAAGCGGGGCGGGATAAGTGCAGAGGCGTCTCGCCGAGGCAAAGCCGATGGCCCCCTTCACGCCCAGACGAAGCCCCGGGTTTCCCGAGCATACCCATCCGCGACGCACGCAGTGCGGAGTGGGAGCTAATGAGCTCTTTGTCACTACGGCTGAATGTGCGAGGGCACGGATTCCAGATGCACCACTACCGTGACTGCGCGGGGGACCCGCTTAAGAATTAGCGGTTTGAGCCGCTTTCTCTTGCTTACTTCTCTTTGCGGCCGGCAAAGAGAAGTAAGTGCCTGCCCCGCACAGGGGCGACGGTAATAAACCAATAACAATTCAAGGAAAGGCCAAAGCCATAGGCAAACAGACAAACAGACACAGAACAAGCAGCGAACAACCAAACAGATCAAAAAAAAGCCCCCGCCGCAGGCAAAAAAACCACCCCTAAAGCTTCTGATCCGCAGCAAGCAAAAAAATCCGCGCCCACTGCTTAGCCTGCCGCTCGCCCTGCATGGGCAAAACCCAAACCTGCCGCTTAGCGTCCTTAACCTTCAAAGCGACCTGCCATTGAGCATCATGGCCTTGCACCTCCGCCCCAAGCAGATCGGCAAAAATATAAGCCCCCTGCTCGCCGCCAAGGCGAATCTCACATAGCCGCTTGCCCGCAGCAAGCCGGACCGCTCCCCAGCTCCCCTTGAGCTCATGCGTCCAGTCGCCATCGCGAATATTGGCAGCGACTTCCTTCCGGCGCCGCCACCAATAAACCACCGCGGCAATCAAAAGCACAGCAACAAGAACAGCAACCCCAACTGCAACGGCCAGACCCAAAGCCGCCTGCAAGGCATAAAAAGCCCGCACTGCGCCATACACCAGCGCGATCAGCGCAATGAACGCAACAAGAATCGGCATCGCAAACTCGCTAGACAAAAAATCAGGCTAGCACGACGCGGTCCTCAACCTAACGGCAAAAGACCATTGCGAAAAATGCGCCGTCGGGAATTTACCAGGCCCTACGGCTGCTTATGCGTCGCCGCCCACTCCTTCACCGCCTTGAGCGTGTTCTCAACGTGCTTCTCCGGCGAAAGGCTCGTGTACTCGTAAATGATCTTGCCATCGGGCGCGATCACGTACGACACGCGATTGGCCATCGAGCTATGCATCGGCATACCGGCGTCATATGCGCCGATCACCTTGGAGTCGGCATCCGCCGCCACCGGGAATTTGCTGCGGCATTCGCTCACCGAAAATTTCGTCAAGGTGCCGATGTTGTCGTGCGACACACCGATAACCGTCGCGCCATATTTCTTGTACTCGCCGACCGCTTCGGCAAACTCGTGGGCTTCGATCGTGCAGCCCTTCGTGAAGGCCGCCGGGTAGAAGTACAGCACCACCGGCCCGTTCTTCAACTCGTCGGCAAGTGAATAGGTGTAGGTCTTGCCGCCCAGAGAAGCCTGCGCGGTGAACGGCGGCGCGGCATCGCCCGGCTTGAGCGTGGCCGAGGCCGTCAGCGAATGCATCGCGAATCCCACCGACAGGACGGCGGCCAGCGCCATCGGTATGAGTTTTCTCTTCATTTCCAATCCCTCGAACGTTAGTGCACGCGGTTGGCGCAATGAGCCCACGGTTGCGGCGTTCAGCCCAACCCCGGCAATCTCCACTCGCTATTGGACCACGTACGGACAAGATACGTCAGAATCCGCGGAAAGGATGCAGACGCGAGCCGGCCAGTATCAGGCCGCCGCTTCTTCGATATGCGCGCCGAACCACGCCGCCGCGGACAGGTTCAGCTCGGCCAGCACCTCGGGCGTGAGCGCCGCGAATCCAGGCGGCGCATCGGGTCCGTCTGCGATCGCGGTGGTATCGGCGCCCTCGCCGGCCGCTTCGGCAATCCGCAACAAGGCGCCGAGCGCGCCGCTGCGCGTCACGATCGCATCGCGAATCTGCGGCGCAAGGCCGAGTTTCTCGAGAACGGACGCCGGCGTGCTGCCGAGCACCACATGGACCAAAGAAAAAATCCCGGTCATGAAAGCAGCATCGGCAAATTCGTCATCGGCCGGGCGCAGCCAGCCGGCGGCCAATTCCATGAAGCGCGAACGCGTGCCGGCCAGTTGCACCAGCGGATCGGCGCGCCACGGCAGATCGCCGCTGTCCGCGTACAGCAGTAATTGCGCCCAGCGCGCAATCTGCCGCGTGCCGGTAGCGATAATGGCCTCACGCAGTGAGGCGATATTGCGCCCCAGCCCGAACGCGCTCGAATTGACGAGGCGCAGCAGTTGCACCACCACGCTCGGGTTCAGCTTGAGCTCCGCTTCGAGCTCGACAATCCCGGCATCGCGCGACAACAGCGCCAGCAGGCGCAGCAGGCCGGGGCGCGGCGAGCGATTGCGCGGCGTGACCAGCACCTGAGGCCGTGCGAAAAAGTATCCCTGGAACAGATCGAAGCCGAGATTGCGAGCAATCGCAAAGTCTTCGCGCGTCTCGATCTTCTCGGCGAGCAGTATCTTGCCGTGGCTGCGTACCGTCGACGCCAACTGGCCAAGCGCAGACCGCTCGGTCCGCAGGAAGTCGATCTTGACGATGTCGGCATGCGGCAGCATGGCAAGCAGGTCGTCGGACAGTTCGCTGATATCGTCGAGCGCCACCTGGAAGCCGGCACGGCGCAACTCGGTCAAGCGGCGGCCCAGATGCGCGTCGAACTTGACGGTTTCGAGGATCTCGAGCACAAAGCGCTCGGGCGACATCAGATGAACGATGTCGCTAAACAGCAGCGCGCGGTCGATGTTGACGAAACCGCGGTGCTGACCCAATACGGCCCCGACACCGATCCCGCCGATCGCGCGAGCCACGACCTGCGCCGTTGCCTGGGCGTCGTCGCTGACCTCGGCGTAGTTATGCGCGCTGGCTCGAAACAGCAATTCGTAAGCTTTTAGCGCGCCGTCGCGATCGAGAATCGGCTGACGGCCCAGATAGACGAACTGTGACCCGGAGGTCGGGTCGGCGTCTTCGGAACATGGTTCAGGCACTTCGACGTACCGGGGGCTGGCCCTGACAAAGTGAAGTTCAGACATGGATCATCGGTGCAAGTGTTCGGAAGGCTACGCAGCGACGTCACAGTCGGCACTGCACAACGGGTTTGTCGTATTAACGGACGGCAAGCCGTTGCACTTTAACCGAATCGCTCCCGTGGCGACGCCAGGCCATGCCGCCGCTTCCTTACCCGATGTTTTTTGCAGCAGGCGCTAAAGATTTCCCGCAGCCGGTCGTTATCTTGTTCTGATGGGGCGGCCTGATACCTCTTAACCGCCCAGACACGGCGGGCAGTGAGCCGCCCCGCCTGCAGACGAACACAGGTTGCCAGCGACAAACAATGGAAGCGAACACGATCACCGCGCCCCGCCGGGGCTCCTTGCGCACGGTCATCGACCGGTTTCGTGCGTTCGGCCGGCGTGCCCACGGCAAACCCCAGGCACGCGCTAGCCGCGCCGCGCAACTGGAACAGGTGGTCGGCGCCGTCGACCTGCTGGCGCACGTCGATCACGAACTGAACTTCCTCTATGTCTCCGACGCCAGCCTGCGCTTCATCGGCTATCACCGTGAATATCTCGAGACCATCACGCTCCACGATCTGGTGGCGCCCGCCGACGTGCCACGCCTCGACGCGCTGCTGACGCGCGCCGTTGCCACGGGCAACGTCGAGAAGGCTACGCTCGGTCTTATCAAGTCACTGACGTACCCGATCACCGTCGAGCTGCGCGTGGTGCACAGCAGCCACGACGGCATCGACGGCTATGCGATCGCCGGGTTCGACGTGTCGGCCTGGCGCGCCACCGAGGAACGCCTGACCCAGGCTCTGCATCTGGATCGCCTGACCAATCTGGCCAATCAGCCTGCGCTGATCCCCGCGCTGCTCGACGCGCAACAGCAAGCCGACGCCCACGGCACGCCGGCCGCGCTGCTGCTGCTCGATCTCGACGACTATCAGCGCGTGAACCGCGCGCTCGGCTACGATGCCGGCGACGAGATGCTGCGCGATACCGCGCGGCGTCTATTGAATATGACGAGCCCGGGCGAAACGGTGGCGCGTGTCGCCAGCGACGAGTTCGCGATCCTCGTGAAGCCTGCCGCGAGCCGCACCGACGCGGCCGCCGCGGCCGAAGCGCTGGCGCGTCGCCTGTTGACCGCGATCCAGCAACCCTATGTCTTCAACGGCCAGCAGGTGCATCTGTCGGCGAGCATCGGCATTGCGCTCTATCCCGATGTGCGCCACGCCAATGACAACGCCGCCCACGACACTCACCTGCTGCGCTGGGCCGACCATGCCTTGCTGCAGGCCAAGGCGGCCGGCGGCAACACGCTCGCCTTCTACGTACCGGACGACAATCCCGCCGACGCCGAGCGCCTGAAGCTGGAGGCCGACCTTTACGACGGCGTGCGCAACGGCGAGTTCTCGTTGCACTTCCAGCCGATCACGAGCAGCCGCACGCACGGCGTCGTCGGCGTCGAAGCGTTGATCCGCTGGTTGCATCCGGTGCACGGTCTCGTGCCCCCTTCGATGTTCATTCCGCTCGCGGAATCGATCGGCCTGATCAACTTCCTCGGCAACTGGGTGTTGAAGGTCGCGTGCATGCAGTTGATCCAGTGGGACGCGCAGGGCATTTCATTGCAGTACGTCGCCGTCAATGTGTCGCCGCAACAGTTCCGCGATCCGCGTTTCAAGGACAGCGTGAGTGAAGCGATCGAATTGACCGGCATCGATCCGCGCCGCCTCGTATTCGAGATCACCGAAAGCCTGCTGATGCACGACCCGGCGCATGCCAAGGTCCTGCTCGAAGAGCTGACCGCGATGGGCATCCGCTTTGCCGTGGACGATTTCGGCACCGGCTATTCAAGTCTGGCTTACCTGCAACGATTCCCCCTGGCCAAGCTCAAGATCGACAGGAGTTTTGTCGAGAATCTGCTAACCTCCCGGAACGATCAGGCAATCGTTAGCGCGGTCGTCGGACTCGCGCAAACACTCGATCTCGAACTGGTTGCCGAAGGCGTCGAAACAGAAGCACAGCGCACCCTGCTCACCGAGATGGGATGCGACCACATTCAGGGATGGCTCGTCTGCAAGGCGTTGCCGTCCGACGAACTCGCGCAGCGTTTCGAAGCGCGCACGCTTCACCTGCACACCGCATAGCGATGCAGGCAAACCTCCTGCGCAGCGGAAGATGCCGGCCAGGAGCCGGTGTGGCATTCATTGGAACATGTATGGCTTTTGCGGGACTCACATGGTAAAGGCGGCGGTGCTCGACCGGCTCTGGACGCGAATGAGCGAGCGCGGCGATTTCCCCATGCTGTCGCAGTCGTTGCGGACCACCATGGCGGCGATGAACAACGACGACCTCGACTTCACCGGCCTCGTGCAGGTCGTGTTGTCGGATTTCGCCTTGACGCAAAAGGTGCTGCGGCTTGCCAACTCGGCCATGTATATGGCATTCGGCGGCAACATCACCACCGTGTCGCGCGCACTGATGGTGCTCGGCATGGATGCGGTCGGCCACCTGGTGGTCGGCCTGAAAATCGTCGATCACTTTCATCACAGCGCGCCGCGCCGCATCGACGCGAAACTCGAATTGAACCGCACGCTGCTGTCGGGCTGCGTCGCGCGCAAGCTGACTGAGCGCGGCGATCTGCGCGCCGGTGAAGAAGCTGTGGTCTGCACGCTGATGCGGCAGATCGGCAAGCTGCTGGTGGTGTTCTATCTCGACGCCGAGTGGGATCAGATTCGCCGGCATATCGAGGACGGCACGCTCGAAACCGATGCCTGCGTGCTGGTGCTCGGCGTTACGTTCGACGAAATCGGCGCCGAAGCGGCGGTGCGCTGGCGCCTGCCCGACATGATCCGCTCCGGCATGGGCGAGTTCGATCCGCTGGATATCGAGCAGCCGCGCCAGGTGCAGTGGCTGCGCGCCATCACCAACTATTCGACGGCGGTCGCCGACGTACTGACCCAGCAGAACATGCCGGACTGGGAACGCGAAGAACGCATCACCGAACTGGCGCAGGCATACAGCCGTGCGTTGAACACCGACCCGGAAGTGTTGCTCGAAATGAGCGTCGCGCTCGCCCGTGAAGAAGGCGGCGACGGCGTGATGCGCGAGATCGTCGAGTTGCGCGCCAATGCGGACGCGATCGCGCGCGAGGCGCTCAATCCGGAAGCGCGCATCGCGGCGGGCGTGGGCGATCTGCGCGGCCTGCCCGACGGCAGCGCGATCGCGCCGGCACTGGCGCTGGCCGCGGAAACCGTGTTGGCAGCGCTCGGCTTTGCGCGCACGGTCGTGTTCGTCAAGCACAGCAACGGCACTTTCAAGGCGCGCCTCGGACTCGGTCCGAAAATCGACGCGGCGATGCCGAAGCTAACGTTCAACACCGCGTTCGAGCCCGATGTGTTTCACCTCGCGATCGCGAACTCGGTCGGCATTTTCATCGAGAACGCCCGCGACCCGAAGATGGTCGCGCGCTTACCGGAATGGTTCCGGCGTTCGTTCGACGACGCCCGTGCCTTCGTGCTGTTGCCGGTGGTCGACGAAACCGATCAGACGGTAGCGCTGTTATATGGCGACTGGTCTCATACGCACGAGCCACGCCGGATATCGCAGAAGGAAATGAGCGCGTTGAATGAACTGGCAAAGGAGTTAGGACGTTTTTTCGGCTTGGGGCAGATGCAGGAAATGGAGATGATGTGAAGACGTGGCGTGATCGTTGATCACGCGGCTTCATGCTCACCGGTGTTGTATTTGCCCTAAGTCGCGAGTCACGAATCCTGATCCTGAATGTGGAGAGGCCGGTATGCACCGCATGCCGGCCTCT
>NZ_DASRSY010000199.1:0-4985 GCF_035656215.1 Paraburkholderia sp.
GGATATGTTCCAGACCTTCGTCGAACCGCTCGAGCAGGAACTGGAGCTCAAGTCGAGCCACGCGATGGGCCGCGGCCACCAGAACGCGGACACTGAGGAGTACAAGAACCGGATTGAGGCGATCAACTTCTCGCTCGCGCACGACGACGGTCAATCGAACCGCAATCTGGCCGATGCCGACGTGATCCTGGTGGGCGTGTCGCGCAGCGGCAAGACGCCGACGAGCCTGTATCTGGCGATGCAGTACGGTGTAAAAGCGGCCAACTATCCGCTGATTCCGGAAGACTTCGAACGCGGCAAGCTGCCCACGCCACTCCTGGCGCATCGGCAGAAGATGTTTGGTTTGTCGATCGATCCGCAGCGTCTGTCGGAGATTCGTAACGAGCGCCGGCCAGGCAGCAAGTACGCCGCGCCGGAAAATTGCCGTTACGAGATCAATGAAGCCGAAGCCATGATGCGGCGTGAAGGGGTCAAGTGGCTGTCGTCGACGCATAAGTCGATCGAAGAGATCGCGACGACCATCCTGCAGGAGATCAAGCTGGACCGGCCGGCTTACTGAGCACGGCCTGTTCCGGAGATACGCGTGGCGCCCAGGTGGTGATGGATGCCCACGCTACTCATGTCATGCCGTTGAAGTCACGCGCGGCGCTGCTGGCGGCATTGTTCGAACACGCAGACAGCCGCCGCAGCCGCCACATTGAGCGATTCCATCCCGCCCGGCTGAGGAATCGTCACCCGCAGCGACACCGCATCGCGCCAGGCCTGCGATACACCCGCCCCTTCGTTGCCGAACACCCACGCGAGCGGTCCGCTCAGATCGCAGTCGTAGATCGCCTCGGCATCATGCGAATCCGTAATGACGATGGGCACCGCCAGGCGCTCGATTAGCGCCTGCGTTTCGACATCTTCGTGGATCTGCAGCAGAAAATGCGCGCCCATGCCCGAACGCAATACCTTCGAAGACCATGCGTATGCCGTACCCGGCACGCAAAACACCTGCTGAATACCGGCGGCCGCCGCGCTGCGCAGAATCGAACCGACGTTGCCGGCGTCCTGCACGCCATCGAGAACGAGGCAGGTTTCTCCGATCTCCGCCGGCAGCGGCGTGTCGAGCTTTTCGACCAGCAGCAGAATCCCGACACCGTGCACGACGTTCGACAACTGGCCAAACAATGCGTCAGGCAGCGTGACGATGCGCTGCTCGTCGATGCGCGACACAATGGCCTGCGCTTCCTCGTGGCGCAGCGCGCCTTCGGTGACAACGCACATTTCCGGCTGCCCGGCGACGTCGAGATAGGCGCTCGCGAGATGAAAGCCTTCGAGCAGCGCATGGCCGCTGCGGCGCTGCTGATGCGTCGAGCCGGCCAATGCTTTCAGGCGCTTGTAGAGCGGATTGTCCCGCGAGGTGATGGCTTTCACAGGCAGCGAAGGCAGTGAGAATGAGAAAAGAGTTGGCGACGCGCCGGGCCACACAGGGCGCTCAGGCGCCGCTGCGTTCGCCGAAGGCGTCGTCGTCGAGCATGGCATCGGTGAGCGTGCCGGACACGACGATGACGTCACCCGCCGGCAGCTTCAAACCCGTGCCGAAGCGCAGATGCGCTTCACGCACTGGCGCAAAGGAACGCCGATGATGCTCACAAGGCCCATGTTCGCGCAGCGCCGCAAGATGCTGCGGCGTGCCGTAGCCGGCATGCGCGTTAAAACCGTAGACCGGATAGGTTTGATGCAATTCGAGCAGCATCCGGTCGCGCGTGACTTTGGCGAGAATCGACGCCGCCGAAATGCTCTTGACCAGCGCATCGCCGCCGATCACCGCCTCGCTGCGAATGCTCAGCGTCGGGCAGCGATTGCCGTCGATTTTTACGAGTGTCGGCACGACTGAGAGGCCTTCGACTGCCCGCTTCATCGCCAGCATCGTGGCGTGCAGGATGTTCAGCGTGTCGATTTCTTCGACGGTAGCCGATGCGATGCAGTACGCGAGCGCCCGATCGACAATCTTGTCGTACAGTTCGTCGCGCTTTCTGGCAGTGAGTACTTTCGAATCGTCGAGGCCGCGAATCATCGGCTTCGACGGATCGAAAATCACCGCGGCAGCGACCACTGGACCCGCCAGCGGCCCACGCCCGGCCTCGTCGACGCCGCAGACGATGTCATCCGGTGTCTCGAAGTCCAAACCGACCTGCGCTGCGGCGCCTGCAGCGATCGCAGCCTTGCGGCGTGGTCCGCGCGCCGTGGTCACGACCGCGCCTTCCGATTTTCGACGACGCTCGCCACGACTTCCGCCGCACGCTGCGCGGTGTTCTGCTTCAGCACGTGATGCATCTCCGTGAAGATTTCCGTCAGCGTGCGCCGGTTGGCCTCGTCGCGCAACTGTTTCAGCGTGGCTTCGGCAAGCGCTTGCGGTGTGGCGAAGTGTTGCAGAATTTCCGGCACCACGAAACGTCCCGCCAGAATGTTCGGCAGGCCGACGTACGGCAGATAGCCCTGGCGGCGCATGATCTGGCCGGTCAGCCAGGGCACCTTGTACGAGATCACCATCGGCTTTTTCAGCAACGCGGCTTCCAGCGTCACCGTGCCGCTCTTGACGAGGATCGCATCGGCCGCCGTCATCGCGAGTTGCGACTGGCCGTCGGTGATGGTCAGTGCGAGACCGGGATGCGCATCGACCAGCGGCCGCAGCATTTCCCGCAGTGCGGGCGTGGCCGCCGGCATCACGAAACGCAAACTGGGCTCCTGGTGCTGCATCATCTCCATCGCGGCAAAGAACGTCGGACCGATCAGATCGATCTCCGAGCGTCGGCTGCCTGGCAGTACCGCAATGATCGGACCGCTTTCAGCGAGGCCGAGCGTGCGGCGCGCGCCGAGCGTATCGGGCACGATCGGGATCTCGTCAGCAAGCGGGTGCCCCACGTAGGACGCCGCGATGCCTGCCTTTTCAAGCAGCGCCGTTTCGAACGGGAACACGCACATCATGTGGTCGACCGCTTTGGCGATCTTCTTGATGCGCCCGCCCCGCCACGCCCAGATGGATGGACAGACGAAGTGAACGGTTGGAATGCCCGCTTCGCGCAACGGATGCTCGAGGCCGAAGTTGAAATCGGGCGCATCCACACCGACAAATACCGACGGCGGCTCAGCCAGCAGTTGGCGCTTCAGTTCGTTGCGGATGCTGAGGATCTCGGGAATATGCCGCAGTGCTTCGACATAGCCGCGCACCGTCAGTTTTTCCATCGGCCAGTGGGCGTCGAAGCCCGTGGCGATCATGCGCGGGCCGCCGATCCCATAATACTGGGTACCGGCGGGCAGACGGCTCGCGAGGCCGTCGAGTAGCGACGCCGCCAACAGGTCGCCGAACGGCTCGCCAGTCACCATCGCGACACGCAGCGGACTCGGGTTCAATGCCATCGCTTAGCGGATGATGCCGCGTTGCGACGCTTCGACGAACGCGAGCAGCGTTTGTACCGGCGCATCGCCATCGCCACCCGCGGACGCGAGTTCGCGCAACTGCACCTTCGCCTCTTCCAGCGACAGGCCGTTTTTGTACAACAAGCGGTACGCCGAGCGCAGCGCCGAAATCGCGTCCGCGGAGAAACCGCGGCGGCGCAGACCTTCGACGTTGATACCGTGCGGTTCGGCCTTGTTGCCGGCCGCCATCACGAACGGCGGGACGTCCTGCACGAGCGCCGAAGCCCCGCCCAGCATTGAGTGCGCACCGATGCGCACAAACTGATGCACGCCCGACATACCGCCGATGATCGCGTGGTCGCCAACGATCACATGGCCGGCCATCTGCGCATTGCTCGACAGAATGACGTTGTTGCCGACGTGACAGTCGTGCCCGATGTGCACGTAAGCCATGATCCAGTTATCGTCGCCCAGCGTGGTGACGCCCGAGTCCTGCACTGTGCCGGTGTGGATCGTGGTGAATTCACGGATCGCGTTGCGATTGCCGATCACGAGCCGGGTTGGCTCGTCCTTGTACTTCATGTCCTGCGGGCGGCCGCCGACCGATGCGTAGTGACCGATCCGGTTGTCTTCGCCAATCGTGGTGTGACCTTCGACCACGCTGTGCGACCCGACCGTGCTCCGTGCGCCGATCGTCACATGTGCGCCGATGACGGCATACGGTCCGATTTCGACAGATTCGTCGAGTTGCGCGCCCGGTTCGACGATCGCAGTGGGATGAATCCTGCTCATGCGTCCTCGCTTCTGATTCTGTTGCGTTGTCTGGATAGGCGTAGCCGAAGGCTGCAGGGCTTAGAGTAAGCCGCTGACTGCCCGGAAACCGGCTTAAGCGTCTTTGTCCGTGTGCCGCACCGCGCACATCAGGTCGGCTTCCGCCGCCACGGCACCATCCACTTCGGCGCGGGCCTTGAACTTCCAGATGCCGCGCATATGACGCTCGAACGTGCAGTTCAGGATCAACTGATCGCCCGGTTCCACCACGCGCTTGAAGCGCGCATTGTCGATGCCCACGAACAGATACAGCGTGTTCGACGGATCGCTCGGCTCTTCCGAAAACGTCAGCAGGGCCGCCGTTTGCGCGAGTGCTTCGAGAATCAGCACGCCGGGCATCACCGGACGGGTCGGAAAGTGCCCCTGGAAATACGGCTCATTGATCGACACGTTCTTCAACGCTTTGATGCTCTTATGCGGCTCAAGTTCGAGCACCCGGTCAACCAGCAGAATCGGGTAACGATGCGGCAGCAGCGTGAGAATCTTATGAATGTCGAGATTGATTTTTTCGGTGCTCATGGTGTTTCTACTCACGCATTGACTGCGCGATGATGACTGCGGATGCTGGTGCAGGTGGGTTGGTAACGCGTGCTGCCGGCGCTTGCCGTGACCCGGAGGCCATGCCACCCGGTCACGGCAACCGACTTTGCTTCCTGATGCTTGCCCGCTATTTTACGCGGTGCCGGCAGGTTGCCCTACGGTTGCTCTGCGAGTCGGCCTGATATTCAGGCTTTGTCGCCTGCGGAATT
>NZ_DASRSY010000200.1:0-2251 GCF_035656215.1 Paraburkholderia sp.
CAAAGCCGCGGCGAAGCGCACGGCTTCGTCGGCGACTTCGGGCACGATCATGTAGCCGTGCCGGTACAGGCCGTTCACGCGCAGTGTCTGCGCGCCATCCCACAGCAAAGCCGGACGGTGGTCCGGCAAAGTCGGGCGGCACTGCGAATTCAGTTCGAGGATGCGGGCCTCGCCAAAGCCTGGATGCACGGAAAACGCCGCGCTCAACAACTCGAGCGCCGAGCGCACGCTGACCGGCGACATGTCCTCGCCTTCCACCTCGGTCGCGCCGATCACGTAGAGATCATCCGGCTTCGGCGCGATATACAGCGGATAGCGCGGATGCAGCAGACGCACCGGCCGCGTCAGCTTGATACCCGGCGCATGCACGCGTGCGACTTCGCCGCGGATGCCGCGCAGCGTGGGCAGCACGGGCTTCGCGCCCAAACCCCGGCAGTCGATCGTGACGCGCGCGGGCGGCAACGCATGATCGTCGACCGGTGTGTTCCAGTGCGTTTCGACGCCGCGTTCGGCGAGGCCGGCGGCCAGCGCGGACAGTACCTGACGGTTATCCAGTTGGCCTTCGCGCGGCAGCAGCCACCCCTGGTTGAAGCGACCCGCCAACGCGGGCTCGGCGGCGCCGACCTGAGCACCCGTCAGCGTCACGAAGCCGCCGTCGAGCAATTCAGCCGGCGCGTTCGAGCGTACACGGCGTTCGAATAACGGCGCTTCGGTGCGATCGGCGTGATGCCATACGACCAGCGTGCCATTGCGCTGAAAGAACACCGGTTCAGGCAATTCAGCGAGGATTTGCGGCCAGGTTTCGAGCGAAGTCGCACCGAGGCGCGTAATCAGCAGTTCAGCACTGGCGGCTTCGGCGAGCGGCGCCAGCATTGCCGCTGCGACCCAGGCTGCCGCTTGCGAACCGGCTGCGTCGCCACGTTCATACAGGGCGACGCGATGCCCCTGGCCGGCGAGACGCCAGGCGACCAACCGCCCGCACAGGCCGCCGCCCAGCACCGCGAAATCGGGTTGCGCAGGACGATTCATCGCACGCTCTCCGCAGCACAGCAATGGCAAGCAGGGCTAAAGCAGCACGGCACACCGACATAACCGACGAAAGCGCGGTGACGAGCAAAACACATGTCTGAAGAATAGGCGGTCATCGAGTCCTTTCCGTACGGCCAAAAAAACGCACGTACCCAGGACGAAACCGGCGGGTGAGGCCGGCCGGGCAATACACGCGTCCAATGACGGACGCCGCCCGGCGGGGAATGGAAGACTGGTTGCTTCCGGAAACTTCCCGCGCCGGTATTACCCGGATCGGGTGCAAAGGGTCTCTCTCAGCCTCGCCGCCGCTGCGTGAGAATCACGCAGCCTGTGGGCAAAGCACCCCTGTTTCGTCGAAGGTCATTAGACCATAAAAGGCGCGGCGCCCGCAAACAGCGACCTGTGCCGTCGCGCATAGTTGATCCGGCACCATCTTTCGATTCATCAATACGGCCGAAGGCAGCGCTCTGGCACAATGCCAGGACCGGATACCGCAGGAGCCACACGCGGGCGACACGCTAGTTGCATGCGCGACATGCGGTATCGAGGCGAGGCCCCCGGGCGGAAATTAATTTTCACTTAAGGGCTTCGCGCCAGAATCGGACGCTCACCCGGACGTGCGTTCGTCGAGCACGACGCCCGGGGGCACGCACCGCAAACCCACTGTTGGGCCGGCCCGAATGAGGCCAACCCGGCATGGGCCAGCACTTCACCAGGATGCTCATGACACCGAATACCGCTTCCAGCCCCGCGCTGCCGCCGGACGACAAAGTCTCCGCCTGGAGCCTGATCAAACCTTACTGGGTTTCAGAAGAACGAAAAACGGCGTGGGGGCTGCTCATCGCGATCATCGTGATGAACCTGCTCGTCGTGTGGATCAACGTGCGCCTGAACCGCTGGAGCGCCGACTTCTACAACGCGCTGCAGACCAAGAACGTGCACGACTTTCCGCACCTTCTCATGGTGTTCTCGGGTCTCGCGTTCGGCTTCATCATCCTCGCGGTGTACGGTCGCTATCTGCGCCAGATGCTCGGCTTCCGCTGGCGCCAGTGGCTGACTACGCGTTATCTCAACGAATGGCTGCACGACAGTGCCTTCTACCGGATCGAACGCGACCGGCTCGCCGACAACCCCGACCAGCGGATCAGCGACGACCTGCAGTCTTTCGCCGCGACCACGCTGTCGTTGTCGCTGGACTTGTTGTCCACGCTCGTCACGCTCG
>NZ_DASRSY010000201.1:0-5683 GCF_035656215.1 Paraburkholderia sp.
CGATCGCTTCCATGCCGAGGCGCATGTGTTCCGCCTCTTTTTCCGGCGACACGTCCTGGTAGTGAATCCAGCGATAGCCGTGACAGGCGATCTCATGACCGAGCTCGACGAAGGCGCGCCCCAGATCAGGGTGCCGTTCGATCGCCATGCCGACGCCGAACACCGTAAGCGGCAGACCACGCTTTTCGAATTCGCGCAGGATGCGCCACACGCCTGCGCGCGAGCCGTATTCGTAGATCGACTCCATGCTCATGTGACGCGCCGGATAAGACGCCGCGCCAACGATTTCCGACAGAAACTGCTCCGAGCCCGGATCGCCGTGCAGCACGCAGTTCTCACCGCCTTCTTCGTAGTTCAGGACGAATTGCACCGCGACGCGCGCTCGACCCGGCCAGTTCGCCTGCACCGGGTGGCGGCCGTAGCCGATCAGATCGCGTGGATAGTTCGAGTCGAGTGGCATGGTTTGACGAAAGCGTGATGACGGTACGTAAAATTCGCGTGGAACTCACGTGACATGCACGTGGGGCTTGCGTGGCGTTTGCTTGCGTTTGCGGTATTACGCATGTCGGCGCAGGCGAAAACAGGCCTGAACAGCGGCACCAGAAGCAGTGGTAATTAGCGTTCGGGTACCAGCGCCGAGTGGAACCAGTGTAGCGAAAACACTCGGGTGCGCCCATACACCCGGGCAGATAGTGCGTGTCAGACGGGATGTATGTGCGAAGCCGGCCCCACCAGGCGTCCCGTGGTGTTTACCCGCAGTAAACCGGTCGAATTTGCACTTTCCACGGCGCTTGCGGCCGAATCGCGAGGTGGCGGAGGATTTAGGTCCGCATCGGCCGGACTGAAGGCCTCCAGCGCGCCGTCGTAGCGCTTGGCCAGCGGCCGTGCATAGTCGCCCCGCTTGGCCGTCGACAACCGCAGCGCGATCAGCGCCTCGGTCCATTTGACCGCCGCCGTCACGCCCTCGATCACCGGCGCGCCCAACGCATCTTCGATCTCCGCGCACAACTCAGCCATGCCGGCGCAACCGAGCACGATCGCGTCCGACCCGTCTTCTTCCAACGCGCGCCGGCATTCATCGAGGATGATGCGGCGCGCCGCCGAGCCGGGTTTGTCCAGATCGAGCACGGCGACGTCGGTGGCGCGCACGTTTCGGCAGAACCGCTTCATGCCGTAGCGCTCCGCGAGATGCCACGCCATGCCGCACGTGCGCGCCAGCGTGGTCACCACCGAAAACCCTGGCGCCAGCACGCTTGCCGCGTGCATCGCCGCTTCGGCGATGCCGATCACCGGACCGCGCGCCAACTCGCGTGCCGCGTACAAACCGGGGTCGCCGAAGCAGGCGATCACGTAACCGTCGCAGCCCTCGCGCTCACCGGCGATGACCTCGGCCAGCAAGCCGGGCGTCGCAAGCGCTTCGTCGTAATAGCCTTCGATCGACGGCGGCCCCATCGTCGGATTCACCGCGATCACTTCAGTGCCGGGCCCGGCGACTTCGCGCGCGCAGCGGCCCATCGCGTCCGTCATGCGTTGCGTGGTATTCGGATTGATCAGTTTGATGCGCATATCGACTCCTGTTGCGACTCTAAAACTTAGCGTGCAAGTACGCGGTAGAACAACGCAGCCAATGCAGCGCCGATGAACCACGAGAAGTTCGCGAGTCCATCGAGCGTCGGCACCATCACGCAGATCACAGCGATGACCGCGGCCGGCAGCAACGCGCCCACAGCCCGGTAATTGACGCCATTGCGATACCAATAGGAACCCGTTGGGGAAACCGTGTACAGATCATTCAGCACGATCTTCTGACGCTTCACGAGGTAATAGTCAACGATCAGGACCCCGTACAAAGGTCCGATGAAGCTGCCGAGTACGTCGAGCGTGTAGTGGATCACCGCCGGGTTGTTGAACAGGTTCCACGGCGTAATGAAAATCGATGCCACCGCCGCGAGCATGCCGCCCGCGCGCCAACTGATCAGACGAGGTGCGACGTTCGAGAAATCGAAAGCCGGCGAGACAAAGTTGGCGACGATGTTGATACCGATCGTCGCGATCGTGAAGGTCAATGCGCCGAGAATTACCGCAGTCGGGTAGTCGATATGGCCCACCGTTTCGACCGGGTCCGTGATCAGTTCGCCGAATACCGGCAGCGTCGCCGCGGTCGTGATCACCGTCACCAGCGAAAAGGCGAGGAAGTTGACCGGCAGACCCCAGAAGTTACCGCGCTGCACACTGCGAAAGCTCTTGCCATAGCGGGAAAAGTCGCCGAAATTCAGCATCGGTCCCGAGAAGTACGAGACCACCAGTGAGATTGCCGTGATCATCACCGGCACCACTTGCATGCCGTGGTATTTCACGCCGCCCAGGTTGATGCCGATGTTTCGCCATCCTGCGCGATACACCATGTAGCCCGCGAGAATGAACATCACCACATAGACAGCCGGACCGGCGAAGTCGATGAACTTCTTGATAGTCTCCATACCATGCCAGAACACAAGTGCCTGCAAGACCCACAGCAACATGAAACCGGCCCAGCCCAAGGTGGAGAGACCCATGAAACCGTGGTGATGCAAATCCGCGTACGGCAACAGCTGCGGGACAAACTTCAGCACTACGATCACCAGCGCGCTAGAAGCCAGATAAGTTTGGATTCCGTACCATGCTACCGCGATCAAACCGCGAATCACGGCAGGGATATTCGCGCCGAGCACACCGAACGTCGCGCGGCAAGCTACCGGATAAGGCACACCGTTCACCTGACTCGGCTTGGCAATCAGATTGCAAAGCACGTTGACAATTGCAATGCCGACCAGCAGCGCGATCAGCACCTGCCAGCTCGTCAGCCCAAGCGCGAACAGACTGCCCGCGAACACATAGCCGCCGACGCTGTGCACGTCCGACATCCAGAACGCGAAGATGTTGTAGGCGCCCCAGGTTTGATGGCGGAGCGGCGCCAGGTCTTCGTTGTATAGTCTCTCGCTGTAGCCTGTGGGCATCGACGGATCACTGGGCACGCCGCCGTCTCCGTATGTGGGAATTGCGGGATTGCCGGGCGCTGCGCTGAACTGAGCCATGTTTCCTCCTTGGGATAGGGACCCTCGATAGCAAATCGAAGGACGTTGCATCGGCCATGCCAGTTGCCTCTCCCCTCCCAATCTGGAAACAGGAGGTTCGAACCGACCGATTGACCGTGCCGCGGATGTCTCCGTACTCGATGTACTTGTGGTTATCGCACCGCCTGTAGCCGCGGATTGCCGACGATGCGTTACTACTCCAAGGCTGTCATCCCGTGACGGCCACGCGTGCGCAAGCCGGCAGCGCTCACGTCGAGCCGCCTTGCAACGCCTGATTCAGTTCAGTTCATTCAGTGCGGCGCGCACCCGCAATGAGCGCGCACCGGCCGCGTGCCTCAGCCTGGCGCGGACTTGGTCTTTGCTGCTTCCTTCGGTGCGCCGTTGAGCGCACCGAACACTTCGTGCAGATCGGCCGCGCCACGTGCGGGGCGGTCCAGCATCTTCAACTCGACGCTTTGCAAATGGCGCGACATGAGTGCCGCCGCCTCTTTTGCATCGCCGGCCTCGAGCGCGGCGAGAATCGCTTCGTGGTCTTCGAACGAGCAAGGGCTGCGTCCGAGCGACTCATACAGTGCCGAAATCAGCGTGGAGCGCGCTACCAGTCCGTTCAGGCAGTCGCACAGCACGGTGTTGCCGGTAAGCCCGGCCAACTCGGTATGGAACTCACCCGACAGGCGAATCCACGCCGGAAAATCACGTGTTTCGAACGCTTTGCGTTCGCGGCCGATCATGCTGCCGATGCTCTTCAAACGGCGCATGCCATGACCGCCGCAAATCTTTTCAACCACAGCCCGTTCGATAATCCGACGCATTTCGAACACTTCATGCACTTCCTGCAGCGACGGACTGGCGACGAACGCTCCACGATTCGGTTCGAGATCGACGAGGTGGTCAGTCGCCAGTTGCGTGAGCGCCTGCCGGATCGGGCCGCGCTTCACGTTGAATACTTCGCATAACTGTGCTTCTGTCAGTTTCGCGCCTGGCGCGAGCCGATGCTCGAGGATCGCGGCGCGGATGCGCTCGGCGATCGCTTCGGGTTTCGAACTATTCGCGGCTGCGGAGTCTGCGTCGGACATGATGTTCGTCTCGGTATGTTTGTCATCATAGGATGGACATAAAAATTGTCAACAATTTTTGCTTTAATTTCCGACAATCTGCGTGGCCGGGCTGCGCTGCGGGCCAATGAACACCCCGTTCAGGCCTTTCTCGGCTTCATTACCAGTTTAATTAATCTGTGGAGTGGTCGTCTATTGAAGACGGTTTTTGTCAACAAAGTGAGAGACCTTCATGGGACTGATCTGTTTGAGGTCGCTCCAATAAATAGACCGTTAGTTGCGTTACAGACTCAAAAAGAAAGCGGGCAAACGCCCGCTTCACTGCCTCGCGCCGTTTCAGGCGAGGGTCGGATAACCCGATAGCGTCAGTTTGAACCCGTGCGCGTTGGCGACGAGGTGCGCGTCCGCGCCAACCGGCAGCGTCAACATGTTGGGAACGTGACCGAATTGCAGACCAGTGATGACCGGAATCCCGATCATCGACCTCACCTGCTCGATCATCGAATGCAGATCGTAGCCGTTGTCGTAATCGTACGATTTACCGCCGGAGAAATCGCCGAGCACAAGCGCCTGTTGCTGCGCGAGGATGCCCGACAGGTGCAACTGATAAAGCATCCGCTCGAGCCGGAACGGCTGCTCGTTGACGTCTTCCAGGAACAGAATGCCGCCCTGCACCGGCGGCATGTACGGCGTGCCGATCAACGAGGTCAGCACCGCCAGATTGCCGCCCCACAACATGCCTGCGACGTCGGCCGCCTGCGCTTGCGGCACATTGCTCGTCACCGTCATGGTCGGCCTGGTTAGCGCGGACCAGAAGTGCTGCATGGTGAATTCGCTCAGATCTTCCGCGCCGAAGTCGCTCATCAACATCGGGCCGCCGAAAGTTTTCACACCAGCGCGCGCCAGCAAAGCAAGCTGCACCGCAGTGAAATCGCTATGGCCCACCAGCGCGACCGGTTGATCGGCTAGCCGCCGTTGCAGCCCTTCGTAGTCGAGTCCGTGCAGGATGCGCATCGCGCCGTAGCCACCACGCACGGCCAGCACGACGTCGGGTAACTCACGCGACGGGTCGGCCAGCCGGTTCAGATCGGCTGCACGCTCACCGTCCGTGCCGGCGAAGCGCTGGTAGCGACGCCTTGTCACCTCCGCACCCTCAACGCGATGCCCCTGCGTATGCAAGCGATGCAACGCGCGATGCAGCACCTCGGCATCATGCGGATATCCGGACGGCGCGATCAATTCAATGGTGCGATGGACGGTCATTGGCAGGACCTGTTGGACGTTGTTGTGTTGTACGTTGTTGTTTTAGAGCGGCTCGGCCGACCCCGGTTCGCTGCGTGCTGCGGTGTGCGCTTCGACGTCGTCGGGGCGTGCCTCGCTGCGCACTTCGACATGCGCTTCGGCGTGTGCTTCGCTACCTGCTACGACATGCGCTTCGCCCCGTGCCACCGCGCGTGCCTCACGGCTTGCGCGCCGCCGCTCGGCAAAAAACGATTTGAGGGCGTCGCCGCATTCGGTTTCGAGAACGCCGCCAGTCACCGTGGTGTGGTGATT
>NZ_DASRSY010000202.1:0-14266 GCF_035656215.1 Paraburkholderia sp.
GCGAATGTTACGCGAGCGCGTCAAAAACAAAAAGGCAGATCGCCTTGCGGTGATCTGCCTTTCAACGCCGTAAGAACGGCAATGAAGCGAGTTCTTGACTGCGTTTTTACAACGAACTTACTCCGAAGCTGCCGAAGCTGCAGCAGCAGTTGCTGCCTTCTTGTGCGACTTCTTGTGAGCGTGCTTCGTGGTCTTCTTTGCCGACGAAGCAGCTGCTGCCGGAGCTGCCGATGCTGCCACCGGTGCCGAAGCTTGTGCGAATGCTGCCGTTGCGAAGAGGCCAGCGACCAGAGCGGCGATCAGTTTGTTCATTTTGAAATCCTCAGCTTGAGTTGATTAACCAAATGACCCGGTTATATGTAGAGTCATGTCGGTAAACGTGCCATCCACCTTTCGGTTGACAGCCGCATCGAACAAATTTTTCGACGCGTCTGCTTAGCGCTCAGACTCCCTGTACTCGCCGCGTGAGCGGCTTGTGCAAAGGCCCTTAAGGCTGAATGCCGGATAGCTTCGGGCGGCATCTGCGTCGAATAACGCGTGAGCTTGCGCACCGGTTGACGTGTTTTTTGTGGAAAATTTATATGCCGATGTGCTGAGGCAAATGAATGACTGCGCAGCGAATACGAATGCAATTGTTTCACGCGGTTTTCATGTTGGTTTCACGCGCTATTTTGTTTGCGGATACAACGAGTTAGCTTTTTCGCCTCTGATCAAAATAGAGGTTCGATGCGAGATCGGCGCGGACATATGGCACGTGCAAACGCGTTCAGGCGATACCTTCCCATGGCGCCTTCAGCGGCAATTCGACACTCTCTCCCGGCTGAAGTCCGAGCGAAAAAATATCAAGGGCGCCGATCCCGGCGCGCACGAGGCGCAACGTCGGAAAACCTACCGCAGCGGTCATGCGCCGCACCTGACGGTTCTTGCCTTCGGTGATCGACAACTCGATCCATGTGGTCGGAATCGCGGCGCGATAGCGGATCGGCGGCGTGCGGACCCACAGCGAGTCGCTCGGCTCGACATATTCAGCGCGGCAGGGCAGCGTCACGTAATCGCCGAGATCGACGCCGCGCGCGAGTTTCTTCAGCGTGGCATCATCGACCGCGCCTTCTACTTGCGCCCAATAACGTTTGACCAGTTTGTGCCGTGGCTCGGCGATGCGCGCTTGCAGCGCGCCGTCGTCGGTGAGGAGTAGCAGCCCTTCGCTATCGGAATCGAGCCGGCCCGCCGGATAGACGCCGGGCACTTTCACCCAGTCGGCCAGCGATGCCCGCGTTTCGTGCGGCGAAAACTGACAGATGGTGCCGAACGGTTTGTTCAGGGCGAGAAGTCGCATAGCAGGATCGATGAAGGTCGAGCAGCACCGGCTGCGCCGGGGATGTGCCACGCAGGCCGGGAGAGGCGCTGGCTCGATAGTAAATGGCGGAATAATAATGCATAATAAGTCGCTGTAAGTCCTCTGTCTTATATAAGACATAAGAGTAACTAACTTGCGGCTTTGATTTTCGACAATGTTGGAAAACCCCGAGCCGCGATGGGCTCGTTGCTGCGTCGGCGTGGGCTAGAATAGGCGACCAGGCCGCTCGCGGCAGGCTGCCCGCGGGCGTCCGGCATTGCGCGTAGCGAGGAGCACCCAGTTTCCGCAGTCTCCCATCAGCTTTCAGCATAGCTTTCACTGGAGTCCGATCATGCCGTATCAGCACATCAAGGTTCCGACCGGCGGTGACAAGATCACCGTCAACGCAGATTTCTCGCTCAATATTTCCGATCAACCGATTATTCCGTATATCGAAGGCGACGGAACGGGCCTCGACATCACGCCGGTGATGTTGAAAGTGGTGGATGCCGCAGTAGAAAAAGCCTATGCAGGCAAGAAGAAAATCCACTGGATGGAAATCTATGCCGGCGAGAAGTCGACCAAGGTGTACGGCCCGGACGTGTGGCTGCCGGAAGAAACGCTGCAGGTGCTGAAGGAATACGTCGTCTCGATCAAGGGCCCGCTCACCACGCCGGTCGGCGGCGGCATCCGTTCGCTGAACGTCGCGCTGCGTCAGGAACTCGATCTGTATGTTTGCCTGCGCCCGGTGCAATACTTCAAAGGCGTGCCTTCGCCGGTGCGTGAACCTGAGAAGACCAATATGGTGATCTTCCGTGAGAATTCGGAAGACATCTATGCTGGCATCGAATGGCCTGCTGAGTCGGAACAGGCCAAGAAGGTCATCAAGTTCCTGCGGGAAGAAATGGGTGTGAAGAAGATCCGCTTCCCGGAAACCTCGGGGATCGGTATCAAGCCGGTGTCGCGCGAAGGCACGGAGCGTCTGGTGCGCAAGGCGATCCAGTATGCGCTCGACAACGATCGCCGCTCGGTCACGCTGGTGCACAAGGGCAACATCATGAAGTTCACGGAAGGTGCATTCCGTGACTACGGTTATGCGCTGGCGCAGAAGGAATTCGCCGCGGAGCTGATCGACGGCGGTCCGTGGATGAAGATCAAGAACCCGAAAACGGGTGGCGACATCGTCGTGAAAGACGTGATTGCCGATGCATTCCTCCAGCAGATCCTGCTGCGTCCGGCGGAATACGACGTGATCGCCACGCTGAATCTGAACGGCGACTATGTTTCGGACGCGCTGGCCGCACAAGTCGGCGGCATCGGGATCGCGCCGGGCGCGAACATGTCGGATTCGGTCGCCATGTTCGAAGCCACGCACGGCACCGCGCCGAAGTACGCCGGCAAAGACTACGTGAATCCGGGTTCGGAAATTCTCTCGGCCGAGATGATGTTGCGTCACATGGGTTGGACTGAAGCGGCCGACCTGATCATCAAGTCGATGGAAAAGTCGATTCTGCAAAAGCGGGTCACGTATGACTTCGCGCGCTTGATGGAAGGCGCGACGCAAGTGTCGTGTTCGGGCTTTGGCCAGGTGTTGATCGAAAACATGTAAGCGATTCGCGCTGGGTTCTCCAGCTCGAATTCAAAACCCCGGCGCCGTGAGGTGGCCGGGGTTTTTTGTTTTGGAGCGTTCAAGCCCCATACATGCCGACTGCGAACGCCTGACGGTTCAGGTCAAATCTCCGACCCTTGTTGGGGAAATTTCGCATCCTCGCTTCGGACCGGTATTGAGGCGTTCGCCGTGCGGTGTCGGGTACGTTACGCCCGTCTAAAAAATCGCGCCCGTTTGACGGCGAGGCGCGACACCCCGCCTGACTACTCAATCCCAGTTCCCTGCCTGCGAGTGACAAAACAATGACCCACAAAGATATCGTTGCGAATGTGTATGTCGCCACGCCAAGCTATGGCGCCGTCGTGACGACGGACTACGTGCTCGGACTTCTCGACCTCTATGACGAGGCCGCCCAACATGGCTTCGGCCTGCAGGTCAATTTCAACAGCTTCGACAGCCTGATCACCCGCGCGCGCAACACTATGGTGGCGGAATTTCTCGCCGACGCCCGCTTCACACATCTGATGTGGATCGACGGCGATATCGGCTTCAAAGGTGCGGACGTGGTTCGTCTTCTGCAGGCTGACCGCGCGGTGGTTGCTGGCGTTTACCCGTTGAAGATCGACGGTTGGCCCGCAGGTGGTCTGGAGGAGGGCCTGCCGGCTGGTTCGACGAAAGCCGATTTCCGCGCGCGCCACGCCATGTATCCCGCCGTGGTGCGCGGTGATGATGCGCTGGAAGTCGATGCTGAAGGTTTTCTCGATGTCCTCTACGCGCCCACTGGCTTCATGCTGATCAGGCGAGAAGTCTTTCTGGCGCTGATGCAACGCTTTCCGGAGTTGCACTGCCGTTCAAAGCTCGCGGACCGTCCGGAGTTGGATGTGGGGGCGTCGGCGGCATTCCTCTATGCGTTCTTCGACACCATGATCGACCCGGAGTCGCGGCTGTATCTGTCGGAGGACTATGCGTTTTGCCGTCTTATTGAAAGCATCGGCATCACACCCGCAGTGGATGCACGGTCGAATTTGCGCCATCAAGGCATCGCGGTGTACGAGGGCGACCTCGCTCGTAGTCTTGGTATACAGCGCTCGAGGGCAACTTACGCCGCCGGTTAGCAGGCATGGTGGAGAGCCCGCGGCTCGAAACACACCGCCAAAGGCGAAACGAAAGCTTACGGAAAACCGGTGGAATTTCCGATAATTGGGACGAGGTCCGCCTGTCGACCGGGATCGCGGCCGCGATCACCTGAAATCACCTGAAACTGGAAGGAAACGCCCAAAAAAAAGAAACCCGGCACGAAGCCGGGTTTCAAAGGACGGGTAACGAACAGTTTCAGGCAGGTGCCTGGATGTTCGATGCCTGTTTGCCTTTCGGGCCTTGCACGACCTCGAAGGTTACTTTTTGACCTTCCTTGAGGGTCTTGAACCCATTCATCTGGATGGCCGAGAAGTGTGCAAACAGATCCTCACCACCTTCGTCAGGCGTGATGAATCCGAAACCTTTTGCGTCATTGAACCATTTGACCGTACCAGTTGCCATTCCAACTTCCCCTGTAACTCATGTCACTACCACGAGCCCTCGAAAAGCTCGACGACCGCGATGCAGCCGCTCCCTCCTCACAAGCTCACCATCGGCATTTTTTCGATTTATGGCTCAGTGAAAAAAGTGCCAGCTTGATTGTTGAGGCTCTTTATTCGAGTGTCAAGAAAATTTTGAGACGCCGTTGTCGCGTTGCAAACAGGCGTTTTCCAGGGTTTTTCCCTCTTTTATTTTGTTATGTGCGGTTGCCCAAGCGTGCTGTCTTGAAAAGTCGCATAATCGACTCACATGCTGTTCTGCGGGTCGCGCGCCGTCCGCTGGCCGGGCGGGTGCTTCAGCCAGTACTGGCAGGTTGTGCGATACTCGATCCGACTGCGGCGCAGCACGGCTGCGACGCATCACAGGATAGGGGCCGGCTCCGCAATCGGCTCGTCGAATGACGCAATGCCGTTGGGGGTAATTACCCATCAGGCGATAGCGAACGGGCTCACCGGCCGGTTGGCCGGGTTTTGACAGGATTGCGGGCCTGTCCTAGTTGTTTAGAATGGGTGTATGGCGATTATCCCGGACAAGCAGGACGGCACCGTACTGGAGCGGCAGGAAAAGAAGCTGAAGCCGCCTTCCATGTACAAGGTGGTGCTGCTGAATGACGACTTCACGCCAATGGAATTTGTCGTGATGATCGTGCAGGAATATTTCAATAAAGATCGTGAAACCGCAACACAGGTAATGTTGAAGGTGCATCGCGAGGGCAGGGGAGTTTGTGGGGTCTATACGCGGGACATCGCGTCGACCAAAGTCGAGCAAGTCGTTACCCACGCACGGCAGGCCGGGCATCCGCTGCAGTGTGTGATGGAGGAAGCATGATTGCCCAGGAACTGGAAGTCAGCCTGCACATGGCGTTCATGGAAGCACGCCAGGCGCGGCACGAGTTCATAACGGTCGAACATCTTTTGCTGGCACTGTTGGACAATCCAACGGCGGCGGAGGTGTTGCGTGCATGCGCGGCCAATATCGAGGATCTGCGCCAGAACCTGCGCAACTTCATTCATGACAACACGCCTACCGTGCCTGGCACGGACGACGTCGACACGCAGCCCACACTGGGTTTTCAGCGTGTGATCCAGCGCGCGATCATGCATGTGCAATCTACCTCGAATGGCAAGAAGGAAGTGACCGGCGCGAATGTGCTGGTTGCGATCTTCGGCGAGAAGGATTCGCATGCGGTGTACTACCTGCAGCAGCAGGGCGTGACGCGTCTGGATGTGGTGAATTTCATCTCGCATGGCATCGCCAAGACCAGCAGCACGGACGCCGCGAAAGCGAGCGACGCGAATGCCGAGTCTGACGAAGCCGCCGCGCAGAAAGAAACGCCGCTCGCCCAGTTCACGCAGAACCTGAACCAGATGGCGAAAGACGGCCGCATCGATCCGCTGATCGGGCGCGAGTCGGAAGTCGAGCGCGTGGTGCAGGTGCTGTGCCGCAGGCGCAAAAACAATCCGCTACTGGTCGGTGAGGCCGGTGTCGGTAAGACGGCGATCGCCGAAGGGCTCGCCTGGCGCATTACGCGTGGCGAAGTGCCGGATATTCTGGCCGATGCGCAGGTGTATTCGCTCGACATGGGCGCGCTACTCGCCGGCACCAAATATCGTGGCGACTTCGAACAACGCCTGAAGACCGTCCTCAAGGAATTGAAGGAACGTCCGCACGCGATCCTGTTCATCGACGAAATTCATACGCTGATCGGCGCGGGTGCTGCGTCGGGCGGCACGCTGGATGCGTCGAATCTGCTGAAACCGGCGTTGTCGTCGGGCACGCTCAAGTGCATCGGCGCGACCACGTTCACGGAATATCGCGGCATCTTCGAAAAAGACGCGGCCTTGTCGCGCCGTTTCCAGAAGGTCGACGTGACCGAACCGACCGTCGAACAGACGGTGGCGATCCTGCGCGGCCTGAAGTCGCGCTTCGAAGAGCATCACGGCGTGAAGTATTCGTCGGGTGCGCTTTCGGCTGCGGCTGAATTGTCGGCACGCTTTATCACGGATCGTCATTTGCCGGACAAGGCGATTGACGTGATCGACGAAGCAGGCGCGGCGCAACGCATCCTGCCGAAGTCGAAGCAGAAGAAGACCATTGGCAAGAACGAGATCGAAGAAATCATCTCGAAGATTGCTCGTGTCCCGCCGCAAAGCGTGTCGCAAGACGACCGCAGCAAGCTGCAAACGCTGGATCGCGATCTGAAGAGCGTGGTGTTCGGGCAAGACCCGGCCATCGACGCGCTGGCGGCCGCGATCAAGATGGCGCGCGCAGGCCTCGGCAAGCTGGACAAGCCGATCGGCGCGTTCCTGTTCTCCGGCCCGACTGGTGTCGGCAAGACGGAAGTGGCGAAGCAACTGGCGTTCACGCTGGGGATCGAGTTGATCCGCTTCGACATGTCGGAATACATGGAGCGTCATGCGGTCAGCCGTTTGATCGGTGCGCCGCCCGGCTATGTCGGTTTCGATCAGGGCGGTCTGTTGACCGAAGCCGTCACGAAGAAGCCGCATTGCGTGCTGTTGCTCGACGAAATCGAGAAGGCGCATCCGGACATCTACAACGTGCTGCTGCAGGTGATGGACCACGGCACGCTGACGGACAATAACGGCCGCAAGGCGGACTTCCGCAACGTCATCATCATCATGACGACGAACGCGGGCGCCGAGGCAATGGGCAAGTCGGTGATCGGCTTCACGAATCGTCGGGAAACCGGCGACGAAATGGTCGACATCAAGCGCATGTTCACGCCTGAGTTCCGTAACCGTCTGGACGCAACGATCAGCTTCCGCTCGCTCGATGAAGAAATCATCATGCGTGTGGTCGACAAGTTCCTGATGCAGCTGGAAGATCAGTTGCATGAGAAGAAGGTCGACGCGCTCTTTACCGACGCGCTGCGTGCTCACCTCGCCAAGCACGGTTTCGATCCGTTGATGGGCGCGAGGCCGATGCAGCGTTTGATCCAGGACACGATCCGTCGTGCACTGGCCGACGAGTTGCTGTTCGGCAAGCTGATGAATGGCGGTCGCGTGACGGTCGACGTGGATGCGGAAGACAAGGTGCAGTTGACCTTCGACGAGCATCCGGCGCCGCGCAACCCGAATCCGGAAGCGGTTGAGGTTGAGTAAGTTAGTCGAGTAAGTCTTAGTCGTACCTCTGAATGCAGAACGGCGCGGGTTGAACCCCGCGCCGTTCTGCTTTTTGCGTTTCGGATTACGTCACTTTGCGGTTTGTGCGGCAAAGCGATACGGCATCCTTAGTGCTTGCCCGTGCTGCCGAAACCGCCGGCGCCGCGCTCGCTTTCCGAAAAATCATCCACGATATTGAACTCGGCCTGCACCACCGGCACGATCACCAACTGCGCAAGGCGCTCCATCGGATTCAGCACGAACGTGGTCTCGCCACGATTCCATGTCGAGATCATCAGTTGACCTTGGTAATCCGAATCGATCAGGCCGACCAGATTGCCCAGCACGATGCCGTGCTTATGGCCGAGACCCGAACGCGGCAGAATCAACGCCGCATAACCCGGATCGGCGACGTGAATCGCCAGACCCGTCGGCACCAGCGCGGTTTCGCCGGGTTTCAGCGTCAACGGTTCGTCGAGGCAGGCGCGCAGGTCGAGGCCTGCGCTGCCGGTGGTTGCGTAGGCCGGGAGTTGGTCGCGCATGCGCGCATCGAGAATCTTCAGGTCGAGTTTCATGCAGTTTCGAAGGTTTAAGGAGTGGAGGCCGGGCGTCCGAGTTGGAACGCATCGGCGAGAAGTTCATAGGAGCGCAGCCGGGCGCGGTAGCTGCCTGCGACGGTGAGCACGATCAGTTCGTCGGCCTGGAACTGCGCCTGCAAGTCTTGCATGCGTTCGGTGACGGTTTCCGGCGTGCCGATGATGCTACGTGGCTTCTCGCGGTCGATCACCAGCCGCTCGCGCTCGCCGTACTCCTGCGCGATGCCCTGTTCGATTGTCGGGATCGGCTCATTCAGGCCATAAGCCATTTGCACGCGGCGCAAGTCGACGGCTTTCTCCAGATCGGCCGCCTCCTGCTCGGTATCCGCGCAGATCACGAATACGGCGGCGGCCAGATACGGCTGCTGCGTTTCCTGGCTGGCTTTGAAGCGCTCGCGGTAAGCGAGCGCCACTTGATGCCCGAAATGTGCGTTGATGAAATGCGCGAATGCGAAGCGGATACCGAGTTGAGCTGCCAGCAAGCCGCCGAATTCGCTCGAACCGAGCATCCAGAGTTGTGGACGTGTATCGACTTGCGGTTGCAGAAGTACGCCCTGCGCGAGATGACCTTCTGGCAGCGTGCCGTGCATCAGACCGACCAGA
Organism: Paraburkholderia sp.; assembly: GCF_035656215.1. GTDB lineage: Bacteria > Pseudomonadota > Gammaproteobacteria > Burkholderiales > Burkholderiaceae > Paraburkholderia. Next base: position 8,845 of record NZ_DASRSY010000202.1, read on the forward strand.
TCTGCGACCTGTTGCGGGAAAATGTCGCCGCGATTGTAGGTGCCAGCCGCCACCGCTTGCGCCGTTTGCATGTCGCCGCCCGGCGCGCGTCCCACGCCGAGATCGATGCGATTCGGGAACAGCGCCTCGAGCATCATGAATTGCTCGGCGACTTTGAACGGGCTGTAGTACGGCAACATGATGCCGCCGGAGCCGAGGCGAATGCGTTTGGTTACGCTGCCGAGGCGCGCCAGCATCACCTCGGGGCAGGGATTCGACACGCCGCGCAAGCCGTGATGTTCGGCGCACCAATAGCGCGTGTAGCCGAGATCGTCGGCAAGCTGCGCGAGTTCGACGGTGGCCGCGATCGCGTCCGCCACTGAGTGCCCGCCGATCACGGGCGTTTGATCGAGCACGGAAAGTAGCGTCATGTCAGTACTGCTCCAGATACAGATAATTCGGTGCGCTGGAGGCGCGTGGTGGCGTACGCAACACGCCGCCACGCGCGGCTTTAGCGGATGAGACTTGTGTCGGGCAGGCGCCTGGCAATCTCAACGATCAAGGCGCGCGCGAGCGTCTGCTTGTCTGCGCGCGGCAGCTTCGTTGCACCGCCTGCTTCGAACAGGATTACCTCGTTGTCGTCGAGACCGAAAGTGAGTGGCCCGAGATTGCCGATCAGCAACGGCACGTTTTTGCGCACGCGTTTTTCTTCGCCATGCACTTCGAGGTCGCCGCTTTCCGCCGCGAAGCCAACTGCGAATGGCGGATGCGGGAGCTTGGCGACCGATGCCAGGATGTCCAGATTTTCGACAAACGTGAAGGTGGGCAGTGCGCGGTCGGCGGCCTTCTTGATCTTGTGATCGCTGGCGTGATCGACACGCCAGTCGGCCACTGCGGCCACGCCGATAAAGATGTCGGCGTCAGCGACCGAGCGCATCACCGCGTCGTGCATCTGCTGCGCGGTTTGCACGTCTTCGCGGAGCACGCCCCATGGCGTTTCCAGCGCGACGGGGCCAGCGACCAGATGCACCTCGGCCCCCGCTTGCTGCGCGGCGCGTGCCAATGCAAAGCCCATCTTGCCGCTCGAACGATTGGTGATGCCGCGCACCGGATCGAGCGGCTCGAAGGTCGGACCGGCGGTTAGCAGCACGCGACGGCCGGACAGAATCTTCGGTGAGAAGAATGACGCGATCGCTTCGTAAGTAGCGGCCGCTTCCAGCATCCGTCCGTCACCGGTTTCGCCGCAGGCTTGCGGACCCGAATCGGGGCCGAGCACCTCGATGCCGTCCGCGCGCAGCTGCGTGACGTTGCGTTGGGTGGCCGGGTTCTGCCACATCTGCCGGTTCATTGCCGGTACGACGAGCAGGGGACAATCGCGCGCGACACACAGCGTCGAGAGCAGATCGTCGGCCATGCCGTGCGCGAGTTTGGCGAGGAAGTCGGTAGAGGCGGGTGCAATGACGATCGCGTCGGCTTCACGCGAGAGATCGATGTGCGCCATGTTGTTCGGCACGCGACCGTCCCACTGGCTCGTGTAGACGGGGCGGCCGGAGAGTGCCTGCATCGTGATTGGGGTGATGAACTGCGTGGCCGCCTCGGTCATCACGACCTGCACGGTCGCGCCGGCCTTGGTCAACAGACGCGTGAGTTCGGCGATCTTGTAGCAGGCAATGCCGCCCGTCATGCCGAGGACGAGGTGTTTTCCTGCGAGTTCTGCGGTTGCCAACGAAAGCCTCCGACAAAGCGTGGTAGCGGGCAGCGGCACCGTGCACCGCCGCTCGCCTTCAAACTAGCGCGAACCGCGCACGCGCCGCAACTCGTCGAGCACGAGCAGGATCGCGCCGATCGTGATCGCGCTGTCGGCGAGATTGAACGCCGGCCAGTGCCACGTGCGGACGTGAAAATCGAGAAAGTCGATCACATGGCCGTACGCGAGCCGGTCGATCACATTGCCGAGCGCGCCGCCGAGAATCAGCGAGAGCGCCGTGCAGAACATCTTCTGTCCGCCGTGACGCTTGAGCAGGTAGCAGATCACAAGCGCCGCGACCACGCCGAGCGCGGTGAACGCCCAGCGCTGCCAGCCGCCCGCCATTGCGAGGAAGCTGAAGGCGGCGCCACGGTTGTACACGAGGATCAGGTTAAAAAACGGCGCGACCTCATGCGGAACACCGTAGGCGAACACCTTCTGCACCGCGATTTTCGTCAGCTGATCGAACAGGATCACGATCAGCGCGACGCCGAGCCAGGGCGCCAGCGAACTGTTTCCGGACGACGTTTTCGACATGGTTCTTGCCATTATGCCGCGCTCCTCGTTTCGCCGTTGCCGAACAGGTTGCTGAAGCAGCGGCCGCACAGGTTGGGGTGCTCGGCGTTTGCGCCGACGTCCGCGCGGTAGTGCCAGCAGCGTTCGCACTTCAGATACTTCGAGGCGACCACTTCGACGCCTTCTTCCGCTTCGCTCTCGACCTTCACAACGTTCGCCGCCGACGTGATCAGCACGAACTTCAGATCGTCGGCGAGGCTGGCGAGCGCATCGTAACGCGCACCGCTCGCGCGGACTTCGACCTCGGCCTGCAGCGACGAACCAATCAGGTTCGCCACACGTGCCTCTTCCAGCGCCTTGGTCACGTCGCTACGCGCGGCGCGCAGCAGCGTCCATTTGTCGAGCAGATCGCCGGCGTCCGGCACTTGCGGGAACGCGTGATAGGTCTCGGTGAAGATCGTTTCGCTGTTCGGCGAGAAGATCTTCCACGCTTCTTCGGCGGTGAACGACAGGAAAGGCGCGATCAGGCGCAGCAGACCGTGGGCGATGTGATACAGCGCGGTCTGAGCCGAACGGCGCGCGACGGAGTCAACCGCCGTGGTGTACAGACGGTCTTTCAGCACGTCCAGGTAGAAGCCGCCCAGGTCTTCCGAGCAGAACGTCTGCAGCTTCGCGACCACCGGGTGGAACTCGTACTTGTCGTAGTGCGAGAGGATGTCGTTTTGCAGATTTGCCGACAGTGCCACCGCGTAACGATCGATCTCGAGCCAGTCTTCGACCGGACGCGCGTGTTGCGCGAAGTCGAAGTCGGACAGATTTGCGAGCAGGAAGCGCAGCGTGTTGCGGATACGGCGATAGCCTTCCGTCACGCGCTTCAGGATCTCTTCCGAGATCGCCAGTTCGCCCGAGTAATCGGTCGACGCGATCCACAGGCGGATGATTTCCGCGCCGAGCCGGTTCGCCACTTCATGCGGGTCGATACCGTTGCCGAGCGACTTGCTCATCTTGCGGCCTTCGCCGTCGACGGTGAAGCCGTGTGTGAGTAGCGCGTTGTACGGCGGACGGCCGTCGAGCATCGAAGCCGTCAGCAGCGACGAGTGGAACCAGCCGCGGTGCTGGTCCGAGCCTTCCAGATACAGGTCGGCCGGGAATTGCAGTTCGTCTTTGTGCGAGCCGCGCAGCACGTGCCAATGCGTCGTGCCCGAATCGAACCAGACGTCCAGCGTGTCGCGGTTCTTCTCGTACATGTTGGCGTCCTCGCCGAGCAGTTCGCGCGGGTCGAGCGTTTGCCATGCTTCGATGCCGGCCTTCTCGACACGTTGTGCGACTTCTTCGAGCAATTCCAGCGTGCGTGGATGCAGCTCACCGGTTTCCTTGTGCACGAAGAACGCCATCGGCACGCCCCATTGACGTTGACGCGACAGCGTCCAGTCCGGGCGGTTGGCGATCATGCTGAACAGGCGCTGCTTGCCCCACGACGGATAGAAAGCGGTGTTCTCGATGCCCTCAAGCGCGGTTTCGCGCAGCGTCTTGTCAGTGTCGTTCGGCTTCACGTCCATGCCGGCGAACCACTGCGAGGTTGCACGGTAGATGATCGGCGTCTTGTGGCGCCAGCAGTGCATGTAGCTGTGCCGATAGTTCTCGGTGCGCAGCAGCGAGCCAGCGGCTTGCAGGGCTTCGACGATTTGCGGATTGGCCGCCCAGATCGACAGGCCACCGAACAGCGCGAGCGATTCGATATAACGGCCGTCGCCCATCACCGGGTTGATGATGTCTGAATCTGACATGCCGTGCGCCTTGCACGACACGAAGTCTTCCACGCCGTATGCCGGCGACGAGTGCACGACACCCGTACCCGTTTCGGTCGTCACATAGTCGCCGAGGTAAACCGGCGCCGTGCGCTTGTAGCTCGGATGGGCCGATGCGAGCGGATGGTTGAAGCGCAGGTTGACGAGTTTCGCGCCCGGCGTGGTCGCGATGAGCGTGCCTTCGAGGCCGTATTGCTTCAGGCACGCTTCAACGCGCTCTTCAGCGACGATTAGCAGGCCGCGCGGCGTATCGACCAGCGCGTAGACGATTTCCGGATGCAGGTTCAGCGCCTGGTTGGCAGGGATGGTCCACGGCGTGGTGGTCCAGATCACGATGCCGCCTTCATTGCGCGGCAGCGCATTCAGGCCGAAGGCCTGCGCGGTCTTTTCCGGCTCGGCGAAGGTGAACAGCACGTCGATGGTTGGATCGGTCTTGTCCGCGTATTCAACTTCCGCCTCGGCCAACGCCGAGCCGCAGTCAAAACACCAGTTGACCGGCTTTAGGCCGCGATACACATAGCCTTTGTCCATGATTTTCGCGAGCGCGCGGATTTCACCGGCTTCGTTCGTGAAGTTCATGGTCTTGTACGGGTTGTCCCAGTCGCCGAGCACGCCCAGACGGCGGAAGCCGACCTTCTGCTTCTCGATCTGTTCGGTCGCGTAAGCACGCGCCTTCTGCATCACTTCAGCGGCCGGCAGCGACTTGCCGAACTGCTTTTCAATCTGGATTTCGATCGGCATGCCGTGGCAATCCCAGCCCGGCACGTAGACCGCGTCGAAGCCCGCCAGATTGCGCGCCTTGACGATCATGTCCTTGAGGATCTTGTTCACCGCGTGGCCGAGGTGGATGTCGCCGTTCGCATACGGCGGGCCGTCGTGCAGGATGAACTTTTTACGGCCTTTGCTGGCTGCGCGGATCGCCTCGTAGACCTTGCGTTCCTGCCATTCCTTGACCCATTGCGGCTCGCGTTTGGGCAGGTCGCCACGCATCGGGAACGGCGTGTCGAGCAGGTTGACCGGGTAGCGTGACTGCGGTTTCGAATCGGCTTTCTTGTTGCTCATGATGAGGTCGCGGTGAATTTTTTCTAAGCGCAGCGAGGCTGCGGTATGCGCATGAAGCGCAGGGCGTTGGGCGCGCCCGGCAGGCATGTCGTGTGACCCACGGACGCCCTTCGATGCGCGCAGCAGTGGGTACATGCAGCACTTGGCGCGCTTGCATGTACCGCGGCGGCTATCTAATTCGGTCGGTGGCCGAGGTGGCGAAACCGGTGGAGCGGCTGCCCGGCGTGCCGGCGCCGACGGCCGCGAACCACGCGCGGGCATTGGCGGCGTCACGCGCGATGGCGGCGGTCAGCGTTTCGAGGTCGACGTA
>NZ_DASRSY010000203.1:0-14741 GCF_035656215.1 Paraburkholderia sp.
GATCCTTCGGCACGAGCTCCTCGAGCGTGACCATCTCGAGTTCGTGCTGCATGGGCGTCGGTTTCTTGAGCATGACGCTCATTAAACGACAAAGCCCGGCGCATGGCCAGGCTTCGGGGGTACTTTGTCAGCAGTCTGAGGGCGGCATGGCCGCCCTTTTTCTTTTGCCAGTCGCAAACGTGAAGGCACAAGGGCGGGGCTGACAACCGCGCATTAGCCTCTTCGTGGCGTCCAGTTCAGCGTCGCCGCGATCTCCTCGCCCGGCTGCAGCACGCAGCCGCCCACCTGTTCCTGCATGCCGACCGTGTTGAAGCAATCGGTGGTGTTGGTCACCGGCTCCACACACAGCTGCGGATCGTTGGCTGGCGCGAATACCACCATGTGATCGAAGGGCGCATCGGCGGTCATCGTCAGTTGACGGTGTTCGTCGGGCCACGCAATCGTCGCCTCGCGCGACCAGTTGGCGAAGTTGTTGTCGAGCTCGAACGCGTCCGGCGACATGCCGTGACGCAGCGCCTCGACCGCGGGGTGCGGGCCGAGATGCGTGGGCAACACGTCGGCGTCGGCATGCCACATACCTTGCACGTCGGCGTAGACGCGAGTCTGCGCAGTGCGCGGATAGTACGGGTGATGCCCCATGCCAAAGGGCATCGGCCGGTCACCCAGATTCTGCGCGGACAACGTGATGCGCAGTGCGCCGCCGATCAACTCGATGCGCTGCCGCGCGCGATAACTGAACGGCCAGTCGCCGGGCTGCCTCGCATCCGGATCGTGGTCGAAGTGCAATTCCACCGAGCTTTCCGTGCGCGTCCCCACCTGCCACGGATGCCGCCACGCGTTGCCATGCAGCGCGTGCGCAAAACGCAGGTCATTGCCGCTCAGATCGACCGTGCCGCCGTCGAACGGGAAGCGCGCGTCGCGAATCCGGTTGCAGTAGGGAAAGAGCGGAAAGCTCGCCATGCGCAGCGGATCGCGTTCATCGAACGCCGCTTGCGTGGCCGGCCGCAGCCAGTGCAGCGGACCTTCACGCGTCGATTCGTAGTAAGCCGCCAGCGCGCCGCCGACTTCAGGCGCGATCACGACTCGCATGGCCCCAGCCGTCAGCGTGACAAGCGTCGGGGCGATCACGGGATCGTCGAGCCACGTGAGCCCGGTTGCGAATGGCTGGATCGAATTCAAGGAAACGTCGCGCATGGTCAGAAAAGGCGGGGCCTCAGGCGGATGGCGGCATGAACGCGCATCAATGTCTCCTATGACATGCCGCGCATAGCGCGCGGCCGGCGAACCGTCATGGTCCGCGCGACCGAGAATCGCACGCCAAAGGATATCGGTCAATATTATTAGTAATAAATTTGTCCGAACGAACCTGCTAATGCCTTATCAAAACTCCCAAATGGCGGGTTAGCGCGCGTTGCCGCGCGCATATTATTAGTGGTACCGTCGGCATCACACAAATGCCACCGGCATGCTCCTGCTCTCGCGCCGCAGCAGCGCGGCCCGCACAATGAAAAAATCGACTCAACGCCGTCCGACCATGACCGACATCGCCAAGCTCACCGGCGTGTCGCAATCCACTGTCTCGCTGGTCCTGAACAACGCGACCGGCGCGAAATTCTCCGAGACCACCCGCAACAAGGTGCTGAAGGCCGCGCACGACCTCGGCTACCGGCTTTCGCTACGCGAGCCGGTCTCGGCTTCGAACGACGAACGCAACCTGATCGTCTATCTGGCCGACGAGATTTCCACCAGTCCGCACCCGGTCGTCAATGTCGACGGCGCGCGCGACGCGGCCTATGCAAGCGGCAAGATGCTCGCCGTCTACTCGACGCACGGCAACGCCGATATCGAAAAGCAGGTACTCGACGCGACGCTGTCGAATCCACACGTATTCGGCGTGATCTATGCGACCGTGTACACCCGCAAGGTCACCCTGCCGGCGACACTTTCGCAGGTGCCCACCGTGCTGCTGAACTGCTACACGAGCGAAGGCGGGTTTTCGTCCGTAGTGCCCGCCGAGGTCGCGGGCGGCCATCTGGCGACCGACTATCTGCTGCAGTCGGGGCATCGGCGGATCGGCTATATCAACGGCGAACCCTGGCAGGACGCCTCGAAAGACCGCCTCAAGGGCTATCGCACCGCGCTTGCCACCGCCGACCTGCCGTACGCGCCGGAACTGGTGCGCGACGGCGACTGGAGCTCAGGGGTCGGCTTCGAAATGACGCTCTCCCTGATGCGTGAGGCGCATCCGCCGACCGCCATTTTCTGCGCCAACGACCTGACCGCGCTCGGCGCGATCGAGGCACTGAAGCAACTTGGCCTGCGCGTGCCCGAAGACGTTTCCGTGCTCGGCTACGACGACCAGGAAATTGCCCGCCACACGCATCCGCCGCTGTCGACGGTGGTGCTGCCGAACTACGAACTGGGACGCTGGGCCGTCGAGACCTTGCTGCAGGACGAACACAACCGCGCAGCCGGCGCGCCAGTGCGACATCGGCTGGTAAAACTCGACGGTCCGCTCGTCGAACGCAGCTCGGTCAGGGTAATTACCGAGGCAGAAAAGCCAATAATTAATATTATTAGTGATTGACCGATAATAATTCTCGATGGAATAATCGGCACGTCCGGTCAGAGTGAGCAACTCGGCCGGCAGGAGAAACACTAAAAAGCAAATACACCTCACCCGGTACTGGAGGAAGACAATGGCGTCGCTCAACACGCAGTCGCGCAAGCACGTGCGCAAGCAGCAGATTCGTCCGCTGGCAGGTTCGCTGCTGGCTCTGGCCATCGGTTTCGGCGTCGCCACGGCGCACGCCGACGACGCGCTGCCGAAATTGCCCAGCAAAACTCCGCTGAAGGTCGGCTTCGCGCAGACCGAGAGCAACAATCCGTGGCGTCTCGCGGAAACCAAGAGCTTCAAGGACATCGCCGCGAAGTGTGGCTGGCAGTTGGTCATGACCGACGCCAACAGCTCGAATTCCAAGCAGGTATCGGACATCCAGAACATGATCGCGCAGCATGTCGATCTGCTGGTGTTCCCGCCCCGCGAAGAAAAACCGCTTGCGCCGATCGTGCTGCAGGCTAAAAAGGCCGGCATTCCCGTGATCCTGGTCGACCGCAATGTCGATCAGTCGGTGGCCAAGGCGGGCCGCGATTACATCACCTTCATCGGCTCGGACTTCATCGATCAGGGTCATCGCGCTGCTGACTGGCTCATCAAGGCGACCGGCGGCAAGGCGAAGATCATCGAACTCGAAGGCACCACCGGCGCATCCGCGGCGAACGATCGCAAGAAGGGCTTCGACGAAGTCATCGCGAAGAATCCGGGCATGTCGATCATCGCCTCGCAAAGCGGCGACTTCGCGCGCGACAAGGGCCGTCAGGTGATGGAGACGCTGTTGCAGGCGCATCCGGATGTGACCGCCGTCTACGCGCATAACGATGAAATGGCGCTCGGCGCGATCGCCGCAATCAAGGCGGCCGGCAAGCAACCGGGCAAGGACATCCAGATCGTCACGATCGACGGCACCAAGGGCGGCATGGACGCGATCGCTGCCGGCGAACTCGGCGCGAGCGTGCAGTCGAGCCCGTTCTTCGGCCCGCTCGCCTGCGACGTCGCCCAGCGTTATGCGAAGGGCGAAAAGATCCCGACGTGGGTCAAGGTGTCCGACCGCTTCTACGACAAGAGCAACGTGCAGCAGAACATGCAGTACGGCTATTGATCGATCTGATCGACCACCGCCGTCGTACACGCGGTTGTGTAGCTTGAGGGCAGTGCTTCAGCGGAGTGTCCAGGCGCTCCGTACTTCGAAGAAAGCTTCTTCGAGGGCAGTGCCCGCAGGACGTCCCCGCCCCGAATCCGTCTCCTCGGGGGGCGGGCGACGGGAAGGGTTCGGAGCGACGCGTTCGTGGCAACACGGACCGTCGCTTCGCTTTTATGCGGCGTACCATGGCTCGACACGCGCCTGCATCAAGCCCGAACGAATGGCCATAGCGGCTCGCACGTGCAAAGCATGCAGCGCACGCAGCACATGAAGCAGCACACGCATCAGGAGGACACCCGTGACGGAATCCGGCAAAGAGACGCCACACTCTCCCCTTACCCGTTCGCCGCTGCTTGAGATGCAGGACATCGGCATCAGCTTCGGCGGCGTACCCGCATTGCGCAGCGCCAATCTGAGCGTGGCCGCCGGCGAAGTGCATGCGCTGATCGGTCAGAACGGCGCCGGCAAATCGACCATGATCAAGATCCTGACCGGCGCGTATAGGCGCGGCTCGGGCACGGTGCGCTTCGAAGGCCGCGAAGTCGATTTCCGCACGCCGAAGCAGGCGCGCGAAGCCGGCATCAGCACGATCTATCAGGAGATCAACCTGGTACCGTTCCGCTCGGTGGCGGAGAACATTTTCCTCGGCCGCGAGCCACGCCGCTTCGGCCTGATCGACTGGCGCGCGGTGCAGCAACGCGCCGCCGCGCTGCTCGAATCGTTCGGTTTGCAGATCGATGTGAAGAAGCCGGTCAACCGCTATTCGACCGCGATCCAGCAGATGGTGGCGCTCGCGCGCGCCGTCTCGTCGGACGCGAAGATGGTCATCATGGACGAGTCCACCTCGTCGCTCGATGAACGCGAAGTGGAACTGCTCTTCACCGTCGTGCGCAAACTGCGCGACGACGGCCGTGCGGTGATTTTCGTCTCGCACCGCCTCGACGAACTGTATGCGCTATGCGACCGCGTCACCGTGATGCGCGACGGCCAGACGGTCGCGCAAAGCACCATGGCGGAGATGGACAAACTGCAACTCGTCACGACGATGCTCGGCCGCACGCTTGCCGCCGTCGTGCAGGACGACGCCACTGCACGCGAAGCGAATCTGGCGCGGCGCGGCAAGCTGGCGATCGCCGCGTCCCACTTGAGCGCGCATCCGAAAGTAAGCGACGTGTCGCTCGAAGTGCATGCGGGCGAAGCGGTCGGTCTCGCGGGCCTGCTCGGCTCGGGCCGGACCGAAACCATGCGCCTGATGTTCGGCGCCGATCCTGTCGAACAAGGCTCATTGTCGATTGGTGGAGAGACGGTGTCGTTGAAGTCGCCGCAGGATGCCATCGCGCGTGGCCTCGCTTACCTCACCGAGGATCGCAAAGCCGAAGGCATCGTCCCCGAACTCTCGGTGCGCGACAACCTCACACTCGTCTGCCTGCGCACGCTGGCGAAGAACGGCGTGGTCGACGTGAAGAAACAGCAGGCGATCGTCGATCGTTTCATTGCTTCGCTCGGCATCAAGCTGCGTTCGGCCGATCAGCCGATTCGCGAGTTGTCCGGCGGCAATCAGCAGAAGGTCCTGCTCGCCCGCTGGCTCGCCGCGGAGCCTTCGTTACTGCTGCTCGACGAACCGACGCGCGGCATCGATGTCGGCGCCAAAGCCGACGTGGCGAAGATCGTGCGCGAACTGCGCGATGCGGGCCTCGCTGTGCTGCTGTCCGCATCCGAACTGGAAGAGCTGACCGCCGTGGCCGACCGCGCGGTGGTGATCCGCGACGGCCGCACCGTCGCTGAACTGAACGGCGCCGACATGAGCGAGACCGCGATCATGGACGCCATTGCCTACGGCAGCGAAGGCCAGTCGCAACTGGTCGAAGCCGCCCGGTCCGCACATATCGAAGACGCGTTGGAGGGCGACCGTCATGGCGCTTAAGTTGCACACAGAGTCGTTGCACACCCAAACCACGCCTCCTATGCCGGACGCCGCCACATCACGCGCCACGGCCGCATCGACGGTGAAGAAATGGCGTCATCTCGCCATGCAACGCGAAGTCATCGTGCTGCTCGCCATGGTGCTCTTCAACCTGATCTTCACCCCGCACTTCTGGTCGCTGCAAACCTTCAACGTCAACATGACGCAGGTGGTGACGATCGTGATCGTCGGCATCGGCATGACGCTGGTGGTGGCAACGGGCGGCATCGATCTGTCGGTGGGCGCGTCGATGGCGATCTCCGGCGCGCTCGCGCCGATGCTTTTCCTGAACATTCCAGGGCCGGGCGGCATTGCGCTCGCGTTCGTGCTGCCGGTGCTGGCGGCGGCCGCGTGCGGCGTCTTCAACGGCTTGCTGGTGACGAGGCTATCCGTCCAGCCGATTGTCGCGACGCTGGTGCTGTTCATCGCCGGGCGCGGCATCGCCCAGGTCGTTACCGACGGCAGCCTGCAGGCGTTCAACACACCCGCCTTGAAGTGGATCGCTTTGGGCAAGGTCGCCGGCGTGCCGTTCCAGGTGCTGCTGATGCTCGCGCTGGTCGTGCTGTTCGCATGGATCGTGCGCAAGACGCTGTTCGGCCAGTATCTGCTGATCACCGGCGGCAACGAAAAGGCCGCCTATCTGTGCGGTGTGCCGACAGCCGCCGTGAAGCTGATCGCGTACACCTTGTGCGCGGCACTCGCGGGCCTGGCGGGGCTGATCTCGATCTCGGTGAATTCTTCGTCGGATGCGAATGTGGTGGGGCTCGGCGTCGAACTCGACGCGATCGCCGCAGTGGCGGTCGGCGGCACGGCGCTGACGGGAGGCAAAGCGTATATCGGCGGCACGCTGATCGGCGCGCTGATCATCCAGTTGCTGCGCTATACGCTGCTCGCGCACGGCATTCCCGACGCGGCGGCACTGGTGGTGAAGGCCGGCATCATCGTCGCGGCGGTTTATGTGCAGCGGCGCTCACGGTAACCCTAACGCTCCAGGAACACTCCCGGACTCGATGCGATGAAAAAGAATCTTCCTATCCTCGTTGCACTGGTCGCGCTCATCGTGCTCGGCCTCGTGCGCTACGACCATTTCGGCTCGGCCTACAACATCACCTCGTTCTGGCGCTACAACTCGATGTTCGCGCTGATCTCGATCGGCATGGCCTTCGTGATCATCACGGGCGGGATCGACTTATCGGTGGGCACGGTCGCCGCCCTGGCGAGCGTCGTCGCTGCGTTGACCAGCGTGTATGGCGGCTGGGTGGCCGTCGTCGCCGGGTGCGCGGCGGGCACGGCCGTCGGCGTGCTCAACGGCCTGATCATCACGCGTCTGAAAATCCTGCCCTTCATCGTGACGCTCGCGACCAGCCTCGGCGCACACGGCGTTGCCCTGCTGCTCGGCAAGAACGATGCGGTGTCGATTGCCGCCGACTCGAACTTCGGCAACTTCGGTCAAGGCGATCTGTTCGGCCTGCCGATCCCTGGCATCGTGGCGGTGGTCGCCGCCGTGGCCGGCTGGCTCGCGTTGCGCAGCACGCGCTTCGGGCGGCATTCGCTGGCCATCGGGGGCAGCGAGGAAGCGGCGCGACTGATGGGCTTGAACGTCGATCGCACGCTGGTGATGGCTTATGCGGTGAGCGGCCTGCTCGCCGGCATGGCAGGGGTGATCCTGGCCGCGCAGTTCGGCGCAGGTCAACCGAACGAAGGCGTCGGCTGGGAATTGTTCGCGATTTCGGCGGTGGTGCTCGGGGGCACCTTGCTCACCGGCGGCGAAGGCTCGATTGCGATGACGATTGCCGGCGTGCTGCTGCTCGGACTGGTGTTCAACCTGCTGAACTTCGAAAACGGCCTGGGATTCATTAGCCTCTCGGCGTACTGGCAATCGGTGATTCGCGGCGTGTTCCTGCTGCTGGTGATCGTGCTGCAGGCGAGAGTGTTGAAGCAGCGCGGCAAGAAACGCATCGCTGCTGCAGCGTAATTCGCAATGAGACTGCGAGCAGGCGAGCCGACTGCGGCCGGACATACCGACGAACCGGCCAATCGCCGCCTTTCGCTGATTACCCCGGTGTTCTCAGAACGCAACGCGCGACCGGCTTTGCGTAGCAGGGAATTCCGGCGGACAGGGTGATAGCCGCCTCGCCCCGGCGTCACCTGGAGTAATTGCGATGTGATGGGTTCATCCCCTTACACAGACGGGGATTCCGGCGGCTCCCGGGTCCGCCGATCACGGTTTGTGTACCAACCCCGTGCGACAAACAAGCGCTGAAAAAGGCGGCAGCACATCCCTCCCCACTACTGTGCCTCCTTCACCTTTCGCCCCGATCGCATTGCTTTTGCCAGTTTTATCAGCAGGGTCAATGCTGCGGCGCACGGCGGGTTTCGGTATCATCCTGAAAATGTTGCCCGCGCGGCGCGCCTATCCGGCGCATGCCGGACAGCCGATGGCAGCCGCCCTGCGCGCTTTTCGCCCATCGCCGTACCCTTGCTGAAGCGCGGCTGCAGCCATGCCAACGTACTTCGCGGTGCCGATCGTAATAACCGTCGGCGCCGACGCTTCCCAGGTCCGGTAACCCGCTTCACCACGCTCAACCGCCGCGCCGCAGCCCTCAGGCAGCGGGCGCGGTAAAATAGCGGATTGCGCGTGATTCCCGACTTCGGGTTAGCGCAGCATCGCCCTTGCCGTGCCGGCCGGCTAAAACGACTGGCCGCCTTTGTTTTCGCACTATCCAAGAAGCCATGAGCAACCTGAATTCACAAACAGTCCTGAGCGTCCATCACTGGACCGATACGCTTTTCAGCTTCACCTGCACGCGCGATCCGTCGTTCCGTTTCGAAAACGGCCAGTTCACGATGGTGGGCCTCGAGGTCGAAGGCAAGCCGCTGATCCGCGCCTACAGCCTCGCGAGCGCGAACTACGAAGAGCACCTCGAATTCCTGAGCATCAAGGTGCAGGACGGCCCGCTCACGTCGCGCTTGCAGCACCTGAAGGTCGGCGACGAAGTCCTGATCGGCAAGAAGCCGGTCGGCACGCTGATGGCCGACAACCTGCTGCCGGGCAAGACACTTTGGCTGCTGTCCACCGGCACGGGCCTCGCGCCGTTCATGTCGATCATCAAAGATCCGGACATTTACGACCGTTACGAGCGCGTGGTCCTGACGCACACCTGCCGTTTCGTCGACGAGCTGGCGTACAAGGAATACATCACGGATCACCTGCCGGCGCACGAACATCTGGGCGAACTGGTGCAGGAAAAGCTGCTGTACTACCCGACGGTGACACGCGAAGCGTTCCAGAACCGCGGCCGCATCACTGAACTGATCGAAACCGAAAAGCTGTTCGCCGACCTCGACGTGCCGGGCTTCTCGCTTGAAGACGACCGCGTGATGCTGTGCGGCAGCCCGCACATGCTGCGCGACACCCGCAAGCTGCTCGACGACCTGGGCTTCCAGGAAGGCAGCAACAACGCGCCGGGTCACTACGTGGTCGAAAAGGCCTTCGTGGGCTAAGCGCACGCTCAGATTTAGCGGCTAACGCCGTGTACCCAGCAAAAAGGAGCCTTCGGGCTCCTTTTTTGTTGCTCAGTTACAAATTGGCGCCACCGGCTTAACATTTGGTGTCAGCATTCTTCCTACAACCGCGGCATTACCAAACATTAACCATTGCGTGAAATATAGGCGCTAACCCTTGGTGCGCCTGCATTTTTTCTTTTTTTGAGATATCATCGCGGCGCAAGATCGGTCGGTTCACATGTCAGCCGCGGTACGATATGAATGTTACAGAATGTAAATTTCGTTACGCCGCGCCGTAGCGATTTGTCCGTCGCGCACAACGCGTAACGGACATCACTGGGGCCAGAGACTCGCATGCGTTCTTTTGTCTTCGCGCCGCCGATGCGCCTCCGTTTCGCCGTCCACACTGCTTCCTGAGAGGGAAAGTCATGGATACGTCGACTGTCGTCCCGTTCAGCACCCACATTCCGCTTTCGCTTGCACACGCCACGCCGCAATCCGCTGCTGAGCGTGAACTCGCGCAGCTGCGTGCCCGCGTGCGCGAACTGTCAGCTGAGCTCGTTCAGGCGCAGGAAGCTGCCTGCCGCCATGTGGCGCGCGAACTGCACGACGGTGTGGGCGCCGAACTCACCGCGACGCGCTTCGCCCTTGCCGGCGTCGAAACCTGGCTGCCTGCCGATGCGCCGCACCAGTGTGCCGCCGCGCTCGCCGTCGCGAATCGTTCGCTCGACGCCGTGTGCGCCGCCAGCCGCCAGGCCGTCGCGGAACTGCATGCGCCGTCGCTCGAGGCGGGCATTGTCGGGGCGCTGGCGCAATGGACCGGCGATTTCGCCGCACGCACGAACCTGCGCACGAGTTTCGTCTGCGCCGCCGACGTGCGGCTCACGCGTCTGCCCACCGGCGCCGCGCTGGCCGTGTTCCGGGTCGCCCAGGAAGCACTGAACAATATTGCCAAGCACGCACGCGCCGAATCCGCCGATGTGCGGATCGAAACCGGCCGCCGTCACCTGACGCTGATCATCAGTGACGACGGCATCGGTGTGACGCGCAACGCCCGCAGCCGTCGCGGCCACTTCGGCCTGAGCGGCATGCAGGCGCGCTGCGCCGCCTTCGACGGCACGCTGCGGGTCAGCGCCCGGCGAGTCGGCTCACAGCACGGCGACGGCGGCAAAGCGCCGCGCGGCACGCTGGTGTGTGCACGCTTCGCGTGGGACGCGATGCTGGCAAGCGCACTGGGCGCCGAGCGTCGCGCGCTGCAATCGTGAGCACGCCATCATGAGCCTGCGCATCCTGCTCACCGACGACCACGCGGTGGTTCGCCAAGGCGTCCGCCAGTTGCTGCTCGACCGCGGCGTGGCGCGCGAAGTCACCGAGGCGCAAAGCGGCGCCGAAGCGCTCGAGGCCGTCGCCCAACACAGCTACGACGTCGTACTGCTCGACATTTCGCTGCCCGACATGAATGGCGTCGAAGTGCTCAAGCGCCTGAAGCGCAAAGCGCCGCGCGTGGCCGTACTGATGTTCTCGATGTACCGCGAGGACCAGTACGCCGTGCGCGCGCTGAAGGCCGGTGCCGCCGGCTACCTGTCGAAGACGGTCGACGCCGCGCAGATGATCGGCGCGATCCAGCAGGTCGCGGCGGGCCGCAAATACGTCAGCCCGGCCATGGCCGAAGCGCTGGCGGACTATGTTTCCTTCGACGGCGAACAATTGCCGCACGAAAAGCTCTCGGACCGCGAATACCAGACGCTATGCATGCTCGCGTCCGGCAAGCGGCTGACGGATATCGCCATGACGCTATCGTTATCGGTGAAAACGGTCAGCGTGTACCGCACGCGACTGCTCGAGAAAATGAAGCTGCGCAACAACGCCGAGCTGACCTTTTATGTGATGAGCAACCGCCTCGTCGATCTGAATCCGGCGATGGCCGGCTGACCTTCTCGTCCTGCGATCGCTGAACAGCCTGCGGTTGCCTGCAACACTTTCCCAAAATAGTGCAGAGGCACGCATCCGTTAAAATCCAGGGTTTCCCCGACATTCGGCGCGCAAGATGCGTGCACAACTGGAGACCCACCGCCAATGTCCCTGTTTCGCAAGAAGAGCGTCGAGCACATGATCGCCGCGAGCGCTCAGAACGCCGGCTTGAAGAAAGCGCTCGGCGCGCTTGATCTGACTTTCCTCGGTGTCGGCGCCATTATCGGCACCGGCATTTTCGTGCTGACCGGCACGGGCGCCGTTCAGGCCGGCCCGGCGCTGATGGTCTCGTTCCTGATCGCGGCGATTGCCTGCGGGTTCGCCGCGCTCGCCTATGCCGAGTTCGCGTCGACAATTCCCGTCGCGGGATCCATCTATACGTATTCGTACGCCACGCTTGGCGAACTGGCCGCGTGGATCATCGGCTGGGACTTGATGCTCGAATATGGGCTGGCCACGTCAGCGGTGTCGGTCGGGTGGTCGGGCTATCTGCAATCGCTGCTGTCGGGTTTCGGCGTGAGCCTGCCGGTTATGCTGACGGCGGCGCCAGGCGCCTTGCCGGGGCATGAGACATGGTTCAACCTGCCCGCCTTCCTCGTCATGATGGCGATCACGGCACTGCTCTCGCTCGGCGTGCGTGAATCCGCGCGGATCAACAACATCATGGTGGCGATCAAGGTGACCGTGGTGTTACTGGTGATCGGCGTGGGCGTTTTCCACGTGACGCCGGCGAACTGGCATCCGTTCATGCCGAACGGCTGGAATGGTGTATTCGGTGCGGCGGCGGTGATGTTCTTCGCGTTCATCGGTTTCGATTCGGTGTCTTCCGCGGCGGAAGAAGTGAAGGATCCGAAGCGCGATCTGCCGATTGGGATCATTGCGTCGCTAGGCGTGTGCGCGGTGCTGTACGTTGCTGTGGCCGCTGTGGTCACCGGTATCGTGCCGTCGGCGCAGTTCGCGAATATCTCGCATCCGGTGTCGTATGCGTTGCAGGTAGCGGGTCAGAAGTGGGTCGCGGGCTTTATCGACCTCGGCGCTGTGCTGGGCATGTTGACGGTGATTCTGGTGATGGCTTATGGCCAGACGCGCGTGATCTTCGCTATGTCGCGGGATGGCTTGTTGCCTGCGAAGCTGTCGAAGGTGCATCCGCGGTTTGCTACGCCGTTCTTTACAACGTGGCTGGTGGGGATTTTCTTCGGGTTGATTGGTGCGCTGGTGCCGTTGAATGTGCTGGCTGAGCTGATCAATATCGGCACATTGGCCGCGTTTTCGATGGTGTCGATTGCGGTTCTTGTTTTGCGGAAGACGCATCCTGAGTTGCCGCGGGCGTTTCGCTGCCCTGGCGTGCCGGTTTTGCCGGTTCTCGCCGTTGCCTCCTGTCTGTTTTTGATGGTCAATCTTCAGGCCGTGACCTGGGTGGCCTTCGTGGTTTGGTTGCTCATTGGGATGGTCATTTACTTTGGCTATTCGCGGCGCCATTCGAAGTTGGCGCACACACGCTAAGGGTTTTCGTTTTCTGATTCTTTGTCTGTGCGGCGCCGTCTGGCTATAGGCCAGCGGCGCTGCAAACCCCGCTGTTCCCCCGCCGTTTTCCCCCGTTGTTCACCCTCCCCCGCGCTACGCGCAAACAAACCAACACACTTCCCCTCATAGCGCCGCCCCCCAATTTGTGCTTTACTTTTCGGCAGACCCATAAAAATCCGCAAAACCGCAGCACCCTCATCGGACCCCACGGACAGGCAGCTGAAGGCAGGAAAAAACAAAGGTCCGGTCTCACCCCATAAGGAGACAACTTCATGGCGATCAGCATCAGTCTGACGGTGAACGGCGCGCCCATTAGCGCCTCAATCGACCCTGGCACCCTGCTTGTCCAGTTTCTTCGCGATCAACTTCGCCTCACGGGAACGCACATCGGCTGCGACACCGCTCAGTGCGGCGCGTGCACGGTCCATCTGAACGGCCGCGCAATCAAATCCTGCAACATTCTCGCGGTTCAGGCCGAAGGCGCGGACATCACCACCATCGAAGGGCTCGTCAAAGACGGCGTCCTGCACCCAATGCAAGCCGCCTTCAAACACTGCCACGGTCTGCAGTGCGGTTTCTGTACGCCCGGCATGGTGATGAGTGCGGTCTCGCTCGTCGAGCGTCAGCCCAATCTCACCGGCGACGACGTGCGCGCCCAGCTCGACGGCAATCTGTGCCGCTGTACGGGATATCACAACATCGTCAAAGCAGTGCTAGAAGGCGCCGAAGGCATGAAGTCCTCCGGCACGGCCCAAGCCAATGCGCCGGCCACCGCCCAAGCCACCGCCTGAGGAGACGACGATGAACGCACCCGACACCCACCTCATCGGCGCCTCCGTCGAACGTAAGGAAGACTATCGGTTCCTCACGGGCAACGGTCAGTACACCGACGACATCGTCCTGCCGCAGCAAACCTACGCGGTGTTCCTGCGCTCACCGCACGCGCACGCAAAAATCAACAGCATCGATACCGCCGCGGCCAAACAGTCGCCCGGCGTCGTCGCGATCTTCACCGGTGCGGACATGGCCGCTGACAACGTCGGCGGCCTGCCGTGCGGCTGGCTGATCCACAGCACCGACGGCAAGCCGATGAACGAGCCGCCGCATCCGATCATCGCGCACACGAAGGTGCGCCACGTCGGCGATCAGGTCGCGCTCGTGATCGCCGACTCGATCAAGGCCGCGAAAGACGCGGCCGAGCTGATCGAGGTCGATTACGACGTGCTGCCGGCCGTGGTCGACACCGCGCACGCGTCCGATCCGGGCCAGGCCGCGGTGCATGACGAAGTGCCGGACAACGTCTGCTACAACTGGGGCCACGGCGACAAAGCCGCGACCGACGCCGCCTTCGCCAAAGCCGCGCACGTCACTACGCTCGACATCGTCAACAACCGGCTGATTCCGAACGCGATCGAACCGCGCGCGGTCAACGCGAGCTACTCGGTGCAGGACGAAAGCTACACACTCTATGTCGCGAATCAGAATCCGCACGTGGAGCGCCTGCTGATGGCCGCGTTCGTGCTGTCACTGCCGGAATCGAAATTGCGCGTCATCGCACCGGATGTCGGCGGCGGCTTCGGATCGAAGATTTTCCTGTACGCCGAAGATGTCGCGCTGACGTGGGCATCGAAAAAGATTCGCCGTCCGATCAAATGGACCGCCGAGCGCTCGGAAGCCTTCGTGTCCGACGCGCACGGCCGCGATCACGTGACCAAAGCCGAACTGGCGATGGACGCCGACGGCAAGTTCCTCGCGATGCGCATTCATACGATCGCCAATATGGGCGCGTATCTGTCGACCTTCGCGTCGAGCGTGCCGACCATCCTGTACGCGACGCTGCTCGCCGGCCAGTACGCGACACCCGCCATCTACGCAGAGGTGAAAGCGGTCTTCACCAACACTGTCCCTGTCGACGCCTACCGCGGCGCGGGCCGTCCCGAAGCAACCTACGTGGTCGAGCGTCTGGTCGAAACAGCTGCACGTGAGATGAAGCTCGACCCCGCGGAAATCCGCCG
>NZ_DASRSY010000204.1:0-18852 GCF_035656215.1 Paraburkholderia sp.
GTCATCTCGTGCGCAACACGCTCGTCCTGAGTAATCAGTTCGATCAGAATGTCCCAATCGCGCGTCTTGCCGGCTGCCGTCGCCAGATATTTATACAGCGCCCGTTGGCGCGTATTCTCGCCTTTGTCCAGCAAGGGTTCGAACGCCCACCACAACGAGCGCAACCGCCGCAGCGATACGCGCAGCTTGTGCAGCGCCTCGGGCGATGCGTCTTCGCGCACCACACTGGCGTGTTCGATCGCTTCGTCGACAAGGGGCGCCGCGTACGACGCAAAGGCCGACTCAGCCGAAGGTGCCGCCGCGGCCGGCTTGCTATCCACAGCCTGTTTGTCGATTTTCCGGCTCGCTTGCTTCATCGGACGTCCTTCAAGGCCGTTTGTGTCAGCCTAGCAAAAAAAAGGCCCTGGTGAATATCCACTGGTTATCCCAGAGCCAGCGTGCATAAAACGTATGAGACGGTGTGCCTTGCGTACCCCGCCCCTTCCCACGAACATTCGTCCCGCATAGCCGTCACGCCATTGTCATCAATACGACACACAGCCCCCGCAGGATCGATGGCTCCGCGACAAACTTTTGGGGCTCACGTCATGCCGGAACTTTCGTACCCGCAACCGGGCACTACAAGTGGAAAGGGGCGCAACATCGGCCTCATCATCTTCCTCGTTGTGATTGCGATCGGTGCTGCTTATTGCATCATGCATCTGGCGGACGATTTACAACCGGTACGCGAAGCATCGTTTTTGCCCTACCTGCTACTCGGCATTGCGCTGCTGATCGCCCTCGGCTTCGAATTCGTCAATGGTTTTCATGACACGGCCAACGCCGTCGCCACCGTGATCTATACGCATTCGCTGGCGCCAAACCTTGCGGTGGTCTGGTCCGGCGCATGGAATTTCCTCGGTGTGCTTACTTCAACGGGCGCGGTCGCGTTCGGCATTCTGCAACTGCTGCCCGTCGAACTGATTCTGCAAGTGGGCAGCAGCGCGGGCTTTGCGATGGTCTTCGCATTGTTGATCGCGGCCATCATCTGGAATCTGGGCACCTGGTATTTCGGACTGCCGTCGTCGAGCTCGCATACGTTGATCGGCTCGATCATCGGCGTCGGTCTGATGAATCAGTTGATGCACGGATCAAGCGGCACGAGCGGCGTGGACTGGGGTCAGGCGCTTGGCGTGGGCAAGTCCTTACTGTTTTCGCCGCTGGTCGGTTTTCTCGCCGCCGGTTTGCTGCTGCTGATCCTCAAGGCCGTGGTGCGCGTTCCCGCGTTGTATGCAGAGCCGAAGGGCAAGGAGCCGCCGCCGTTCTGGATTCGCAGCCTGCTGATTCTGACCTGCACGGGCGTTTCGTTCGCGCACGGTTCGAACGATGGGCAAAAAGGCATGGGCCTCATCATGCTGATCCTGATCGGCACGGTGCCGACGGCGTACGCGCTGAACAAGGCGGTCACACCGGCGGAAACGCAAACCTTCCTCGCGGTGGCGCAGCAGGCCTCGACAACGCTCGCCAGGTACACCCAGGGCACGGCGCCGTCCATCAATCCGCGCGCCGATGTCGAAGCGTATGTGCGTACGCGCCAGTTGACGCCCACCACGTTGCCGGCCTTGCAGGAATTAACCACGCAGATCGGCAACCAGGTCAGCGCGTCGGGATCGATGGCTGCGGTGCCGCAGAACATCGTCGATAACGTGCGTAACAACATGTATGTTGCGTCCGAAGCCATTCGTCTGATGGAGAAGAGCAAACAGCCGGCCTTCTCGCCGGAAGACGCCAAAGCGATCGACAACTTCAAGGCGCAAACGGATCACGCCACCAAATTTATCCCGACGTGGGTCAAGGTCGCGGTTGCGATCGCCCTGGGTCTCGGCACGATGGTCGGATGGAAACGGATCGTCGTCACGGTCGGCGAAAAGATCGGCAAGCAGCATCTGACCTATGGACAGGGCGCGTCGGCTGAAGTGGTGGCGATGCTGACGATCGGCGCGGCCGACATGTATGGCTTGCCGGTCTCGACGACGCATGTGCTGTCGTCAGGCGTGGCCGGCGCCATGGCGGCCAACGGCTCCGGCTTGCAATGGGCCACCGTGCGCAGTCTGATCCTCGCCTGGGTGCTGACGCTGCCGGTTTCGATCGCGCTGGCCGCGGGCCTCTACTGGGTATTCCGAATGGTGTTCTGAACCTGCTGAAACCGCGGCTGTCAGGTGCAAATCCGGCAACGGCGAACGTAAAAAAGCGCGGTCTTTGCCGCGCTTTTTTACGTTCCACCAAGTCGAAACCCGATCAATAAATTTCAGGCACGATCATCGACGTCGGCACCGCCTGGCGACTATATTCGTCGTGATAAACCCGCGCCGGCAGTTCGACACGCGAATGCTCGATCTCGTGATACGGCACCTGACCCAGTAGATGGTGAATGCAGTTCAGGCGCGCACGTTTCTTGTCGACTGCCTGCACGACCCACCACGGCGCCTCGGGAATGTGCGAGCGCTGCAGCATGACTTCTTTCGCCTGCGTATAGGCTTCCCAGCGGCGCCGGCTTTCCAGGTCCATCGGACTCAGCTTCCATTGTTTCAGCGGATCGTGGATGCGGTTCTGAAAGCGAATCTCCTGTTCTTCGTCGGTGATCGAAAACCAGTATTTGAGAATCTGCACGCCGCTTCGCGCCAGCATTTTTTCGAATTCCGGCACCGAGCGGAAAAACTCTTCGTACTCGTCGTCGCTGCAAAAATTCATCACGCGTTCAACGCCCGCGCGGTTGTACCAGCTGCGGTCGAACAGCACCATTTCGCCGCCGGCCGGCAGATGCGACACGTAACGCTGGAAATACCATTGCGTACGTTCGCGGTTGTTCGGCGCCGGCAACGCCGCCACGCGGCATACGCGCGGATTGAGCCGCTGCGTGATGCGTTTGATCGCACCGCCCTTGCCAGCCGCGTCGCGTCCTTCGAAAATCACCACGAGGCGATGACCGGTCTGCACGATCCAGTCCTGCAGTTTGACGAGCTCGCCCTGCAACCGGAACAGCTCGCGGAAGTACATCTTGCGCGCCTCGCGATGCTCGGGCGTGAAGCCATCCGCGCCGTCGATGATGCGGTCGTCGACCTCCATTTCGAGCTCCTCGTCGTACGCGTCGATGAGGTCTTCCTCGAAACGGCGTTGCCGTTCTGCCAGCACTTCGGCCTCGGGTCTCGGGTCCAGCTCTTTCATTGCGACTCTCCTGGCAACGGAAATGGTTAGGCGCGCGGCGCATGCGCGTCGCGAACGCGTTCGATTATCGAAGCGCCAAGTGTCAGCCGTGTTACCAGCGCGGCAACCGCGCTGTGGGGCGATGGGCGCACCTTTGCGGCCTGCGCGCCTTTTGAACGTCCATGATAGCGAGTTTTGCGCCGCCAGCCTGCTGCTAACGCAATGGCCTCGCGAAGCTGAGTTCGTGGCCGTCGGGATCGGTGATGTGGAAATAGCGCTCGCCCCACGGCGCATCGGACGGTTCGAACGACGGCTTAAAACCCGCCGCCAGCGCCTTCCGGTAGAGCGCGTCGACATCCGAGACATAAATGATCACGCGGCCCCACCAGTTGACTGGTGCGCGCGCATCGACGATCAGGTTCAGATACGAACCGCCGAATGCAAACGACGTAAACGCTTCCTGCGAGCCGCCGAACTTGATTGGAAAACCGAGCGCCTCGTAAAACAGCACCGCGCGCGGCATATCGCGGGTAGCGAGCGTGATAGCGCTGAGGGATTCGATGTGCGGTTCGGGCGGTGTGCTCGATTCCGTCCGACCTGTCGGCGCGCCTGATGAGGCAGAGGCTGGGGCTGAGGTGGTGGGTGAGTTCATGGCGGCTATCTCCCTGGAATGGCGGGCGCCTGACGGGCTTGCATGGCATGTGCCCGGGCCGTGTGCGGGCATTGCGGGCGTTGGCGTTGGCGTGGGCGCGAGCGTGAACGTCGATCCGGGCCTTGGCCAGCGTCCCCGCTCGGGCAACGACCCCAGCGTCAGCATGGCCAGACACGGGGAAGTGTCTCATAGCCCACGTCTGCGCACCCCGCCCCGCCCGCACTTGAAAACCCTTCCACCGCCCCGCATCTGGATTCCCGTTTATCCGGAGCATCGCCATGGGAAGCCGCCCAAGCTTCATCGATGACCTGTCGCGCGCCGCATCCGACGCCCCCGGGCCCAATCCACTCAACGCTTTATCCGACGACGCCCTGCTCGACGCCTATTCCCGCACCGTGATCGGCGCGCTGGAACGCGTTCAGCAGGCGGTCGCCTTCATTTCCGTCGAACGCCGGCTGCCCGGTGCCCCCTCCGGGCGCGATAGCCGCGGCGCGCGCGGCGGCACCGGCTCAGGCTTTCTGTTCACGCCCGACGGCTATTTGCTCACCAACAGCCACGTCGTGCACGGCGCCACGCTCATCAAGGTGACGCTCGCCGATGGCGCGAAATTCGACGCCGATCTGGTCGGTGACGACCCCGGCAGCGATCTCGCCGTCCTGCGCATCGGCTCGCCGGAGCCGTTACCGCACGTCGAACTCGGCGAATCGTCGAAGTTGCGGGTCGGCCAGATTGCGATCGCAGTCGGCAATCCGCTCGGCCTCGCGCAAACGGTGACGACGGGCGTGGTCTCGGCGCTTGGCCGCTCGCTGCGCTCGAATTCGGGCCGCATGATCTACGACGTGATCCAGACGGATGCCGCGCTCAATCCCGGCAATTCGGGCGGCCCGCTGATCAATTCGGCCGGTCAGGTGATCGGCGTGAACACGGCAATCATTCCCGGCGCCCAGGCGATCTGCTTCGCCACCGCGATCGATACAGCCAAGTGGGTGATCATGCAGATCTTCGCGTACGGCCGCGTGCGGCGCGCGTACATCGGCGTGGCCGGCACCACGAGGCCGCTGTCGCGTCGTGTGCAGCGCTATTTCGCGCTGAACTCGGAGAGCGGCGTGCATGTCATGGAAATCGTCAAAGGCAGCCCCGCTGCCCTCGGCGGTCTGCGAACTGATGACACGATAGTGGCGATAGACGCGCTTGCGGTGCAAGACGTCGATGGCCTGCAACGCACGCTTGACGCGTCGCGTATCGACAAGCCGGTTAGCATGACCGTGTTGCGTGGTGCGCAACGGCTCGAATTGACTTTGACGCCGGTCGAGCAAATTAGCTGATTCGCCAGATTACCTGCGGTGGAGAAAGGCCTCACGTTCAATCGAGCTCCGGGATAAAGAAACTTCCCTCACTCTCAATCTCGCGAATAAAAAAGCCTCGCGCTCAATCGAGCGCGAGGCTTTTTTTCTGCCTGCGACGCATCCGCAAAGATGCGCCGCTCAGATGCATCTAAACGACTTAAGTCAAACGCTCACTGAATCACCCGCGTCACACCACGGCCGCGTGGATCGGCTGCGGCTTCCGGCGTATCGCCATTGACCTTGATCGCCTGGATGTCGCCGCTGAAATCCTGCCCCTTCAGCACATAGCCCTTGGCTTCGATCTGCTTGGCGAGTTCGCCGTCGATTGGCTTGTACGGCTCCCAGAAGATCGTGTTCGGCGGCAACAGCTGGTGATGGAAGCGCATCGCGCCGACGGCTTCCTGCAACGGCATGTTGAAGTCGTAGATGTTGTTGATCACCTGGAAAATCGACGTGAAGATGCGCGAGCCGCCCGGCGTGCCGATCACGAGCGACACCTTGCCGTCCTTCGTCAGAATCGTAGGGCTCATCGACGACAACGGGCGCTTCTTCGGTTCGATCGAATTCGCGTCGCTGCCCACCACGCCGAACATATTCGCGACGCCCGGCTTCGCAGAGAAGTCGTCCATCTCGTCGTTCAGCACGATGCCCGTACGATCCGCCACCACGCCCGAGCCGAAGTAACCGTTGATGGTGTACGTGTTCGACACCGCGTTACCCCACTTGTCGATCACGGAGAAGTGCGTGGTTTCTGCTTTCTCCGGCATCGTCGTGCCGAGACCCGGCTGCACGCTCTTTGTATCCGACGGCGTAGTCGGATTCACTTCAGCGGCACGCTTGGCGATGTAGGCGTCGTCGGTCAGTTGTGCGACCGGCACCTTGTAGAAATCCGGATCGCCGAGATACTGCGCACGATCGGCGAACACGCGTTTCTCGATTTCAGCGATCAGGTGCACGTACTGCGCGGAATTAAGCGCGACGTCCTTGAAGTCGGGCGCAATGTCGGCCTTCATCTTCAGCAACTGCACGAGACCAATACCACCCGAGCTCGGGGGCGGCGCGGTAATCACGTGATAACCGTTCCAGTCGGCCTGGATCGGCTGACGCCACACTGCCTTGTACTGCTGCAGATCGGCCTTCGTGATCAGACCGTGGCCGCGCATGGACGCCGCGATCAGATCAGCCGTCTTGCCCGAGTAGAAATCTTTCGCACCCTGATCCGAAATGCGCTGCAGCACAGCGGCAAGATCCGGTTGCTTGAAATTGACGCCCTGCTTCAGATTGCCGAAATAAGTGTCGAAGTTGGTCTTGCCGGCAAAGTCTTTCGCGGCGTCGTCGCGACGCTGCTGCAATTGTTCGCTGACCTCAAAACCGTCACGTGCGTAGTGAATCGCCGGTGCGAGCACCTGCTTCCATTTGAGCTTGCCGAAGCGGCGCTGCGCCTGCCACATGCCGTCGACGGTGCCCGGCACGCCCACCGCGCGATAACCGAACAGGCTCATGCCTTTGATGACCTCGCCCTTGTCGTCGAGATACATGTTCTTGGTGGCTGCCAGCGGCGCGCGCTCGCGATAGTCGAGGAAGTACGGCTTGCCGTCGACGTACAACGTCATGAAACCACCGCCACCGATATTGCCCGCTTCCGGATACGTCACGGCAAGCGTGAAGGCGATCGCAACGGCTGCATCGACAGCGTTGCCGCCTTCCTTGAGGATCTGCTCCGCGGCGTCGGCACTGTACTTGTCAGCGACCGCAATGGCGGACGCCGTGAGAACCGCCGGCTGCGCCTTGGCGGGCGCTTTGGCAAAGGCCGGGGTGGTTTCGAGAAAGCCTGTTGAAACGGTGACGAGCGCGACCAGCGCAAGTCCGCTAGCAGACGATTTGGCGTTATGAAACAACTTCATTGGATATCCCCCAAGACGACTTCTTCATCTGACGATAACGAAAGCTGCCTTGCGCTTATAACATGCCGGTCCGGCATTTGCGAAGCTGTTGCACGCATGTGGTGCATGCTGCGGCACATCCAAAAACCTTCGTTTCATCGTCACGCGCAGCAACGCTCGAAGCCGTCTTGCCACTCTTCCGATTCTTCTTCTCGCTTCTCAATCGGTGCAACCGTCGGCGTTAACCCTCGATTGACGCCTCCCTTGTGGCAGCCTACTATTTTTCTTAACGAGAGACAGTGTCTCTCATACGGAGACGCCATGCTGAAGTCCCTCGATAGCGCCTTGACCTTACTCATGCGCTTCACCGCTCAACAGCCCTCGTGGGGTGTACGTGAACTTGCGAAAGAAACCGGCGTTCATCACGCGGTGGTCCATCGCGTACTCGCCACCTTCGCCGCTAACGGCTTTTTGATGCAGGACAGCGCCGGGCGCTATTCACTCGGCCTGCGCCTGTTCGAACTTGGTCAGGTCGCGCATCACACGTTTTCACCCGCGGAAGTCGTGCAGCCGGCGCTGGATCAACTGGCGCAAGCGAGCGGCGAAACGGTATTCCTGTCGCTGCTCGACGGCGACGAGGGCATTTGCACGGATATCGCCCAGAGCCAGCACCAATTGCGCTTCTCGATCGAACTGGGGCAACGTTTTGCTCTCGTCGCGGGCGCTCACGCCAAGGCAATCCTTGCCTTTCAGCCCGACGATCTGCGCTCCACGGTGTATCGGAAAAACAAGCTCGCCGACACGGCCGCGATCGAAGCGCGGTTCGAACAGATCCGCACAGACGGCTGGAGCCACACCCGCGAAGAAGCAGCAGCCACGGTAGCCGGCCTTGCAGTGCCGCTCTGGTCACGCGACCGGCGCCGCGTGGTCGGCTCGCTGGCCATCGCAGGACCAGTGCAGCGAATCGACGGCGAAGCCGTGCCGCGCCTCATCGAGGCGCTCAAGAAGACACGCGAGGCGGTCGAGCCTGTCGTCGGCATGACGCGCTGACTGGTTCTGACTGGTTCTGAGCGGCCCTTGATTGGCCCCTTACTCTCATCAGCCGCGCCACCCGAGCGGCGCAAACCCGACACCATGAAAGCATCGACCGACATGCCAGCCACCCAGCAAGTCCCGGCGGACACCCTGTCCGCCAGCCCACGCATCTCCTTCTTCGAACCGCTGCTGATGCTTGTGTCAGTCGGCCTTTCGGTACTGGGCGCGATCATCGGCATGCAGTTGATCGTCTCGCTCGGCATCTCCGCCAACACGTCCATCATCGGCGCGCTGATGGCCATCGTGTTCTCGCGTATTCCCCTCGAACTGACACGTCGTTTTCGCGTTCTGGAGCGTCAGAACCTGGTGCAGACCGCGATCTCGTCGGCCACTTTCGGTGCCGCCAATTCGCTGATGATCCCGCTCGGCGTGCCCTACGCGATGGGCATGCCCGAGTTGACCACGCCGATGCTGGTGGGCTCGATCGTGGCGATGCTGGTGGACGGCGCCATGCTGTACCACCTGTTCGGCAGCAAGATTTTCCCGGCCACCGGTACATGGCCCGCCGGCGTCGCGACGGCCGAAGCCATCTGGGCAGGCGACCGCGGTGGACGCAAAGCCGTATTCCTCGGCTTGGGCGTCGCCACCGGCGTAGCGGGTGCGTTATTCGGCGTGCCGATGTCAGCATTCGGTGCAGCCTTTCTCGGCAATCTCGCGGCGCTGACCATGTTCGGCATCGGTCTCCTGATCCGTGGCTACGCCGTGCCGGTGCTGCACGTCGACATCGCCGCGGCCTACATTCCGCACGGCCTGATGATCGGCGCGGGGATGGTGGCGCTGCTGCAGGTGGCACGCGAGATCCATCGCTCGCGCACCGCCGCCGGCGCCGATCCGCGTAATCTCGAGATGTCGGGCGCGCGAGCCAGTCGCGTGCTGTCAGGCGGCTTCGTCGCGTACGTGATGATTGCGCTGCTGATCTCGGTGATGGCCGGTCATGTGACCGAGATGTCGCCCGGCATGCTGATCGCGTTCGTGATCTACGCCGCGTTCGCCGCTTACGCGCATGAGTTGATCGTCGGCATCGCCGCGATGCACTCGGGCTGGTTTCCTGCTTTCGCGGTCGCGCTGATCACACTGACCATTGGCATCCTGATCGGCTTTCCGCCCTCCGCGCTCGCGGTGCTTGCCGGCTTCTCGGCCGCCACCGGGCCCGCCTTCGCCGATATGGGCTACGACCTGAAAACCGGCTATCTGCTGCGCGGTGAAGGCAAGGACATGGCGACCGAACTCGCGGGACGCCGCCAGCAACTCATCGCCGCAATGGCGGGGTTTATCGTCGCCGCAATCGTCGTGATCGTGTTTCATGACCACTTCTTCTCGCGCAATATGTTGCCGCCGGTCGATCGCGTCTATGCGGCTTCGATTCGTGCCGGTTCGTCGGCCGACATTGCCCGCCATCTCGCACTGTGGGCCATTCCAGGTGCACTGCTGCAATGGTTCGGCGGCTCGAAACGTCAACTCGGCATTCTGCTGTCCACCGGCATGCTGATCGCGTCGCCGCTCGCCGGCTGGGCAGTCCTCGCTGGTCTTGCGATCCGCTTCGTGGTGACCCGGCTGCGCGGCGAACGCCACGCGGGAGAGATGAGCGCTTTCGCCGGCGGCGTGATCGCGGGCGATGCGCTGTTCAGCTTCTTCGGCTCAGTCACACGTCTGCATAAATAAGCGCTGCACGGCTCCCCATTTTTGCTTTTCGAACCGAGATCTACCATGGATATTCAGGCCATCCGCGCCGCCACTCCGCTGACCGCCACCACGGTCTACTTCGACACCGCAGCGGCCTCGCTGCCGCCCGACACGGTGCTCGATGAAGCACGCCGCTACCTGCTCGATACGGGACACATCGGCATTTACCTGCCCTCGTTTCGCAAGGAGACCTATGCGCGCGTCGAAGCGATCCGCGCGCAACTCGCAGCCTTTCTAGGTGCGCAGACGCAGGAAATCGCCTTCACCAAGAACGCGACCGAAGCGATCTCGCTGATAGCACGCGGTATTGCGTGGCAAGCCGGCGATGAGATCCTGGTTGCCGACACGGAAATGCTGAGCAATCTGCTGCCTTGGCATCGGTTGCAACAGACGCACGGTGTGAAAGTCGTCATGGTTGCCGCCGACCCCAGCGGCATGCTCTGTCCCGACGCGTTCGCCGCGGCACTCACGCCACGCACCCGGCTCGTGACCTTCTCTCATGTGCCGAACTCAACCGGCGCAGTCCAACCCGCCGTGCAAATCTGCAAGGTGGCGCGCGATCATGGCGCCATGTCACTCGTCAATGCGTCGCAGAGCGTCGGCATGCTGCCGGTCAACGTCGCGGAACTGGACTGCGATTTCCTCGCCGGCTGCGGCCGAAAAGCGCTCCGCGCAACCGAGGGCTCGGGCTTTCTGTATGTGCGCGAACAGCACATCGAGGCGCTCGAACCGGCGCTCGTCGGCTGGTGGAACGGTGCCTTCGATCGCGCGAGCGGCGCGCTTTCGCTCGTGCCCGGCGCACGCCGTTTCGAAGCAGGCTGCCCGATCGTACCGGCGATCCTCGCGCTCGGCGCGGCGATCCGCTATGCGCAGAGTATCGGTATCGACGCGATCGCCGCCCGGGTACGCGAACTGACCACCTACGCCGTCGCGCAGTTCGAAACCTTGCCCGGCTTCGAACTCTACGGCCCGCGTGACGTAACGCAACGTATCGGCATCGTGCCGTTCAATTTGCGTGGCATCGATCCGGCCACGCTGGTGAGCGCGCTCGAACAGCAGCACTGCATCATCGAAGCAGGCGGGTTCATGGCCGACGCGATTCTCGCGCGCTATGGCGTGACGACGATGGCGCGCGTATCGCTGCACTACTTCAACACCCGGGAAGAAATCGATCGCGTTGCCGGCATCATCCGCGCGACGGTTGCCTGAGTTCGCCCGACCCTACCTTCCTTCAGACACTCAAAAAGGCGGAAACCCACCATGAACCAACGCATTCTTCTGATGAGCAGTTCGCGCAAGGACAGCCTCGGATATCTCGAACACGCCAGCGAGCAGATTCATACGCTGCTGCGTCACGAGAAAAAAAGGGTCATTTTCGTGCCGTACGCCGGCGTGACGTTCAGCTTCGACACCTACGAAAACATCGTCAAGCCAGTCTTCAATCAGCTCGGCTACGAGTTGGAATCGATCCATCGCAGCGCCGATCCGCGCGCGGCAATCGAGCAGGCCGACGCGATCGCCGTCGGCGGCGGCAACACATTCGCGCTGCTCAAACGCATGTACGACGCCGGCATCGTCGACGCGATCCGCGCGAAGGTCGCCGCCGGCACGCCCTACGTCGGCTGGAGCGCTGGAAGCAACGTCGCTTGCCCAACCATCCGTACGACTAATGATATGCCGATCGTTCAGCCGCCTACGCTGCGCGCGCTCGGTCTCGTGCCATTCCAGATCAATCCGCACTTCATCAGCGGAAAACCTGCCGGTCACAACGGTGAAAGCCGCGAAGAACGGCTTGCGGAATTCCTCGAGATCAACGCACCGGAACAGGTGTTCGCGCTCCCGGAGGGCTCGGCGTTGTACTCGGACGGCACGCATGGCACGGTGCTTGGCGAGCGTCACGCGCTGCACCTCGTCAGCGGTGGCCGCATCGACACGCTACGTGAAGGCGAAACCTTTCCGCTGTCGAAAATTATCGGCCCTGCGGGCATGAACGATTGGGCTGCATTTAGCGCCTGATCGACCCGCTTAGCCGCCTACCGTCGCGCCGTATCGCCGCGTCCGGAGTCCAGCTCCGGCGAGGGAGGCGCTCACCCTAATTTTTTAGCAACCCTATCCAATGATCTCATCCCGTTGGCTCTCTGCTTTGGTGTTCGCCGCCCCAACTGCCGCCCTGGCTCAATCCGGCGTCACCCTGTACGGCGTGGTCGACACCGGCATCGCTTATCAGACCCACATGAACGCTGCGGGCGACGCCACCATCGGCCTTCAGCAAGGCAATGAAGGTTTTCTGTCCGGCAGCCGCTTCGGCCTGAAAGGCAGTGAGGACCTGGGCGGAGGGTTGAAGACAGGGTTCACGCTCGAGAATGGCTTCCTGGCCAATAACGGACGACTGGACCAGCAAGGCCAGTTGTTCGGCCGCCAGGCGTTCGTGAAGATCGGCAATCAGTATGGCGAACTGGCGTTCGGCCGGCAGTACACCACGGCTAACACCATGCTGTACTACGTCGACCCGCTCGGCATCGGCGCGGCCCCCTCGAACTCGTGGATGGTGTTCCTGACCGGGCAGCGCTACGACAACGCTGCGAGCTATACCGGCAGCTTCGGGCCCGTGACGGGTATCGCCGAGTACGCGTTCGGCGGTGTCGCCGGCGACAGCAAGGCGAGATCGTCGGCATCGCTGGGTCTCAAGTATGCGGGCGGTCCGTTGACGATAATCGGCGACGCGCAGTACACACATGACAGCGCGAGCCGCACCGCGCGTATCTACATTGCAGGACTCAAAGCCGCTTTTGGGCCCGCGCGGTTGTTCGCCAACTACATCTACAGCCATCGTGACGCAGGTTTCGACTCGTCCAACGGCGGTACCGACACGGCGTCCATCACCAGCATGTCGACGGCCGCCACGCCGACCAGCATCGCCGCACTGAATTCCGTGTTCGCGAGCGACCGCCGCGACGACTTTTTCACGGTGGGCGCGAGCTACCTCGCAACGCCGGCCGCCAGTTTCACCGCCAGCATGATGTACGACCGCACGCGCGCCGACGGCTTCAGTGGTGGCCGCGCTACCGCCTATGGCGTTGCGGATTACGCGTTCAGCAAACGCACCGATGCCTACCTCGCGGTTGCCTACGACTGGGTGAACGGCGACTGGTCCGGGCTGCTCGGCAACAGCACGACCAACTGGACCGGCGGCGGCGGCAAGGCGCTCAACGGCAACAACAATCAGACCACCGTGATGGTGGGTCTACGCCATTCGTTCTGATTTCTTCATCGCCTCATCGCACTGCTTCACCGCACTACCTCAGGTACGCGGCGGGGCGGATTTTTTGCTCCATTCAGTTTCGGGAGGTTTTTTATCATGTCATTGCAACCCACCCTTATCGTCTATGAAGCGCTCGACAGCGCCGTTGTGAACGGTCAGACCATCGTAGACATGTTCGCGTCCTATGCCGAACTCGGTGTGAAAGTCACCGTCACGACCGTCAACGACGAACCGCCGGAGGACACCTCGAAGACCACCGATTTCGTCTCCATCCTCATTCCCGGCACGAATGGCAAGACCGGCGGCGGCAGCGCACGGACATTAGGCATCATCGGCCGCAATGGCGCGATCGGTGCACGACCGGTACGCATCGGCATGGTATCGGACGCGGACGGCCCGCTCGGCACAATCGCCGCGGCGCTCAAGCTCGCCCAGATGAAACAGCGCGGCGATCATCTGCCAGGCGACGTGCTCGCCACGACGCACATTGCGACAGATGTGTCGATGAGCTACAACGACGGCGTGCCTTTCATGGGTATGCCGGTCTCGTCCGAAACGATGAACGTCTACGAAGTCTCGCCAGAGATGGATGCGATTCTGTCGCTCGATGCTTCGAAGGGCAACAGCATCATCAAGCAACGCGGCTTCGCCATTTCGGCGACTGCGATGCAAGGCTACCTGCTCCGGCTCTCACCGGATCTGGTGAAAATCATGGAATCGACCACGGGCCGGCCCGCGGTTACGCTGCCGATCAGCCAGCAGGACATCACGCCGTACGACAACGGGCTTTACCATTTCAACAGCATCATGCAACCGCATATCGCCACGAGCGCGCCGGTAGTAGGCGTGGCGGTGACGGCCCAATCGGTGGTAGGCGGCAGCGATTCCAGCGCTAACCACGAGATCGATATTGCGGAAACGGTGCGCTTCTGTGTCGAAGTGGCCAAGCGTTTCACTACTGCGTCGTCAGATAATCCGTGCGAGTTCTACAACGCAGCCGAATGGCAGAAGATGCGCAGCATGTATCCAGATCTGTCGGTGTTCCAGACCAAGGGCAACCCGACCGAGCGGGCTCACAACACTTGAGTCGAGATTGAATAAGGCGCACGGCTTCGCGTGAAGCGAAGCCCGTGCGCCGCAGTTTGCCTAAGCAGACCCTCTGCTACCGCGCGCGATCTCATCGCCGGCGCCATGCGGCAAGCGCGCGGTCACCGGAATGGACAGGAACGAGAACAGGCCGACCACCAGAAACGCCGGCCAGAAGTCGGAGAACACGATGGCCGAATGACCCTGCACGTTATGCGAGATTTGCAGCACGATGCCGCCGATCGTCACACCGAGTCCCAACGAAATCTGCTGGATCACACTCGCGACGCTCGTCGCGCGGCCAACGTCGCGGCTCGGAATATCCGCATACGCCAGGGTATTCAACGAGGTGAACTGCAACGATGGGAAGAAGCCGCCGAACAGCACGACGCACCAGATCAGCCAATGCGGCGTGCCGGGAAAGAACAGACCGTAGACCGCGATAGCCAGGCCCGCGCAGCCCGCATTGAACATGAGCACCGAGCGGAAACCGAAACGCCCGAGAAAGCGTGACGCGGCCGCCTTCATGAAGAGCGAGCCGAACGCGGACGCGCAGGTGATCGACCCCGACTTGAACGCCGTCATGCCCAGGCCTTCCTGCAACGCAAGCGGCAACAGAAACGGCACCGCGCCGAGGCCGATGCGAAACAGCGAGCCACCAATCACGCTCGCGTGAAAACTCGGAATACGCAACAGCCGCAAATCGAGCACCGGCAATTCGACGCGGTTCGCGTACCGCACGTACATCACCAGCAGCAGCACGCCGATCGCGCACATGCTGACCGATACTGTGTTCGAGACCAGTTCGCCGCCTATCAGCGAGAGCCCCAGCATGAACAGCGACGCGCCGCTCGCCGACAACGCGAAGCCGGTCCAGTCGAGCCGCCCGGGATGCGCTTCGCGCACGTTGGCGATGTGCTTGTTCGCGAGCCAGATGCCGAGCAGGCCAATCGGAATGTTGATGAAGAAAATCAGACGCCAGTGCAGATACGTCGTGATGAAGCCGCCGAGCGGCGGCCCAACTACCGGCCCGAGCAGCGCAGGCACCGTCAGATAGTTGACCGCGCGGATGAAGTCCGACTTCGGCACCGAGCGAAAAATGATGATGCGCCCCACCGGCACCATCATCGCGCCGCCGATCCCCTGCACGAAGCGCGCAACCACGAAGGTGCCGAGCGAAGTGGACGCGGCGCACATCAGCGAGCCGGCGATGAAGATGCCGATTGCCGTGCGAAACACCGTGCGCGAACCGAAGCGGTCCGCGACCCAGCCACAAATCGGAATGAACACGCCGAGGCCGATGACGTAAGCCGTCACGGCAAGCTTGAGGGTGATGGGATCCTGGCCGAGATCGCGTGCCAGAACTGGCAGCGACGTCACGATGACCGTACCGTCCACGTTTTCCATGAACATCGCACACGCGACGATCAGCGGAACAATGAAAGTGCCTAAAGCGAGAGGCATTGGCATGACGGCGGGTTGCAAAGCCGCCGGTGTAAAGCTGCGATTATGGCATCGCATCGACAACAGATGTTGTTAAGCGAGGTCTTTTTGTACTCGTGCCAATGGCGCGCCGCTATCTGACGCCCAATGGTTGAGCGCACAACGAAGCGGAAGGACCTACGAAAAACAGGAGCGGAAACGAAAAGAAAAGCGAAGGGAAAAACGAAGCGACAGTGAGCCGGCATACAGCCGGCTCACCATGCAATACAGCAGAAAAATGCTGAGAGGAGACTTAACGCGACGCGCTGACCAGCGGTTGCAGCTGCGGCAGAATCTCGGTGCTCGCACGAGCGACGTCGTTCGGGAAATCGATCTCGATCCACGGCGAGCCGGTCACGTCGGCGGTATCGAACACCTGGCTGCGCTCCAGCAGCAGGTCGCGCACCGCTTCTTCGTGCGGCATGTTGGCTCGGCCGCTATCCACGTAGCCCGCGACGATCTCCGTGAAACGTTGCGCGGTTTCCTGACGGAAGCGGAAGAAGCCGACCGATTCGCCGATGGTGTCGTACTCGAGATTGACGGCGAGCTGCTTGCGCAATTCGACCGGCACGCCGTCTTTCAGACACAGCTTGACGGGTTCGTCGCCGGCTTCGAAATCACGGTCGATCAACAGACGGTTGACCGTTTCGCCCGCCACCAATGCGCTCAGGATGCGCTCGTCGTAAAGCACGTCGGCGTCCATCAGCAGCACGTCGCCGCCGCGCGTCAGCGCCTCGGCCACCGTATGCACCGTCAACACGCTGCCCAGGTCGAAACGCGGATTCAGCACGGTTTGCACCTTATGCGGCCAGTTGATCCGCTCCAGTTCAGCCTGCACCGATTCCGGCTGAAAACCGAGCGCCAGCACGACGTCGGTCACGCCGGCGGTTTCAAGCATCTGCAGATGCCGTTCGAGCAGGCTCATGCCGTCGAACTGCAGCAGGCACTTCGGGAACTGTGCCTGCGGCGGTTGCTGGAGACGCAGGCCGAGGCCCGCTGCGAGGATGATGGCACGCATGCGCGGTCCTTTGAGAAAATACGGAGATTAATCGACAACCGGCACGCGCGTCGTAGCGCGCCGCCGTTTCCAGCTTCGTTCGCTGAAGTGCAAAACCAGTAGCCCCGGCAAACCTAACAGGATTTCACGCGCGCGCTTGGCGAGCGACAACGCCAGCGCCGCATCCGGCGGCAAACCCACGAGCGGCGCGAGCAGTAGATAACCACCTTCCTGGACGCCGAGCGAGCCCGGGATCATGAAGGCTGCGCCGCGAATCGCCTGCCCGAGACTTTCAAGCAGGAGCGCATCGACCCAGTCGACCGGATGACCGAGAAAGCGCAGCGCGAGCCACACCTCGACCGTGCCGACGATCCAGCCCACCAGACTCAGTGCGAAGCTCGCCGCGACGCGGCCGCGCTCGCGGTACATCGCCTGCACGGCGGCGTCGACGGCTTCGGCGCGCGTGGTGAGCGACGACCAGTCGCGCTTGCCGAACACCTTCGACACCACACCCAGCAGACGACTGAACAGGCCACGCCGCTGTGCATAGTAAAAGCCCACGATCATCGCGCCCAGCACGCCGGTGGCGATCAACGTGGCAATTCGCAGGTCGTGAAGCGCGCCGTGCGCGGCATAAGCGCCGAACAGCAGCAGCCCGAGCAGAGCAAAGACGATTTGCGCGAGGGCCTGCGCCGTGGTGCTGACGGTGATCGCGGCAGCCGCGTCGCGCATACGCATGCCGCGCTGGGACAGTTGTCGCACCATTACCACAGGGCCGCCGATCTGGCCGGCCGGCAACAGGCTATTCACCGATTCGCCGATCCAGCGCACGAACAGCGCGTCGCGCAGCGTTACATCGTGATGCACGTTGTCGCGATGGCGCGGGAACAGCACCGAGATCGCACCGGCGTCGAGTACCAGCGGCACGAGGTGGAACGCCGCGACGAGCGCGAGCCCCCAGCCTGCCGCGGCCAGCGCCGAGGCAACCGAGCCGAAACCCTGCCACGCGAGCAGACCGACAAACAGCGCCGTCCCGATCGACAGCAGAATCAGGGCGGCGCGTGTCATGCGTGGTCCTTGCCACGCCTCGTCATCTGACGGTAGACCTGGCGGAAACCGAAGTACGCGATCGCGTCCTTCATGTTCGAGATGAAACGGCGCCACGGCCGCATGTTCGGGTCGGTGACGTATTCGAAGGTGAGCGACACGCGCATTTCATTCGCGGCAGCCGGCGTGATGCGATGCCGCAGCTTGTCGCCGTCGAAGAACACCAGACCTCCCGGCGGAATCTGTACCGAACCGGGTTGATCGGCCACGTCCGGATTGCGCGTATGCAATTCGTAGTCAAGGCGGCACGACGATTCGTCGATCACGCCGAGCAGCAGCGTGTAGCGGCGGCCGTCATAGTACGAAGTATCGTAGTGCCAGCCGATGTGGTCGCCGGCACGCGTGTAGTAATACAGCGCATACGCGTGCGGGTCGTCCGCGGGCGAGACTTGCAGCTTGTCGCCGCTCAGCTGTTCGAGCCAGCCGATCAGTTCCTTCGAGCGATACAGCTCGGCGATGAACGGTGCAAGGCGGTCGATCGTATGGCGGCTTACGCTGCCGCCCTGCTTGTGGCCCGGCAGATAGTTGCGATTCACTTCGTCGAGGAGATCCCGCGCGCTCTGGACGAGCTGGGCGGTGACTTCGGGCGCGAGGAAATCGTCCAGATACAGGAACGCGCCCTGACCGGTGAAATCTCTGGAGAGACGCGGGGTGTCGAATGTACGCGTCCGGCTCGCAACCGCGCGATCGGCATTCGGCGCCGGCGTAGCCGGCACGGCCGACAACGAGGCCGGCGAACGTTCAACTGAGATTGGTGCGATCACGTCGTCTTCGGCGTGCATACTCATTCACTGGCCCACATTTGACTGGTTTCAGACCCCTTGGCGGGAGCGACCGCCGACTGTGCGGCGCGGCGCGAAACGCGCCAGTAATCGACCACCACCCAGGCGGCAAAGAGCGGCGCGCCGATCGACGCGACCACGACGAACGGCATGACGACGCTCGTCAGCGTGACAATAGGTAGCAGATACAACACGTCTTCGGTTTCGAAACCGCCGACTGACGCCTGCTTTGTGCCCACCTTGCCCGCCATATCCTCGATGCGCATGCGCAGAAAGAAAATCAGCGCGACTGCA
>NZ_DASRSY010000205.1:0-2499 GCF_035656215.1 Paraburkholderia sp.
CGCGCATGAGCGACGAGCGCTACACGCTGGGCGAATCCGAATTGCTCCTGATGACCGACCGTAGCGCCACGTCATTCGACGCGCGTTACTTCGGCCCGGTGACGAGCGCGCAAGTGAAGGCCGTGATCCGGCCAGTGTGGACTTGGTAACAACGACCAACGAATTTCGAGGAAAAGACCATGCGTTTATTCATCGCGGAAAAACCGTCAGTCGCCAAAGCCATCGCCGGCGAGCTGGGTGTCACGGGGAAGGGCGACGGCTTCATTGAATGCGGCAAAGACAAAATAACCTGGTGCTTCGGGCACATGCTCGAACAGGCCGAGCCGGACGAATACACCCCGGACGATGTGCCACGCAGCCCGACCAACGGCAAAAAAATCTGGCGCATCGAGGAACTGCCGATCATCCCCGAAACGTGGATCATGCGGCCGCGCGAGGATGCCAAGCAGCAGCTCGCCGTGATCGGGCGGCTGCTGAAAGACGCCACCGAAATCGTCAACGCCGGCGACCCCGACCGCGAGGGCCAGTTACTGATCGACGAAGTGCTGGAACACTTTCATTGCACCAAGCCCGCCCGGCGCTTTTGGGTGTCGGCGCAAGATTCGGTATCGGTGCAGCGCGGGCTTGCCGCACTCAAAGACAACGCGGCTTATCAGGGCTTCGCCGGAGCTGCCCAGGCCCGAGGCCGAGCGGACTGGTTGATCGGCATGAATTTCAGCCGGGCGTACACCTTGCGGGCGCAACGCGGCGGCTCACGCGCCTTGCTGACCGTAGGCCGTGTGCAGACCCCGACGCTGGCCCTGGTTGTGACCAGGGACCGCGAAATCGAAGCATTCAAGCCGATCCCGTTCCACACCATCCGGGCCGCGATCAAACACGAAGGCGGCGTGTTCCTAGCCGCCTGGCGGGCGCAGGAAGATCAAGCGGGCCTGGATTCGGAAGGACGACTTGTCGATACCGCGATTGCAAACAGCCTGGTCGAGAGCGTCAGCGGCAAGACCGGGCGCATCACGGAATACAAGCAAGAACCGAAAAAACAGAACCAGCCGAAAGCCTATTCGCTGTCGGACATAACCCTACTGGCGTCCAACAAGTTCGGCTACAGCGCAGCGGACGTGCTTGAAGTTTGCCAATCACTTTACGAAGCGAAATTGACCAGCTATCCGCGTACCGACTGTGCCTACCTGCCAGAGTCGCAACACGCCGACGCACCGCGCGTGCTCGCCGCGATCAAGCAAGTCAATCCCGAGCTGGGCGGCATCGTCGATGGAGCCGACCCACGCATCAAGTCGAAAACATGGGACGACAGCAAGATCACCGCGCACCACGGCATCATCCCGACGATGCACACGGGCAGCGCCGGGGCGCTATCAGAGCAGGAGCAAAACGTGTACGGGCTGATCGTGCGCGCCTACGTCGCGCAGTTCTACCCACAACACGAATACCTCAGCACTACCGTCGCGCTGGACGTAGCCGGCGAGCGTTTCGAGGCTAAGGGCAAGGTGGTAACCCGCAACGGCTGGCGTGACGTGTACGCCGAAGCCGACGAGGAATCGGAAGGCGACGACGCCAGCGACGGCGAGAATCAGAGTCTGCCGGCGATGAAGGCCGGCGATGACGTGGCTTGCGTCAAAGCCACGCGCCAGGACTCGAAGACGAAGCCGCCGAGCCGATTCACCGAAGGCACGCTGACCCGTGCAATGGAGAACATCCATAAATTCGTCAGCGATTCCGAACACAAGAAAATGCTGCGCGAAGGCGACGGCATCGGCACGTCAGCAACCCGTGCGTCGATCATTTCGGAATTAAAGCGACGCGAATTTCTCGAACTGAAGGGCAAGCAAATTATCAGCACGACGCTGGGGCGCAGCATGATCGACGCGCTGCCGGAAGTCGTGAAAAGCCCGGTTCTTACCGCCTTGTACGAGCGCATGCTCATGAGCATCGAGCAAGGCAATTCAGACGTGGACGACTTCATTGCAAAGCAAGAAGCCTTCATACGTGAGCAAGTAGTAAAGGCAAACAGTGGTTCCGTGAAAATCGCCGGCGCGAAAGAGGCAGTGAAGGTGTCGGAGATTCACAAGTGCATGGCTTGCGGCAAAGGCTTGTGTCGCCGGGCCGGCAAAAAACCGGGGACCAGCTTTTGGTCGTGCAGCGGCTATCCCACATGCACGCAGACGTACCCGGATGTGAAAGGCAAGCCCGACTACAGCAAACGCAAGGAGAAGTGAGATGAGCACCGAAAACACGACCCAGCAAGAAGCGATTAGCGGCAACACCGACACCACCAACAACGAGCTGCTGCCGGTCAGCTTCGACGACGAAGCAAACGCGGCCGAGGCCATGCGCGAAAAGCTAACCGACGCACTCACCCCCGGTTTCCAAGCCGAGTTCGCCCCGGACGAGGCCGTCCAGGCCGGCGCATTCGTCGAGGACGCATTGAGCGAACAGGATGCCGCCGACAGCGATGTTGACCTGGACGACGCCACTGCGCCGGCG